>CAYGTH010000001.1:0-42024 GCA_964352745.1 uncultured Bacteroidia bacterium
ATGGGGGGATATTCATCCTGTTTGCCGTATTACTCCTTACAATGTGGTCAGATACCCAGTATGAAGAAAGCCGCCTGCTCCTGATTAACTTCACCCTGATGGCCTGTCTGGTAATGGCCATTCCAGAACTGATTCCTCTGATTCGAGCCGGAAAATATCAAAAAATGATCATCCCGGGAATGGCTACCCTCCTCTTTGGAGGCGGCTTGCTATTTTTCTCATCTCGGGAAATGAAGCACGATTCTATTCAGACAACAGATGCATTGATGCAAGCACTTTTCATGGTGATTGGTTTCATTGTGCTGCTGGCAGGACCTACTTATCTATCTCTCCGGGGTCGAAGAAGAAACAAATTGGGGGCATTTTATCTCTGGCAACTCCCGGTTGTGTTTACCGTAAGTTCGTTCCTGTGGATTCTGATCAACTTTATTTTTGAAGAATCAGAAATTCCCTTCCCTGATTTGTTGCTCTTGCTATTAGGCTTTTCAGGGCTGATCTGGATGGCTATCCGGCAGGGGAAAATCTATCGGAAACAAGGTAATAAACTGCCTGTATGGTTGTACGGAATTTTGGGATTAACCTTTATCATTTTCACGCCAACCAGTTATGATATCGAGGCAGGAATCCCGGCAAATATTATCATGATCGGGACCCTGGCACTCCTGATGCTGGGAATTGAAACCACTCGCCAACAAGCACACCGTGAGTCCTTCTGGATCCTGGCAGCAGGCACCAACCTGTTTGCAGGCATACTGATGAATGCTGGATTCGGCATTGATGATGATACCCGCCTTTATGATTCAATCGAGGGACTTTCCTATATGTCTTTCATGATACTTATTCCGATCATCCTCTACGGAATCCGGTATTTACTTCGCCGAAGCGATCGCAATCAGGCTAAAGGCAGTTCCCAATGGATACCACGAATTGCAGGAATTGGATTGGGGGTCTTGGCGCTCCTGTTTACACTTTGGGCAAGTGGCAATATGGAAGATCCTTACGACTATGAAGAAGCTGTCGAATACGACGATTATTACTACGACGAGGACTATGAGGAGGCGTATTACGAGGAGGAAGGCATGAATATTCAGGTAGTAGATAGCAGCGGAGCTAATCCCGAATACATGCCTATGGAAGAAGATATCTCCGTAGCGGAAGAGGTTATCGGATTGGATTATGAGGAGGAGGTCCCTGCAGATGAATATCAGAATGAACCCACTGAAGAGTCTGAAGAAGAAACTGTTCCCATACCGGCCGACCCGAATCTTAGCGAACTAAATGACCGGCAAATTCAGGTAATCGGCATGTTCAGTCCAGATGAAAATATTCGCACACAGGCCCTTAACCAATTGGTAAGTACCTTTCAGTATGATCCGGAACTTTTACCAGAGTTGATCGGCTATAATTATGAGAATTCCGGGACCAATGAAGGGATTTGGAATACCCTCTACCTACTGGAACGCTTACCCGATGAGGTATTGATGAGACAGCAGGCAATGGTTGCGGAATACCTGGACTGGGCGGCTCAACGTGGCTATGGCCCCAGTACGATGGAACGAATTGGGGGAATTCAATTGCGGATTCAACCGTAATCACAGAAAAGGCCCACAGACTCGGTCCTGACCACAGGTGTGGTATGTCATTTGTAGTAACAGATACAAATCATATCCCCTGAGGGCAGCCACCATGTTTACGCAACTCAAAGCATTTGTAAATACACAACCCGAAATTGTCTTTCAGTGGAAAGATACGGAGACGGAAGCCGTCGGCTGGCTGGTAATCAACTCCTTGCGAAACGGCGCATCAGGAGGAGGTACCCGAATGCGAAAAGGCTGCACCCTCGAAGAAATCACCTCCCTCACCAAGACAATGGAGATTCGGTTTAATGTATCAGGGCCTCCTATCGGCGGGGCCATGTCAGGCATTGATTTTGATCCGGAAGATGACCGGAAGACAGGCGTACTCACACGCTGGTATCAAGCCATTCTGCCGCTGCTGCGGTCTTATTATGGCACCAGTGGAGAATTGAATGTAGATGAATTGTCCGAAGTACTGCCCATTACCCATAAACTGGGCATGGTTCATCCACAGGAAGGGATCGTCAGTGGCTTTGTTCGGCCCCCAGTACGCAAGAAAAAAGCCCTGCTGGAAAGGCTTCGGCAAAGTAACACCCTCGTTTTAAAAGGGGAGTCATTCGCAGGAATTCCCGGACTCGAACTCCGTCTTTCCGATATGGCGGCTGGTTTTGGCGTTGCAGAAGCTGTACAACATTATTATCGAATCTGGGACCAGCCATCTCATCAAAAACGGGTAATCATCCAGGGATTCGGAGATGTAGGCGGAGCAGCTGCCCTGACATTGGCCCAAAAAGGCTATAAAATCGTCGGAATTATTGACAAAGCTGGGGGGATGATCAAACCTCAAGGGATCGATTTAGCGACCCTGCAAGACCTGTACACGCATCGCAGGGCAGATAGATTGCCGGGCGACCACATCATGAGTTACAATCAACTCAATATGTCGATCTGGTCAATTGGCGCAGAAGTCTTTATTCCTGCAGCGGATTCAGGATTGGTCACCAAATACCAACTGGACGAAATGATGGAAAATGGCCTGGAAGTCATTTCCTGTGGAGCCAATGCCCCTTTTAATGATCCTGACCTCTTTTTAGGCGACACCGGTTTATATGCAGATAATCGAGTTGTGGTGATTCCCGACTTCATTGCCAACTGCGGCATGGCCCGCGTCTTTGCCTATTTTATGGATGCATCCGCTCCTGCGGATGAAGTTGCTATTTTTCAGGACATCTCTGATACCATTGGTAAAGCATTGGAAAAAACATATGCTTTGAGCCCACAAGCAAGAGGTATCTGGCAACATTCTTTACAATGGGTGTTGGAAGAATTAATCGGCCAATCCGTACTCGCATTGGAAAAATAGATTTTCCCTCCTTTTTCTTTCTTCAATGTGTATCTTTCGAGAGCAAAAAGCGTCTAGAAGAGAAGATACTTCTATACAACTTGCCGTATAAGGGCAAATATCCTGATAGGAGTAAATATGCCCTTTTCCCCGATACATTGACACATGAAAAAGATCGTTAAAATAACCGGAATCGTCCTGATCCTCTTACTGGTAGCCCTGGTCGCTGCCCCATTCTTATTCAAGGATAAGATCAAAGCTTTTGTCGAAGAGCAAGTCGATAGTACCCTCGATGCCAACATCTATTTTGGCGATGTCGGGCTCTCTTTTATTCGCAATTTCCCCAATGCCCGGATTTCCGTCTCAGATTTTGGAGTGGTCGGCAAAGGCGAATTTGGCAGAGACACCCTCGCACAAGGCAAGCAATTGGGATTGGTCATTGATCTCTTCAGCCTGTTTGGGGATGAAATTGTCTTAAAAAAAGCACTGATCGATCAGGCCAGGATTCAGGCCATAGTTTTGGAGAGTGGAAAAGCAAACTGGGATATAGTCAAACCCGACACAGCTGCCACCGAAACCCCGGAAAGCAGCAGCAGTTTCAAAGCCAGTTTACAAGCGTACGAGCTTACAGACAGCTACATTTATTATGAAGATGCGACGCTTCCTACTGCCGTAACCCTGACCCACGTCAACCACAGCGGAAGCGGAGATTTTACCGCAAGCAATTATGACTTGCGTACACAGACCACTTCGCCTTCTATGACAGTCATCTATGATGGGGTAACCTATTTTAACAAAGCAGAAATAGACGCGGCGGTAAATATGAATATCGACAATGGGCAGGACATGACCATTAAGTTACTGGACAACCTCGCCCGGATCAATGCCCTGGAAGTAGCGGTCAATGGAACAGTAGTCATGAAGTCCGATTCATACGGTCTCGATCTTTCATTTGCGTCTCAAAACAATAAATTCAGCAGCCTCCTGTCCATGGTGCCCGGGGTTTACACCCAGGATTTCCAGGAGATCAAGACCGAAGGCAACCTCAATTTTAACGGATTTGTAAAAGGCACCTATAGCGAACAACAAATGCCCGGGTTTGGGGTCAACCTCAAAGTTGGAAATGCGATGTTTCAATATCCCGACCTTCCCAAAGCAGTTACGGGCATACAGGCAGACATGAGCATCAGCAACCCCGATGGCAATCTCGAAAATACCCTCGTGGATATCCGCTCTTTCCATGCAGATCTGGGGCAAAATCCCATGAATGCAAAAATGACCATACGCGGCCTGGATCGGATTTTTCTCAATGGGAAGTTTGATGCAAAACTCAACCTGGAAGAACTTACCAGCATGTTTCCGATTGAGGACACAGAGCTGAAAGGCATTTTTTCAATTGATGCGAATGCGAGTGGTGTTTATGATGCCGCGCTGGAATCCTTTCCCAAAGTAAACGCAACGATGTCCCTTAAGGACGGATACGCCAAGAATGCCGGGTACCCGGCAGAATTGACGGCGATCAATATGGCCGCAACCCTGAGCGATCCTGATGGAAAGATGGAAAACGGCGTATTTGACATCAGTCCCTTTAGCTTTTCGCTGGATGGAGAGCCCGTTTCCGGAAAACTGCACGTCACAAATTTTGCCAATCCGGAATATGATCTTCAGGCCAATGGCACATTAGACCTGGAAAAACTCATGAAGATTTACCCCATCGACAGCATGAGCGTAAGTGGGAAAATATTTGTAGATCATTTTGCCACGCATGGAAAAATGTCAGACATAGAAGCCGAGCGGTATGACCAACTCCCTACCAGCGGAAATGTCCGGGTTCAGGATATCCGATATTCCGCGCCAGATCTGGCTCAGCCCGTTGTCGTAACCTCCGGTACCGCCAGCTTTTCCCCCTCCCGCATCGACATTGCCAATGCAAGCGGGAAGTTGGGCAGCAGCGATTTTCAAGCAGACGGGTATTTCAGCAATTACCTCGCCTACGCGCTCATGGAAGACGAGCCGCTCAAAGGCAGTATGAATTTCCGGTCTCGAAAAATGGACCTGAATGAATGGATGATTGAAGAAACAGGGACTACCCAAGCCGGAAGTGAGGAACCCCTTTCTGTGATTCCTATACCCGCCAATTTGGATGTTTCTTTTCGAGCCCAACTCGATGAGGTGATTTATGACGACCTCAACCTGAAAAACATCTCAGGAAATATCGTGATTGCAGATGAACAAGCGGCCATGGATGAGGTGAAGTTTGGATTGTTAGGCGGAGCAATCGCCATGAGTGGCGCCTATAACACGCAAAACCAACGGATGCCGCACTACAATTTCTTCATTGATGTCAAAGAACTCGCTATCAAAGAGGCTTATAAATACTTCAATGCAGTTCAGGCATTCACTCCCATCGCAAAGTTCATAGATGGCGTCTGTAATACGACCCTGGGCATTGATGGAAATCTCTATCAAGACATGACCCCAGTGCTCGAAAGCATCAATAGCGAAGGGGTGCTTGAAGTTCCGAATGGAAAGCTCTCTAATTTTGACCTCCTCAATACTGTCGCGGCTCGCACCAAACTCAACAGCCTCAAAACCGTTGATCTCCAAAAAGTACAAGCCGCATTCGGAATCGAAAACGGTGCATTTACCGTTAAGCCTTTTGATATCAAACACGATGACATGGTTATGACCTTATCCGGTCGGCACAGTATCAGCGGGGACATGAACTATTCGCTGGCATTGGATATCCCTTCCGGCAAAGTCGGGGATGCTGCTTTTCAGGCCCTTTCTCAATTATCCGGAGGCGGAATCAAAACCAGCGACCGGGTACAAATGACCCTCAAACTCGGGGGCAGCCTGACAAACCCCAGCATTTCCGGATTGGCCAGTAATACAAGCGATCAGGTCAAGGACCAGGCAATCAGCACTGTAGAATCCAAGCTCCAGGAAAAAACAGGGCTGGACCTCAGTCTCGGTAAGGATAGCACGGGTAAAGATGTGGTAGAGCGTACCACTGAGCAGGCAAAAGACACCCTCAAAGCCGTAGTGGAAGAAACCAAGCAGCAGGTGAAAGATACCGTTACCGCCGTTGTGGAAACCGTCAAAGACAGTGTGGCGACGCGGGTAGAAGAAGAGATTGGAGACCGGCTTGGAGAAGAAACCAAAGAAACGCTCAAAAACCTGAAGGACAAGTTTGGCTTCCCGAAAAAGAAGAAGAAATAAGCAGACCGGAATCCACCGGTTGCAATGCGAATATCAACCCCTGACTTGTTGAAATTCAGAACCAACATTCCCCTTTCGCCTTCGAATATTCAGCTGAATCACAACAGCCGAATCCTTTCGTTGGGCTCCTGCTTTGCAGTAAATATGGGCGATCGACTTGCAGAATCCCGGTTTGAAACGCGGATAAATCCTCTCGGGATTGTATATAATCCTTTTTCCCTGCATCGATTACTCTCCAAAGCTCGCACTGGAGAACCCCCGAAAGTTCAGTTTGCTGAGGCGAGTGGATTATGGCACAGCTTCGACCTTCATAGCCAGGTGAGCAGTCCTGATCGGGAGGTAGTAGAACGGCAGATCTCGGAAGGCTTTCAAACAATCAGAACAGCCCTCCAACAAGGGGATGTATTGCTGCTGACCTTAGGAACGGCTATGACTTATCGGCTTCGGGAAAGTGGCGAAGTTGTCAGCAATTGCCATAAGTATCCCGGACATTTATTTGAGAAGGAATTATTGTCATTGGATGAATTGCTCAGGCTATGGCATAATTTACTCACTCAACTCACTGCTGATAATCCGCAACTCCGGATCCTGCTGACGGTCAGCCCTGTGCGGCACGTCAAAGATACCCTCCCCCTCAACAGCGTCTCCAAATCTACCTTACGGCTTCTGTGTCATAGCCTTGCGCAATCACATGAGGCCGTGGAATATTTCCCCGCCTTTGAAATCATGGTCGATGACCTGCGGGATTATCGGTACTATACCGATGACTTGCTGCACCCTACCCCTTTTGCGCAGCAGTATATTTGGGAGCACTTTCAGGCAGCACATATGGCTGAAGAGACACGCGCTCTCATCAGTCGGTGGCAGCATATTCAAAAGCAACTTGACCATCGGCCCTTGCAGCCGAGAACAAAATCTCATCAAAAGTTTCTCGAAAAATTGTTGAACCAATTAGAAGAGATTAATCGGAAGTTACCTTGTACAGCACAATTGACAGATGTGAGGCAGCGGCTGTCGGATTTAAAAGCCCCAAAGCCTGATCGGTAGTATCTTCATTAGCCCCCAACCCAGACATTCCCAAAGAGCAGCTAATCCGATCAAACGCTTATGCGTAATGGATTTCGACCTCATCAGGCTACAGAGAAAATTCCTATCAGCCTAATTGATTCTACCTTACCATTTAACCTCTGCCGTAAAAACGGTATGAAACAAGGCCTCATTCAGCTGACTCTCAATTAAAAAGCCTCCAGGAAGTATTGTATTGGTTTCCAACTCTAGCACAACATACGGATTTACTTCCCAACCAGTAATCGTTCCGATCTGATGCCCAATAAACCTTCGAGTATTGACTGCCGGATAGTCCACAATCATGGCAGGGTTATGTACACCATCCTGAACTGAAAACCGCCAAAACGCCACATAATCTACGGAAATATCCACCGCCCCTACAGCGGTACTGACCGAAGGATGAATATCTACCAGATTAGACGGCCCGAATCGCGCAACTCTACCAAAATAAGCTCCCCTTGGATATAAGGCATCAAAAGTGTTCAACGTCTGGTCAGCAGCTTCGCGATCACCGCTTATCGCTTCCGTTTTCAGCCCTAACACAAATGACTTCCGGAACCAGTTTACCGTTTTCTCGAGGTCAAATGATAAAGTCCACGCCCGAATCCGCTGTTCCCCAAACTCGCCGACCTGGATAATAAATTCATTATTATAGTCAACTGATTTCCAGGTACCGAAATATCGAATGCCTATAGAAAGGCGCTTGTCATCTGACGTACCAACGTTCCAGGATTTTTCAGCCTCCTGTTTATACAACACATACAGATCTGTATGGTGATGAGACTTCCACTCCTTGGTAAGGTTTAAGCCAGAGAGATACTCAGAAAAGTTCAAATATTCATTGTCAAACAATCCCGCCTCCTGCCTCACCGGAACTGCAAAGAAGCCCTGAAGTTGAGTATTTACATCCTGAAATTGGATATGCGCCATATCAAAGGACAACCGCACATTGGGACCTTCCCGCACATCTACCAACCTACCACTTCCCAAGCGCATGTTTTGACGCCCGATTCGAATGCTCAGGTTATCCCTCAAGTTAAATTTTGCGAATAATTGATTTATTGATAATTCATCTTTGTCAACAGGTGATAAATTGGCTTTGCTTGCAATCGTACTGGAATTAAGTTCCCCAAAGAGTTCAAATTTCCTATCCATTTTCAAGTGAAAATGGACCATCGCTCTATTCAGAAACCAATAATCTGTCTGATCTTGTGTATTGTCAAACTGCTCATGAATAAAAGACTCTATCTGAAACCGATAACTCCCCCCAACACTCATCTGTATTTTCCGGTCCGGACGAATGGTTTTGAGCCGTTGGTAGAACGAATAGTCCGTTGTATCATTCCAAACCGGAAGCTCATCCTGCTGCCTGAGCAGGTTAAACTGTATCGGACGATCCTGCCCTATCACAGTGGCAGCCCAAATAAGGAGGATCAACAGGGTCGATAATCTCATCTAAAACCTCCGAATCAACAAGACACCAGCAATCAAAAAAGCTACCCCAATTAGCCTTTGCCAATTTATTTGCCGGATCGGCAAATCCATTACTCCGAAATGGTCCAAAATCAGAGATACTGACATCTGCCCGGCAACTACCAATGAAAAAGTAAGGGCTGTCCCTAGCTTAGGGGCCAGTATGATCACTGCCGCCACATAGAACGCACCGAGTAGTCCCGCCAACCAGACTACAGGTGAAACTGACTTGACTGCCTGTATAGTAGAGAAATCAAATTTGATTAGCCATAGGTACATGAACAAACCGAACGAACCTATGACAAATGAAGCAAACGCAGCAAAGACAGGCTGGTGAACGGACTTACCCAATTCGACATTTAAGCCTGCCTGTATTGGCAAAACAGCACCTGCTACTATTGCTATGAAAATAAACAACATTTGGATTCTCATAATTGTGTATTAAACCATTTATGATCTAGTGAATACCTCCCAGGCCCCAGGAAGAGCATGAGCAAAAATGAAAGGGAGTAGCCAGACATACCAGTTATAGTGTACCTGATTGGCGTAAATGCTGGTAGCACAAAATGTGGCGTGCAGCATACCATGCGCCTGCCACCCCATAGGATCCAAGGGAGATATATCAGATCGCCTTTTCAGAATATTAATCGCATCTTTCAATAACTGAATTTCAGGATCATCAAGGCCCAAATCTGCTATATTTTTCCGGACCGCAACAGCCGAAGAAGGCCGATTGTCAACTTGGGAGGTTCTGTTTTTTTCATCCCAGACAGATGTACAGGAAAGAGGCAATAAAGATAAACCGGTAAGTCCCAATGTGGTCAGGCCTGCTTGTTGTATGAAGTTCCGGCGGGAATTGAAACCTGTATATTTCATGTATTTGGGGGAATGAAAGAAGTCAACCTCCTAAGAATCTACCTCCTGATTGTCATTTATCAACAGCCCGAATCATACCCGAATGAATTGGGCAGCAATCACTAATTTTACCTTATCTGCAACGACTATACTTCCTGCCTCTGTGACAGCGCTCCAGGTGAGGTTGAAATCTTTTCGGTTAATACTGCCCTCCAGTTCAAAACCAGCTTTGGTTTGGCCGTAAGGATCCACTGCGATCCCGTTAAATTCCACATCAAGGGACACCTTTTTCGTAACGTCGCGAATCGTTAAGTCCCCGATCAGGATTTCCCCATCAAAGGATTTTGATTGAAAGCTTAATTCCGGAAAGGATTCCGCATTAAAAAAATCATCTGATCGCAAATGTGCATCCCGATCTTTATTTTTGGTGTTGATCGAAGCGGTCTTCGCAGTGAAGCTAATTGTTGCATTTGAAAATTGATCATTGTCTGTCTCTACCGTTGCATCAAATTCTTCAAAGTGCCCCGTAACAGTGGAGATCATCATATGCTTCACCTTAAAAGCGATGTCAGAATGGACGGAGTCTATCGCCCATTTCGTTTGAACAGAAGTTTTCATAAAGTTGATTAATTAGAATAAATGAATTATTGATTTTGATAGCCTCCGTAATACCTGACCGGAGACCAATCGGGAATCGCTTCGGGTATTGTGGGGCTGCTCCCAGCAAATTCTTCATCGCCAAATACGACTTCCCCCCCAACTACGGTCAGCACAGATCTGAGTTCATTGATTTGATCGACGGGAATGGTGAAGTAATCTTCGGACAACAAGGCAAAGTCTGCGTACATGCCATTTTCCAAAGTACCTTTCAGGTTTTCCTCCTTGGATACCCAGGCACTCCCACTGGTATACAGGGAAAGGGCCTCTTCCCGGGAAAGTAGATTCTCAGCGTCAGAGAGTTGAAAATCGCCCACTGTTTTGCCGGTAATCAACCAATACAATGCAGGCCAGGGATTATAGCTGGCAACCCGCGTTCCGTCTGTTCCTGCTCCTACGGGGAGGCCCATTTCGATCATTTTCTTTACGGGAGGTGCCTCTCTGGCTTTTTCCGAGCCATATCGCTCTACAAAAAATTCTCCGGCATAGGCCATACGTGCCTGAATCGCGATCCCTCCATTCAAGGCTTTGATTCGCTCCAGGTCTTCAATTCGTACCGTTTCCGCATGATCAAATAACCATCGCTGTTGTGCCAGTTTTCCATTGGTTTCGCGATTAACTTCTTCAATCACCCCCAGTATATTGGCAATACTCTCACCATAGGTTGCATGTATCCGAAAAGGCCAGCCTTCATCTACATGTAACCGGATCACTTTTTTAATATCTTCCCTCCAGGTAGGACGATCTTCCAACATGGGTTGGGGGGCCAGGAAGTTTTCAAAATCACCAGCACTCCATGTGAGGAATTCCCCACCACCTTCCAATTCATACCCATGCTCCAAATGAATCTCCCCATTGTTCCCTACCTCATTGTTGGCCATCCATTCCTGAAACTCGGCATATTCAGCCCCTTTATTTTGTGGGAACAAATAATAGGAAAGGCGAATGGGCATCTTCCCTTGAGTTGCCAACAATTTTGTACCCGTATAATCTTTCGGAAATTTGTGCCCGCCACCGCCAGCATCTATCCCGCTGGTAATACCGAAGCTGTTGAGTTCCCGATAGAACTGAATGGTACCATTGACCATCTGGTCCTCTTCTAAAGGTGGTAGTGAACCGATCCGTGCATAGAGGATCGTGGGATTAGGCTCGGCGAGCAACACACCTGTAAGTTTACCGTCCGGGCCTTTTTCAAAAGAGCTTCCTTCGGGTGCGCGTGTGTTCTCATCAATGCCTAATGCCGCAAGACCTGCCTGATTGAGCCAGGCCCTGCTATAGAGAAATAGCACATAGGTCGGCACATCTCCACTTGCTTCATTAATCTCTTCCGGGGTTGGGAAGCGCTTTTCTTCAAATTGAAAGGGGCTCCAACCGCCTATGACCCGCACCCATTGGCCTGCTGGTGTTCTTTCTGCCTGTTCCCGAAGCATCTGTAAGGCTTTCTTCAGAGATTTTACGCCATCCCAGCGAAGTTCCGCGTTAAAAAACCGCCCTCCCCGGGTCAGGTGTAAATGAGAATCATTCAGACCGGGAATCAAGGTTCTCCCTCCGGCATCAAAGACTTGAGTTTCAGCTCCTTGCAAGGCCAGAATTGTTTCTGCACTGCCAGTGGCCAGGACTTTTCCATCCTTTACAGCAATTGCTTCGGCAAAGCTCCGATCCTGATCCATTACAGCGACCTTCGCCTGAGTAATAATCATGTCCGCTACTGCTTTGGGAGTCTTCTGTTGGGAACCTCCTGGCTGGCAGGCCAACAACAAGCAGCCGATGACAAGAGATTGAATGATTTGTTTCATGCTATTGTAAGGTTGAGAATAGACCCTCTACTGGAAGGCCAAGCAGAACACGTGTACATGCCAAAACTTAAATGAATTACTTTTCCTCTTCTATCCACTTCCGCATGGTTTTTATATAATCAATCCCAAGTCCATACCCCCCACCATACCTCTTCGCCAGGTCATTCACTTCTACGTATTTTGCAGCCCGAGCCCAATCCCGGTGCAATTCCAATAAATACTGCATCGAGGTGATCGGCACAGCTCCTGCCTGGATCATACGAGCCACAGCCATATCATGCGCTTCTTTGGAAACTCCTCCGCATGCGTCGGTAATAAAGTAGACTTCATAACCATCTTCTATAGCAGAGAGCGCCGGCAGAGTGATGCAGATTTCCGTCCATAAACCAGCTAATACAATTCTTTTCTTCCCTCCTTTTTTAACTGCCTCAACAATGCGCTTGTCCTCCCAGGAGTTCATCGTCGTGCGATCGATGTAGTTGGATTCGTCTGCGAAATACTCCCTTACTTCGGGGAAAAGGGGACCGCTAAAGCTTTTCTCAGCAACTGTCGTAATAATGGTATTAACCTTAAACAAATCAGCAGTAGCTGCTACCAATCCGGTGTTATTTCGCAACGTTTGGATGTCAATGGATTGCACGGCAAAAGCCATTTGACCTTCATGGTCAATCAGGATCAGGGTATGATCATCAGGATCTAATAGTTGCTTCCCGGCCAATGCAGGGTCATTATTAGGGTTTTGGGCAAAGGTGATCGACCCCATTGTAATGATCATCATTAAATTCAGGATGTACTTTTTCATTTGATTGAATTAAAATTGTCGATATGATTCCTTTGGTCTGATCCGGAAAACGATTCCGTTCAGTCATGGGATAAAATAAATGTGTGATTATTGAGCCAAAGAGGGTTGAATGAAAACATCCCCCAATAACACTTTGGCATCATGCTCATCCCCTATCAGGTTTTCTCATATGGCCTTCCAGCCCTCTTCACAAGGTTTCCCTTTTGATACAAAACAAAGGTCTGATACAATCCATCGTATAGAGATATAAAAAAAGAATCCCTTCATATTAAAATGTCGGAAAATCAGAATTACCTTTTCTGTTCGCGAAAATCTGAAGGAGATATCCCCGCCTTACGTTTAAAGAAGCCACTCAAATGCAACGGCTCTTCAAATCCAATCTCATAAGCGATCTCCTTCACACTTAAGTTTGTATGTAGCAGTAGTCTTTTTGCTTCCAGCAGCAAGCGATCCTGAATAATTTCCTTGGCAGGCTTCCCCGTGATATTTTTTACGGTTTGGCTCAGGTGCTTACTTGATATATGCATTTCTTCAGCATAGGTACTTACCTTATGCCACTCTGCAAACTTGTTTTCGACCAGATTCTTAAAGTCTCTCAATATGCATACCCCGGAATTCTCTTCATCTAACTGATTGGGATTCAAAGAAGTACTGTTATTACAATAGATCAGGAACAGTTGCAATAAGGCTCCTAGGGCACGGGTACGGTATTTCAATTCCCGGGGCATACAAGCCTCCATCTCGCTGATGACATTCAATAGTCGATCATACCTTATGCTGTCAATGGCGAGTGGCGGAGAATTGCCAAAAGGCTTAAATAAGTTGATATTAGAGATGAAGCTCTCCGGAATATTATTTTCAGCCAAAAAATCTCGGGAAAACGTAAATGCCCATCCTTTTGGCCTTGCCTGTATCGCAACCTGATGTACCTGCCCCGGGCTGACAAAATGGACCTCAGATTCATTGAATGCATACGTTTGATAATCAATGATATGCTTGCCTTCGGCCTTCGCGACCAATAGCACTGTGTAATAATCATGCCGGTGAGGCACGTCTGTTTCCCCCTGAGCCTGATCGTAGATGTCCTCCATTTTAAGGAGGTTAAAATCTACGTTTGACTTTCTTTGATCGATTGTCTGATAACGATGCTTTTTGATGATCGGAAAGAGTTAACGGTGAAAAAGGATGATCCACAATCTGAAAAAATTGCATCTTCTTCCTTCCATAAGGACGGTTTCTACCTCGTTTTGTAATAAACCGCTCCCCCCTCTATAATGTTGGATAAGTTCAATTTCCGAATTTAGCTTACTGAACAAGGTACAAACTTTACCCGCTGAGACCTCTCGCATCCCCAAATACAAAAATAAGATATCATCCTCCATATTTTCATATAAAAAAGGAGAATACATATATATAAATGTCGGAAATCTCAGTCCGCTATCAACTGTGTCAACAGCATCTTAAATGCCCTTTACCAGTAGTTGGTGAGCGAAAATCAAAGGAGTAAAGATATGACAATGGAAAAATTGGCTTCCTAAGCCAATTTTTCTAATTTGGAATGGTTAATACACCCATAAAATCGGACCCTACATGCTCATACCTAGTCTGCTCCTCAAACAACTCTACACTTTTGGAAGCCTGAAGAATACTGAATCGGGTGTTCAATTTTCGCTTAAAAACCGACTCAGCGATGCCAAATTACTCGGTGTTACCAGCCTGAAATTCAATGACACCTCTGTTCCCATTGATCAGGTAACCCTCATCCTGAGTAATGGAGACAGTGTTTCCCCCAGTCAGATCAGCAAATCCAATCCTGTCGAATTCCCCTTAAAGGAAATCCTCGATATTAAGGCGCATACCAGTGCTTTGCCTGTCGGGAAACACAAAATTGAAATTGCTTTTGAGGCTAAGCCCTTTGGAAAGCTCAAACTCAAGGTAGAAGGCTCCATCGCGGAAGAGGACACACGACAGGTTGTGATTCCGCGCGATAAGACGGATGATTATTCTGAAGCTGCTATCCAAAAACGCCAGCGATTTATCGAAGAGTATACGGGCAAAAAACTCGAGCATATTTCTCAATATTCTTTTGACCCCCATATTACCGCAGGAAATTGCGAACACTTCACCGGGGTTGCTCAGGTGCCGATCGGCTTTGCGGGGCCGCTTATCATCGACGGGGAACATGCTAAAGGAGAATTCATTGTCCCTATGGCTACGGCAGAAGGAACCCTTGTCGCTTCTTACAATCGGGGAATGAAGCTCTTAAATGCTTGCGGCGGTGTAAAATGCACCATTCAGGATGATGCGATGCAGCGCGCTCCGGTCTTTGTCTTTGAAGATGCACGTGCAGCCCGCGACTTTGTCAAATGGGTAAGAGATAATTTTAAAAAAATCGCAGAGCAGGCAGAATCCACTACCAGCATAGGCAAGCTTTCCTACATTGATGACTACCTCGCCAGCAAATTTGCCTACCTCCGCTTTAATTATACCACAGGGGATGCCGCCGGCCAAAACATGGTCGGGCGAGCCACTTTTGCCGCCTGTAGCTGGATTTTAGATCACTATACAGATAATGCTTTCAAGCATTTTTACCTGGAATCCAATCTCGCAACCGACAAAAAAGCCTCGCAGGTAAACGTCATGCACACCCGGGGAAAGCGGGTAACAGCAGAAGCTATCATTAAGAAGGATATCCTAAACCAGTACATGCGGGTCGATACCAAAACCCTTGCGTATCATGCCGGGGTAGCCAATGTCGGTACTATTCTCTCCGGTGCCAATAACAATGGACTGCACTCTGCAAATGGAATCACGGCTATGTTTATCGCTACGGGCCAGGATGTCGCAAATGTTGCAGAATCCTCCGCTGGGATTGCCTATGTCGAACTGACTCCTGAAGATGATTTGTATTTTTCCATTACCATTCCTTCCCTGATCGTAGCTACCTATGGTGGGGGCACCGCACTCGCCACCCAGCGCGAATGCCTGGAATTATTGGATTGTTATGGAAAAAACCGGGTGCATAAACTCGCCGAAATCATTGCTGGTGTAGTACTCGCGGGAGAATTATCACTTGCCAGTGCGATCTCTTCCTCTGACTGGGTTTCCAGCCACGAGCAATACGGACGCAATCGCTAACCCATGAAATGGATCAAAAGGATTTCCCTCTTCCTGGTTGCAGGAATTATGGGACTGATTATTGGTGGCCTGGTATATCTCAATTATCTCTCCCCTGATTATCAGGGAGAAACCGTGTTGGCAGGACTTCATGAGGAAGTAGAGGTTTTATTTGATAAATATGGGATTCCTCATATTTATGCTTCGGATGAAGAAGACCTCTATTACGCATTAGGCTATCTCCATGCAACAGAGCGCTTATTTCAAATGGAGATGATTCGAAGAGCCGTTGAAGGCCGTTTAGCTGAAGTTCTGGGGCCAGACCTGATTGAAACTGATCAGTTTTTCCGCACCCTGAGCATCACAGAATCCGCCCGGGTTTCTGCTGCCGACTGGCCTGCGAATCCCGAAGAAATGCAGCCTTACCAAAAGGCAGCAATGGCTTATCTCAAAGGAGTTAATACCTATCTAAAAACCGGCAAGACGCCGGTTGAGTTCAGCTTAATTGGCATCCCAAAAGAACCCTTCACGGTCCAAAACCTCTATGAAGTAACCGGCTATATGGCGTTTGGATTTGCAGAAGGACTAAAGCTGGATCCGCTCATAGAAAAGATGCGGATGGAGTTGGGCCCCGACTACCTGAAAGATCTCGTCGTCCATCACCAGGAAGGCGATCAGGTTATCCCGGTTCATCCCAGGCCCCCCAAGACACAGACAACTCAGCCCTCTTTATCCGCCCATATCCATAAAATCGTAGAAACTCTGCCCATTTCGCCCTTTATTGGCAGCAATTCCTGGGTACTCGGCCCTTCCCGGTCTGCTTCCGGCCAGGTCATTCACGCAAATGATCCACACATCGGTTACGGACAGCCCTCGGTCTGGTATGAAGCCCATCTGGAAGCCCCGGGTGTTAGCATCTATGGCTATTTCCTCGCTGGGTTTCCGTTTGCCGTACTCGGACATAATCGACACGCAGCGATTGGTATGACCATGTTTGAAAATGATGATGTCAATTTCTATCGGGAGACCCTGCATCCCACAGATCCTATGAAAGTGCGGTTTAGAGGCGAGTGGGAGACCTTGATTCATAGAGAGGAAACGATACCCGTAAAAGGAGGAGAGGACGTCATTTTCCCCATATTGACAAGCCGCCACGGTCCCCTGATCAGTGAGGTTTTGTCTAAGGTCAGGGTTTCCCGGGCAGGCTTTATTCCCCGCGAAGCAGGAGATAGTCTGAATATCTGGAGCCCAGCTCCGGTAGCCCTTTCCTGGGGCTATCTTCAACATCCCAGCCGATCATTGGAATCTTCCTATTTACTTGGAAATGCCAGCAACATGGATGAAGCCCGATATGCGACCAGCCTGATTGCAGCGCCGGGGCTCAACATTATGTACGGTGATAAGGCGGGAAACATCGCCTGGTGGACAACTGGTAAACTAATGCGATTTGGCGATCATGTCAATACAAAATTCTTCCTCGATGGAGCCAGTGGCAAAGATGAAGTCATTCGCTGGCTGGATTTTGAAGAAAACCCGCATGCAGAAAACCCGCCTTCCGGATTTGTCTATTCTGCCAATAATCAACCGGCAGCAGATACAACGGGCTTTTATTATCCCGGCTATTACTTCCCCGAAAGCAGAGCAAAACGCATTGTAGATCTGCTTGAAAGCCGCGAGAGATGGTCTGCTGAGCAAGTCAGAGAGATGGTACTCGATGATGTCAACATCAGCCATTATGCCGTCGCACAGGCATTCGCACAGGTACTAGAAGCGGGTTCCCTGGAAACAGAAATGGACCAGCGAGTCCTCGCCTTACTCCAAAACTGGCAAGGAGAGCACAGCATTCAGTCCCAAGGCCCTGTTGTCTTTTACAAACTGTTGTATCATGTGTTGGAAATGACCTTTGCTGATGAATTGGGCACAGATGATTTTGAAGTATTTGTCACCTCTCCTTTGCGCAAACGCAGTCTCCCTCATTTTGTGGACAACGATTCCTCTCTCTGGTGGGACAATCAAGGTACGCCAGATCAGGTTGAAAGCCGTTCTGATATTATAAAAAAGGCCTTTTCCCTGGCTGTACAAGAACTCACAACTCAACTGGGCACTGACCTCACCCAATGGCAATGGGGGCAGGTCCATACCCTGGAACACAAGCACCTGGTAGGGCGGCAGGCTCCTATGAATCATGGATTTAATGTTGGGCCTTTTCCTGCTCCCGGTGGAGAGGAAGTAATCAATAACATTGGATTCCGGCTCAATGGCAGCGGCTTATACCCTGCGACACATGGCCCTTCCCGACGGTCTGTTATCGATTTTGCAGAGTTGGAAAACAGCATGAGCATTTTGCCCTCCGGCCAATCGGGTAGAATGATGAGCCCTCACTATGATGATCAGGCCGAAATGTATGTCAGTGGACAATTTCGGAAGCAGTTGATGAACCGCCAAGAAATCGAAGAAACCCACACGAAAAAACGCCTCCTATTACCCGAATAAGAGAATCGACAGATTTTATTTCCATTTTTCGCAGTTTTTGGGCCAGGTAAACAGGAGGCTGATTTCCCCCATAACAGACTCCTATCTACAGATGTATCAATTGTGGTCAACAAAGCTGTTTTTACAGGCTACAAATTCGATTTTCTCCTTAAAATTGCGTAATTTTACGGTAATATTTCAGGTAGGATTACACGATTTCAGCATCCGCAATTTATGAGTGAAAATAAGCAGAAGGGAAACGATTATTCCGCTAGTAACATTCAGGTCTTAGAGGGGATTCAGCACGTACGCAAGCGGCCCGCCATGTATATCGGGGATGTAGGAGAAAGAGGCTTGCACCACCTCGTTTATGAAGTAGTCGATAATTCTATCGATGAAGCCATGGCCGGCTATTGTAGCGAAGTTACCGTAGTGATTCACGAAGACAACTCCATCACCGTCAAAGATGATGGAAGGGGTATCCCGGTCGATATCCATGCCAAAGAAGGCCTCTCAGCCCTCGAACTGGTTATGACCCGACTCGGTGCCGGAGGTAAGTTTGATAAAGATACGTACAAAGTCTCAGGGGGACTCCACGGCGTGGGCGTCTCGGTTGTGAATGCCCTTTCGACACACTGTAACGTAGAGGTACATCGTGAAGGAAAAGTGTACGAGCAGAAGTACGAAAAAGGCGTTGCCCTGGAACAGGTGAAGGTAGTCGGCGATACAGACATTCGCGGGACTCATACCCGTTTCTGGCCTGATGGTGGCATCTTCACCACTACAGAATATAAGTTTGATACCCTGGCTTCCCGCCTTCGGGAGTTGGCCTACCTCAACCGGGGCGTCCGAATCAGTATTACAGATGAGCGCGAACCGCTTTCTGCTGCTGATAAAAAGCTACCCGAAAATGAGGGCCAACAGTATTTGAATCAGACTTTCTTCTCCGAAGGAGGCTTAAAAGAATTTGTCAAGTTCCTCGATAGGGGCCGTCAGGCGCTTCATCCAGAGCCCATTTATGTAAGTGGTATTGATGCCGATGAAACAACTCCGGTTGAAATCGCGATCCAATACAACATGTCTTACAATGAAAATATCCATTCCTACGTCAACAACATCAATACGCACGAAGGAGGGACCCATGTTTCCGGATTCAAAAAAGCACTGACTCGCTCCCTGAAAAACTATGCAGAGAAGGAAGGATTGCTTAAAAAGGTAAAGTTTCCGATTACGGGTGATGACTTCCGGGAAGGTCTGACTTGTATTATTTCGGTCAAGGTTCAGGAACCTCAGTTTGAGGGTCAGACCAAGACAAAATTAGGTAACTCCGATGTTTCGGGAATTGTAGAGTCAATTGTTAACAAACAAATTTCCTATTACCTGGAGGAAAACCCCAATATCTCCAAGCTGATCATTCAGAAAGTAGTCCTTTCCGCTGAGGCGCGTAACGCTGCAAAAAAAGCACGCGAAGCCGTTCAGAAGAAAAGCTCAGTAATTGGCGGAGGCTTACCGGGGAAACTCGCAAGTTGTTCAAGCCGTATTCCGGAAGAGTGCGAAATCTACCTGGTGGAGGGCGACTCTGCAGGCGGGAGTGCCAAGCAGGCACGTAACAGAAGATTTCAGGCGATCCTGCCGCTCCGGGGAAAAATCCTGAATGTGGAGAAAGCACATCCTTCCCGCATTTATGAAAATGAAGAGATTAAGAATATCATTCTTGCAAGTGGGGTTACGGGAATAGGCCAAACGGAAGAGTTCTCTTTAGAAAAACTCAGGTACCACAAGCTGATCATCATGACCGATGCAGATATTGACGGTAGCCATATCCGTACACTCCTCCTGACATTATTCTATCGGTACTTCCTGCCGCTGATCGAAGCCGGATACGTCTATATCGCTTCGCCTCCTTTGTATCAGGTGAAAGTAGGAAAGAAATCCCGCTATTGCTGGACAGAAGCCGATAGACAAGAAGCGATTGCAGAGTTGGCAAAGGGAGATGAGAGCAAAGCACATATCCAGCGATACAAGGGACTTGGAGAGATGAATCCTGACCAGCTGTGGGACACCACAATGGACCCGGAGCGCCGTACCCTTCAATTGGTGAGTATAGATAATGCCGCTGAAGCAGATCACCTCTTCCAAACACTCATGGGAGATGAAGTTGCACCTCGCCGTGAGTTCATTGAGCGTAACGCCAAATATGCAAATATTGACTTCTAATTTGATGAAGCCTTTGGGCCTCGTATAGAACACAAAAAAGGTAAGCCCAACAAGGTTTACCTTTTTTGTTTCCCCCCTAGCCTCCACTCGGGAACAGACAATAATTGGGAATATAATTTTAAACCACAATCTATTTGGGCTTCGGAAACACCTGACACCCAAAATCCATAAACCACTTTATCTTATTAGCTGAATCCCGGAAAATAAGATACGCAACAGGTTGATATCTAACTTTTACAGATGCCTCAGTGCTATTGATTAAAGCGAAAACTCACATAATTGATTTTCATTCCCATATCCAGGAAACGTCGCTCGTAGGTAGTTTTAATCTTGGTATCAGGGTGCACCTCTTCATTTTCATGGAGGTCGAAGGTCAACTGCTGCATTGCCACATTGCCTTTGCGAACCATTTCTTCCAGCCCAAAGTGAAACAGTTCAAGGTTATCTGTCTTAAACTGAACCAATCCTCCCGGTGCCAATACCTGCTCATATATCTTCAGGAAACTGCGATTAACCATGCGATGTTTTGCCTGACGTTTTTTAGAAAAGGGATCAGGAAAGGTAATCCAGAGAGAATCAGCCTCTCCCTGTCCAACGTGTTCGGGCAATTGGAGGAGATGTAGACAGAGGAAAGCAACATTAGAGACCTTATCGGCCAATGCAAAGCGGGCTGAGCGCCACATCCTATCGGGTTTCAGGTCTATCCCCAGGAAATTCTGTTCGGGGTGCTTGCGTGCCATTTCGAGGCTTAAATCCCCATGCCCACAGCCAAGCTCAAGGTGCAAGGGGTTATCATTCCCAAAAAATTCTGTCCACTTCCCCGGCAAAGACGAAGCTTTGTCGAAGCAATTGGAGAGTTGAAAATATTCGTCTTTCTTTTTTTGTTTCCGGCGTGCCATCTCTTCAGCCCTTTTCTGATCTGTACAAAATCTACATAAATGATGTGCAAATGTAGGGCCTGTCGGGAGAAAAAAAAACTCCGGCCTGTAAAGCCGGAGTATGTTATATTTTAACAGAATGGTTACTATTTTTCAAGAATCACCATTTCGGTTTGAGAATCAAGATCTGTGCTGATTTTAACAAAGTAGAGACCTTGCTCCATATCGCCAATCTTTACTTTTACTTGTCTGTCACCCTCAGGATAGACTGCAAGCGACTCAAATAACTTATGGCCCAGTGCATTTCGAATCTCCAGTTTGACTTCTGATTCGATATAAACTTTGATATCCATCACCACGGTAGAATTAATGGAATGATCATCTGGTTGTCCTGAGCCGAGGATTTCCAAATTTTCCAAACTAACCCCAGGCAAAGGAGTATTACTCATTTGGGCCTGCAGGGAAAGGGCACCAGCGATCAAAAGCGTCAGGGTAAAAAAAGTAAATTTGATTGACATAAGTCTAATCTGTTGAATAGGCTATATATTACAAATATAGGATAAATAAAAATTTCTTCAAATGAACTTATGTATTTTTTAACAATTTCCCAAAAAATGCGACAAACGCACTATATTTTTGAATTTTTGGCAAAAAATTTAACATAAATTTAAAAGTGCATGACCAAAGTGGCCAATTTCGTTTCCATAAGGCTCTTCTCTCATGGCATGTATTGGTTATTCCACAAACGTAATATACCAATTATTGAAAATCCATTCAAAATCCACGCCAGCCTCACTTAAGCAGGAAAAGAAGTCAAGCTTATATTTGATATAACGAACGCTTGAAATATACTCTACAAAATTATCTTTTTTTATACCCTTTTTCCCACGACTTTTGGCAAAAATTTGCATGCTGTGCGATATTTCTAACTACTGAACGATTAAAAATGATCGTTGATGTATAGTCATCAGCGATTTACACATCTTCATTTGTATTTTATATTCGGGGAATGCAATTTTGCTGCTTTAATTCAATAAGTTAATTACCTGACAATTCTATGCCCCATTTATTCACGTCAGAATCTGTATCTGAAGGACACCCGGATAAGGTGGCCGATCAGATTTCGGATGCTGTATTAGACGCCATGCTCATCGAGGATCCCGATTCTCGTGTAGCCTGTGAAACCCTGGTTACAACAGGTTTGGTTGTACTGGCTGGAGAAGTAACCACCAAAGCAAACGTCGACCTCCAGCAGGTTGTACGCGATACCATCGAACGTATTGGGTATAATTCCGACGACTACAAATTTAGTGCCGCCTCCTGTGCGATTATGTCTTCTCTCCACGAACAATCTGCAGACATTGCCCGTGGTGTCGACAGTGATGAGGAAGAAGAAAAGGATCAGGGAGCTGGTGATCAGGGAATGATGTTTGGTTACGCAACTAACGAAACGGCTGAACTGATGCCGATGGCACTTGCTTTTTCGCATCGCATTGTAAAAACAATGGCGGATATCCGCAAAAATGAACCTGAAGTGATGGGCTACCTACGGCCCGATTCTAAATCACAGGTTACCATTGAGTACAATGATGACGGAACGCCTAATCGCGTTCACACCGTTGTTGTCTCTACTCAGCATGACGATTTTGTTGCACCTGCTAACAGCAGCCCTGAAGCACAGGATGCAGCAGATCGTCAAATGCTGCAAAAAATCAGAGAGGATGTCATCGAGCATATTATTCCTCGTGTGATTCCAGCCGAACTCCTAAAGGACACTATCTACCACGTCAACCCAACAGGTAAATTTGTAATTGGAGGCCCTCACGGAGACGCAGGCCTGACAGGTCGCAAGATTATCGTAGATACATATGGAGGCAAAGGCGCACACGGAGGAGGAGCTTTCTCGGGAAAAGATTCTTCTAAAGTAGATAGAAGTGCTGCTTATGCCTCACGTCATATTGCAAAGAATCTGGTAGCAGCAGGTGTAGCAGATGAAGTGTTGGTACAGTTGGCCTATGCAATTGGCGTAGCTGAACCTGTATCCATCAATGTCAACACCTATGGCACTTCAAAAGTTGACCTTTCTGATTCTGAAATTGCAACGAAAATTGGCGAAACGCTTTCATTTACACCTGCGGCGATTGTTAGCCGACTCGGTCTGAAAAATCCAATTTTCTCTCCTACTGCTGCATACGGACACATGGGACGTGATCCTTATGAGGCAGAAGTAGAAACTCGTTACATTTCTGTTAATGCAAATGGAAATGAGGAGCATACCGTCCGTACTTCAGCAATCAAGACATTCCGGTTTTTCTCTTGGGAAGCATTGGATCTCGTTGATCAGCTCAAAGAGACATTTGGACTTTAGATCATGCTTCGGTCAAAGTCATATTCATAAAAAACGCGGAACCTTAGGGGTTCCGCGTTTTTTATGGCTATATAAGCACATTCTTATATGATAAAATATGTCCCAGGATGTAATGAGTAATTAGGCCGATTGCGCTTCCAGTACTTTCTTCAATAGCTTCATAGAAGCAGAAATTTCCTCGCCAATACGTGGCCGAAGAAAAGTTTCTCCCAAACGAAAGAAAGAACCGGGTTCAATGTCGTGAATCAAATGTACTTCGGTCTTATCCCCTTTATCTTCGAATCGATATTCAAATGCAGATGGGACGGGACCAGATTTAGACTTGAAAGCAAACTGCCTGAGAGGCTCAAATGCCACTACTTCACTACTCGTTTCCACACTACGTCCTAAAAAGACGATCTTCGAATATAACTCTGTGCCGACTCCTACAGCACCTTTCGTTACCTGCTTCGTATCCTTGTACGTACGTGAGAATTTTTTGTGGCTTCTATAATTGCTTACAAACTTGAATACTTTGGCTACCGCGTGGTTTATAATGATACTCTCTTCAAACTTCATAAAAAAAACGATTCGATTTATACTTATTTCTTTATACGGGATAAATACAGATTCGGCCTAAAATGAGAAAAGTAATTGACGATTCAAACCTTAATTTACCGAAAGGTTGTATTTTATCCGTATACGGAACACTGAAAGATCCGTTATTTCCTTTCCCCAAACAGTCAGTTTTACCCATTTTCCTTTCTTGTTAAACGGGCAAGATAATGGTAATGGTTGTCTTCGTAAACATGTTCTGTTGCGTAACCTGTTTCTCCTGCAATTTGTTCCAGCAGGTCAAAATCTATATATAACCAGGGAAAGGTATCGCCGATTACCTTTCCATACCGCATATAAAAGGATACTGCGCCATAATACTCATCTTCCCCCTCCCAATAGGGAACAGGTACATCTTGCACTTGATAAACGAAGGCAATATCTGAAGAATCTAATAAAATCTGCCCCCCCGGAACCAGCATATCTTTTACATGCATCAACAAGGATCGCAAACCGGCTAGATTCCCAACAATACCAATTCCATTCATCATCATCAAGATCGTATCATACCCCTTACCTGAAAAAGCCCAGATATCACAGAGAGAAGCCTGCTTGACTCCCCGTTCCTGCATAGCCTGAACCAGACCCGGAGAAATATCAATAGCATGTACTGTTTGCCCTTTTTGCTGTAATACAAGCGCATGACTCCCTCCTCCTGCTCCGATATCCAACACCTTACCCCGGCAAGCTGAAATCGCTATTCGCTCAAGTTCCGGCCATTTATCAGGTTCTCGCATCAAGTATGCAGCCGGAATTACGTCTGGCTCTCCTATGTCAGGATATACTTCGACGGTGGCAGACTCCTCCCCTTTTAGATAAGCTAAAGCAGCAGCACCAAATGGATCTTTTTCAGGTTCCAAGACCATATTTCAGAGAATTTACTGGCTGTTTGCAATCGGGATAAAGATAAAGTTGCCCCTCTCGGAAAACAAATACCGGAACTTCTTTGCCTATTGTCGAAAAGCTGATTCGTGCAGAAAATTCCGCTTTCGGGAACCTAAACCAGGATATGGTCTCTTACGAGTGTCGACATTTTATTAACTTCGTCCTCCTTAATATGCATGATATGAAACCATTTACTCATACCGTAACAGACCGCTTCCTCCGATATGTGCAGATTGATACGCAATCTGACGCTAAGTCAACAACTTATCCCTCTACAGAAAAGCAAAAAAATCTGGGACGCCTGCTTGTCACAGAACTCATTGAAATGGGAATCGCAGATGCCCACATGGACGAATTTGGCCTTGTGTATGCAACGATTCCAGCCAATACCGAAAAAGAAGTGCCCGTGATTTGTTACTGCTCCCACATGGATACTTCTCCCGACTCCAGTGGAAAAGGTGTAAAACCGATGGTACATGCCAATTATTCAGGCGCTGATCTGGTGCTTCCTGATGACACCTCCCAAATCATTCGCATGAAGGATCATCCGGACCTGACGCAGCAGATCGGAAATGATATCATCACTGCCAGCGGCACTACCCTATTGGGAGCTGATAATAAGGCCGGTGTAGCGGAGATCATGGATGCAGCCCATATCCTGATGGCAGATCCTACCATCAAACATGGTGAGATTCGAATTCTGTTTACCCCAGATGAAGAAATTGGAAGAGGTGCAGACAAAGTAAATCTTAAAAAACTAGGTGCACAATTTGGCTATACCGTAGATGGCGAAACAGCAGGTTCGATGGAGGATGAAACCTTCTCAGCTGACGGTGCTGTGCTGACCATTCATGGCGTGAGTGCACATCCTGGCTTTGCAAAGGGGAAACTGGAAAGTGCCATCAAAATTGCGGGAGACATTCTCTCCGCCCTTCCCAAAGACAGCCTCTCTCCCGAAACCACTGAAGAAAGGGAAGGCTTCATTCATCCGGTTTCAATCAGTGGAACAGCAGAACAGGCAAGCATCAGCTGGATCTTGCGTGATTTTACTGAAAAAGGACTGGAGACTCATACAGCAACCCTCCGGGAAATTGCAAGTACCGTGTTGGAAAGCTATCCCAATTCCCGATTTGAACTGCTTATCCGGGAACAATACCGCAACATGAAGCAGGTGCTGGACCAGCATCCCGAGGTGGTCAGTCATGCATTGGAAGCCATTAGCAGAGCGGGACTTACACCGATCAAGCGCAGCATTCGGGGAGGGACGGATGGATCTCGTCTCTCTTTTATGGGACTCCCTTGTCCCAATGTTTTTGCAGGAGAACATGCTTTTCATTCTAAACATGAGTGGGTATCAGTACAGGATATGGAAAAAGCGGTGTTAATGCTTGTTCACCTCAGTCAGGTCTGGGAAGAGAATGCCTGACTCCCATTTTTGTACCTGCATAACATATAGTACCCGGTCCAGCTGAAAATTCATAACTGAAACAGCCTTCAACAGAAATAAATCCGTTGAAGGCTGTTTTTACAAAAAAATAGAGGTACGTGTTACAATCAATCGTTCCGCGGAACTACGATTGCAATTTTATTGCCTGAGGGGCTGATCGAGATTCTCTCGAAATTTGTAATGTCATACTGGGCCAGATCCGCAATGGGCTGCCATGCCATGTCGCGGTTCGGCGCAAAACGGTACAACCGACTTTCTTTCCCCATCAGGAGAAATCCATTAGCTGACCAGCAATAATCTTCTCCACCGTCCAGTGCTTCCACGATCGAAGCCGTACGGCCGCTGGCGGGATCCCATTCGTAGATATAGCTTCTGCCATCGGATTCCTTCGCGATGTAACTCAGTTTGTCTGTTCCGGGGATCATCTGGATGGTCCGTCCGATATTTTCAGCGATAATGCTGGGCCGCTCTTTGTTTACATGTGCAGTTTGTAAAGTAGGTCGGCGTCCGCGTACAAATACAGCGAGGTTTTTACGGTCAATCCAGCAGTAATATCCTACCTGATTGATTCTTTCAATTAAAACCGCTTCTCCTTTTGTGCCTTCTTCAGGCAGGGGATATACCCACAAACGCTGCTGAAACGTATCCCGCTCTACCCGAACGCAGGAAAAATAGCGTCCATCCGGCGTAATTACGGGTGAGTATTCGCTTTCCATTGTGTAGGTAAGCCGATGATTGAGGCCGGAAGGAATTTCATACCGGTAAATGTCAGCCTGTCCATCGTCTCCAATAGAGGAGTAAAGCAGATACAGCCCATCGGGTGAAAAATGGGGCTGGTTGTCGTATCCTTTTCTGTCGGTAATGTTATAAGGGTTGCTGAGGCTGAGCTCGTTGCCACTAAGCAATACATCCAGCATATAGATATCACTGCTTGGGGCTTGCGCTACCAGACTGACCGGTAAAGCAGCAAGGAGCGTAATAATAAAGAGGCGATACATGCGGACGGAGCAAGAAAAAGTAAATCCAAATCTCATAAGGCGCAATTTGTGTTTGGCTCATCAATCCTGACAATCAGAATTGTGAACTTTCTCAAATCATTTCCCGCAAATAGCCTACCGTTTTTGCATTTTGCGAAGTGAAATGACACCACCTGCTACTTTACCTGTATGAACTGTTTGGATCAGAGCTATTTTCCCCCTTTTTTCACATTTCAAATAAGCAGATATCCCCTATGAAAGTCATAAACCCAGCTACTAATGAGTCGATTAAAGAATTAGCGGTTCCCTCGGCAGCAGCTATACAGGCCGCTTATCAAGCTGCCGTTTCCGCCCAAATAAATTGGGCGAAACAACCGCTTTCAGAAAGATTGGAAGTGATTCGTAATTTTCATCAGCTCCTCGAAGTCCATCTTGAGCAGTTGGCTGAGACCTTAACTTCGGAAGTGGGAAAACCCCTTGCGCAAGCTAAGGGAGAAATACAGGGTGCCCGAGGCAGAATCCAATATTTCCTGGAACATGCTGAAAAATGGTTGGCCGATGAATGGATTACCGAAACAGGGCCTACCCGGGAAAAGATCAGTTACGAACCTCTGGGGGTAATTGGGAATATTTCAGCCTGGAACTACCCCTACCTCGTCGGTGTTAATGTCTTTATTCCAGCGCTTCTTGCTGGCAATGCCGTCTTGTACAAACCCTCCGAGTTTGCAAGCCTTACTGGTCTTGCCATCGGAAAACTCCTGCATGAAGCCGGAGTTCCTGAATCCGTATTTGTCACCTTAGTAGGTGAACGGGAAACAGGAGAAAGCCTGCTCGATCTACCTCTGGATGGTTATTATTTTACGGGGTCTTATCGAACCGGAAAATATATCTATGAAAGAGTCGCTACTAAGATGGTGCCCTGCCAGCTCGAATTAGGGGGGAAAGATCCACTTTATGTAAGCAGTGACAATGCCCATCCCGAGACAGTAGCTGCCGCAGCGGTAGAAGGTGCTTTTTATAATAATGGCCAAAGCTGCTGTGCAGTGGAGCGGATTTATGTCCATACCGATGTGTATGACGTATTTTTAGCAGCCTTTATGCAGGAAGTCAATACCCTGAAAACAGGAGACCCCACCGAGGCAGGGACATTCATCGGGCCGCTCACCAGGCGGGAGCAAATTGCTGTCTTGGAAGCGCAAGTGAAGGATGCTGTAGAAAAGGGCGCAACTTTACAGGCTGGGGGAAAAGCCATTCAGGGTCCGGGCTACTTTTTTGAACCAACCGTTCTGACTGACGTTCACCACGAAATGCTGGTCATGAAAGAAGAATCTTTTGGCCCCATCATCGGTATCCAACGAGTCGCGAGTGATGAAGAAGCTATTTCGCTGATGAAGGATACGGGATATGGCCTTACTGCATCTGTTTACGCTGATTCGGCCAATCGTGCGGCACCTATTTTAGATGCCATGAATACTGGGACTGTTTATTGGAACTGCTGTGACCGGGTTAGCGCTACCGTCCCCTGGTCGGGACGTAAGCAGTCTGGAATTGGGGCTACCCTATCCTATCAGGGAATTCGGGCATTTACCCAGGCAAAAGCTTATCATCTACGTGGAGAATGGGATCAAAAATAAGCTAATTACGCATGATGGATTACGTTTTCCGCTACGATTTTCCCATCCAGGAGGCGGAGAATCCGGTTTCCGTAGTGAGCGCAAGCGGATGAATGGGTTACCATAATCACAGTAGTACCCTCCTGATTGAGCCCGGCCAGCATTTGCATAACCTCAGCTCCATTGTGGCTGTCCAGATTACCAGTCGGTTCGTCAGCAAGAATAATATCTGGTTGATTGACAATTGCGCGTGCGACTGCCACTCGTTGTTGCTGCCCGCCGGATAGTTGTTGAGGATGGTGGTTAGCCCGGTGCCCCATTTCCAGTTGATCGAGTACCAGCTTTACTTTTTCCTTGCGAACTTTGGGACTTGTGTGGGTATAAATGAGGGGAAGCTCAACATTTTCAAATACTGTCAACTCCTCGATCAGGTTGAAACTCTGGAAGACAAAGCCTATATGTTGCTTTCGGAGACGTGCCCGCTGCCGTTCTGAAAATCCGGCAACTTGCTCAGTCCCAAACTGGTACTCTCCCTGATCCGGGCTATCAATTAGCCCCAATAAGTTGAGCAAAGTGGATTTTCCACACCCCGATGGCCCCATAATGGAAATAAACTCCCCTTTACGGATGTCCAGAGAAATGTTGTTGAGGGCCGTCGTCTCGATCATGGACGTCCGGTAGGTTTTGGTAAGGTTTTTAATCTGAATCATGGCAATTGCTCTTGTGCGGGTGGCCGTGCCCTTCTTCTCTATAGATGTAGATGGGAGTCAAAAGGTTGCAAATGAATGGGAAATTATTCAGAAAAAGATCGAAGGGGATTGAGCCGCAGCATGCCTATTCTCAGAAAAGCAAGAATGGGAAAGTCACAATGAAGTAACTTTCCCATATGGATTACAATTTTCGATTCAGCATGGGCTAGAAAAGCCATTGCGATAGTAAGCAATAATACTAGAAAGGGTTTGGACCGAAATTCCTATCCGACCTTCTTTCTTCCCGGGATGCAAAAAACAGGAAAAAAGTCGGCCAGCTAGGATTTTGTAACAATCTACCTACAAAACAGGTGAATGATTACGATCTGAAACAAAAGTCCACAGTTTTCACTGCGTAAACAATTCATTAATCGTGATATATTGACAATGGTTCTATTTCCTAAAAGGGAACAAACTTCCCAAAATATTACGCGCTGATATCAAGGCATTTCCGGCTGTCTGTTTTCCCAAAATCCAATTCTCAGCCTCCCATACTGGTCCCAAAATTACTAGTTAGAGCCCCTGTATCCCCGGTAATGAATTCTCTTATAGCTGATTAGTTACGTTTTTGATCATTCGGCATAATAAATAAAATGACTATTCTATATATATTGTACTCAGTTAAAATCCCCTGAGTTTCCGATTATTTCTTAGGGCTTGCGGCTTACCCATTGATTACCAGAAATGATAACTAAGCCCATTCTTGTAACATCACAGATAACCGCTGATGCTAAAAAATAGTAGATTCCCCACAAAGATTGAATAGCTCGTGGATAAATTTCGCTCTCAGAGTCTTTGTATTTCGTATTTTCGGCTTACATTTAACATTCGCATACCAGGAATTCGAGAAAATGCCCCTTATCTGTAATCGGCTTAAGCTAGTATGTTATGTTGTCCTGACAGGATTACTCGTTTCATGCGGGGTATCTGCGCAGGACGATATCAGCTTTCAGGCGGCCGCCTCGATTCCCGCTATCCTCTCCCCTCCTCCCCCTTCCATCAAACAAACAGACAAAGAATGGGATCAGTATTTTAAAGCGATTCAACAAAGTCGTGAATTCAGCGGCACGGTGTTAATCGCCGATCAAGGTAAGGTCATTCACAGTGGTGCTTATGGCTACGCCGATCTCAGCAATCGGGATACGCTCGATCTGGATGCCCCTTTTCAACTGGCCTCCGTTTCCAAAATATTTACAGCGACTGCAGTTATGATCCTGCATGAGCGAGGGAAGATTGATTACGATCAGCCGGTTCAAACCTATCTCCCTCAATTTCCTTATTCGTCGATCACCGTTCGGCATTTACTCAATCACCGCTCGGGGCTTTGCCGGTATATGGCCTTGAGTGATACGCATTGGGATCAGCAACAATACATCCGCAATGAAGATGTGCTGGACCTCCTCACTGAACATCAGCCTGAACTCTGGTTTGTCCCCGGAACCCAATTCAATTATATCAATACTAATTATGCCCTCCTTGCACTGATCGTAGAGCAGCAGGCACAAATGGCTTTCGAGGTATTTTTACAGAAAGAGGTTTTTGATCCGCTTTGTATGGCCCATACCTGGACTGCCCGCAAGCGTATCAATGACAAAATCCCCAATGAGGTACAGGGGTATAAACGGCGTCGGAGGGGCTATCGCCCTGTAGGGCGAGATTATCTTGATGGTGTATTAGGGGATAAGGGTATTTATTCAACTGCCACAGACCTCTTCCGATTTGATCAAGCACTTTACACAGAAAAACTGGTAACAAAAGAAACCCTGGCAGAAGCCTTTTCTCCAGGAAGTGAAGAACTTATCACTCACAACTACGGCTTTGGATGGCGCATGAAAACCTGGCAACCGGGTCTGGTATATCATTTTGGGTGGTGGCGGGGTTTTCGGTCTTGCTTTATCCGGGACACAGATAGTCAAAAAACAATCATTATCCTCGGAAACCGCGACCACCTCAGTAATACTCCCGACTACTGGGATATCTATTGCCGCACCCTTGAAATGAGCCCAACCTCAGTAGCTACGCGGTAAGTCCCCATTTTTTCAGAACATAAAAAAAGCCGCTTCACGCAATGTTGAAGCGACTTTCGCAAATGAAGAATCTGAAAAAGCTAAAAAATAGGTTAATGGGTTTGTCTTGGCCGTTCTGAATGAGGCTATCTGACCACCAGTTTTTGAGCGGGCAAGTCAAATGCATTCAGTCGGCTGCCTTTATTCGCTATGATTCGAACCAGGTAGTGCCCTGCACTCAAATCAGATATATCCAGTTCCTTAGAATTTTCGCCCGTAAACAAGCGCAACTCATACTGTCGCATTTGTACCCCTGCAAGGTTATAAATCATCAGGGTAGCGGGTACCAGATGATCAGACTCCAGGGTAATTGTAACCCGATCACTTGCAGGATTAGGCGACATACTGAAGCTGAGTTTTGGGGTATCCAACTCATCCTCCACAGCAGTAGGCGGATTACTTGTCGGGTCATAAGGCGTTTCATCACATGTGACGTCTGCCACAAAGTCCACCGTATTTCCCTGATCATCGATATAGGCATTATTCACCAAATCCAGCTTCTGGTTGATAAAATCATTGAATCCAATCGTCTGGAGGGTGCCGTTATTTCCCCCGAGCCAGTCTTGGGCAAGTGTTGTCCACACCTGACGATAATCATGCTGAAACCCAACCAGGTTATTATTATGGAGGTTACTCAGGTTCGGATTGGTACCTGTTATGCCCCCTTTGACGCCTCTTCCTACAACTATCATGGGTGCGCTCGTACCGTGATCTGTTCCCCAGTCTCCATTTTCAGCGACTTGTCTGCCAAACTCTGAGAAGGTTGCCAGCATTACCCGGTCGGCGAGTCCTTGCTCTGCGAGGTCATCCATAAAGGATTTGATCGCGGAAGAGAGATGGTACATCAAGGCACTGTGTCCCCCATAAGAAGGCTTACCCGCAATCGCCTGATTGGCATGGGTATCAAATCCCCCCATTCGGGTCAGGAAGACCTTGGTTTTGGAACCCCCGCTGAGCAGCCTGGCTACCGTTTTCAACTGTGGAGACAATTGATTGTGGTAATTATTGGAAGTTAGGGTATGATACGTATCAGGGTAGGTAATACCTGCGGCATTTGTTCCTGCATTGTACAAATTAGTCAGGCGCGGGGCGTATACCTGGGTACTTTGCTCCATTTCGGTCAAAAACCGCAGTTCTTCACCATAGTCAGACGTCGGAAATACTGTCGGCAAAGCACCTCCCACAGAACTTACCAGCCCAAAGAAACCAGACGGATCATTGCTGATGGTGAGGCCCATTGGAATTCCTGCTTCCCGGTGAAAACCCAGTGAAACAATATGACTTCCAAACTCCAGCCCCGGCGGGTCTGGCATATCCGTATTGGGATAATTAGTGGGGAAACTGGGGTAATAGTGATCCAGATAGCGACCGAACCAGCCCGAATCAAATGCGGAATCGTCTGAGGTGCCGTCATTTCCCGTCAGCCAGATATCCGTCCCTCGAAAGTGAGAACCATTGTTGTCCGGGTAACTCACATCCTGAATGATATTGACAAATCCTTCGTCATAGAGGGATTTGATCCCCGTCATATCCGGATGGAGGCCCACCTGATTCTGAACTGGCAGGGTCATATCGGCATCAAGGTACCTTCGGCTACCAAAATCCTGAATCCCAATGATCGGGCGCAGGTTTTTATAGGTAGCATATTGGTCAATGGGAATAATGGTATTGAGGCCATCATTTCCACCGTGTAATTGTACCAGTACCAATACTCTATCATTGAGGTCTGCACAGCTAAAACTCTGCGACATCAGGGAACCGGCCAATGCCCGGACAGGCATACCTCCCAGCGCGAGGCCAGAAAGAGAAAGCGGCAAGGCTCCTTTCAAAAAGTCTCTGCGTTTCATGTTATTATCCTAATTGATACTCGGGAGATTGCAGAATCCCACGGATGAGTTTCTCTATCTGAGGTTTTACATTCGTAGCATCGCCTGTCGCGGCAAAATTATCCCATTCGAACATCCAGTTCATCAGGGTAAGGTTGTCCAGCAACAAGTCATTGAGAAAATATTCGAACCGATCTTGCGGAACGGATTCCGGCAAGAGGTACATCAGCAATTCACTTACCAGGTGGTCGCCAATCCGGGCTCCGGCATGAGGACCTGCAACGCCCAAGGCGTCTGCACCCTGATAATCAGGAATCTGTGCAGGATCAGAAACAAAGGCCATCAGATCGGCTTGCATATGTACCGGGCCACTGATCATTTCATCAGCTATCGCATATCGAGCCGGGATAGATTTTGCACTGATCCAAAGTCGGTTGTAATCCGGGGCCTGGAAAACGGGTTCGTAGCCTGCCACATCTGGTGGTGCATACAGGTCAAAACACGCCTTTGTGAGTAACTCCTGAACGCCCCAACGATAGAAGGTAACATAAGCATGGAACAAATCGGCTGCCGGATCAGGAATGGGTACCCCAAAATATCGGGTAATGCCTACCTGCAAATCCAGGGGAGATTTGATCAGAGAACCGACTGTTTCATCGCTGAGGTCAGCATCATCTTCATCATAGAAGTGTACACTTTTCAGCAATTCCCGAAGGACTTCCACAATTTCATAATTATTGCTGCGAAGGGTATTTGCCAATGGCAGGATAATATCGGCTTCTACTTCAGCGCTGATATTATATCGCACAAAATATCGATACAAACGACGGCAAATGTGCTCGGCTGTAGCGTCTTCAGCGAATACCATATCCACGAAGTCCTGCAATTCGTCGAACATACCGAGGTTGGTATTTTGCCCTACAATAATGGTATTCTGAAAGGATCCGGAGAAAAACTTATCAGCAGTATCATGACGACTGATATCCGGTATGGCCCTCGGCATACCCGTATCCGGGTCCCAATTGAGGGGATCGGCCCAGGAATCATTTCGGCGAAACCCGGTCAGTAGTCGTGCCGCTTCCAGCACATCCTGCTCCGTATAATTGGTATAATCACCAGGGCCTATCTGAGGGCCCTTACCAATCGTAAAGAGTTCGAGAAATTCACGGGCAAAGTTTTCATTGGGATTCCCGACAATGCTTTCACCAATATCGAGGTAGCTATTCATCCCATTGTCCAGGCATATTTTATAAGCCAGCTCTTTATAGCTACCGCTCATAAAATGCATAAACAACCGCAGGGTATAGTACACATTTTCATTGTACTCAACATCCCGGAGGCTGGTGCTGAAACTGGTATGCAAAAAGAAGACGATCTTTTGCGCTGCTGAAACGGGGAGAGCAGGGTCAAATATCTGGTGCAACCACCATGAGTTGATGATATACTTCAACTCATTGTCGGAGCTGTTGCCGGGGCCTCTGCCATTGACAACCCAGGGCAGGCCTGTGGCCGGATCTTGGGGATGTGCCGGGAGCGGGGGCAGGGTGAGCAAGTCATTCACCGCTTGATTTACCGTTAGTCCTGCGAAGTAATCAATCTCTGCCCGGGTAGGGCCAAATGTGGTTCTTCGCAAAAGATGAGCGGCCAATCTTCTTCCCAACGTACCGGTTCGTGGAGCTAATGACGCCATAGCTTATCTGTGAATCTTTATAATTTTTCGTACCCTTGCAGATGGCCTATTATTGGAAATATCCTCATCAACCGGGGCTTTTCATCCCTAAAACTACCACTATTGTGGGATTAATCAACAGAGAAATCATTGCACACATGTAATAATCCGGCCAAAAATGTCAAAATTAGCCATTTTACAATCCCTCTATTCTATTAAATATTCAGATATTTCGAGCATAAAAAGCATGTTATCGCCTGTAAACATTTGTGCAAAAACAGGTAAAATCAACACAAACAGCTCTGATTCCGCACATTCATCACATCCCCAAAACCTTACCCACTTAATTATGCATAAAATGCAACTTTTCACCCCCCACAAAGATCAATAAACCAAAATCGGATGTAATATTTATTAAACTATTCAAATCACAAAGCAAATCGAATTGGGCATTTTCGTGCTTGAGAAACCACATCCAACCGGAGATAACCATGGATTTTAATCATATGAGAAAGCTCTTCTCTTTTAGACATACAATCTTATCCCTTCTCCTGATCCAGGTTGCAACTGTTTACGGACAACTGCCGCCCAATCAACCCGAGCAAGACTGCTTTGGAGCACTCCCTATCTGTAACAATATTTATATCCAAACAGATTCCTACACGGGTGCCGGCGGAAACAGCGACGAAATCAACGGTGCTAATTCCTGCATGGTCATTGGGGAGCGAAATAGTGTCTGGTATGTATTTACAGTACAGAGCAGTGGAAGCCTCTGTTTTACGATTTCCCCGATTGATACCCTGGATGATTATGACTGGGCGGTATATAACCTGACCGGCACCAACTGCTCCGCGATATATTCCAATCCGGCACTGGAGGTCAGTTGCAACTGGCAGCCCAATAATGGGTGTCAGGGTGTAACCGGCGCCAATGGAAACACCGGACTGGGCTGCGGATTTCAAAATGAAGCCTGCCTCCTCGTTACCGCTGGCGAGACTTACGTAATCAATGTGAGTAATTTCACTGCTTCCAATTCTGGCTATGTGTTGGATTTGGGCAACTCCTCCGCTCAGTTATTTGACAACATCCCTCCTGAAATGGATCACCTTTCTGCATTTTGCCCGGGTGTTGCGGTCAATTTTTCTGAAAATGTCATTTGTTCTTCTGTCGATTCCACCGATTTTACCTTTAGTGGCCCCGGCGGTCCTTATACCGTCACCAATGTAACAGGGCTTAATTGTAGCGGCGGCGGGCTATTTGGCAGAACCTACAACCTCACGGTAGACCCACCGGTAACAGTTGCCGGCACCTACACGGTCAGCATGGTCGGTTCGGTATTTGATAATTGTGCGAATGCCAGCCTGCAATCCACCGAGTCATTTTTTATCATCCCCCCTCCTACCTCCGCCATTTCCCCTGTCAATGGTCAATGTGAGCGTGGAAATGATTTCACCTTTACCTACTCCGGCCCATCTGCGGTCAATACCTACAACTGGGATTTTGGAGATGGCGCAGGTTCTGTTACGCCCATTCCCAGCCATACATATGGAACTCCCGGTAGTTATACCGTCAGTCTCGAAGTAGTAGATGATAAAGGATGTGGCGACGTATCTACCACACAAGTAGAAGTATTTGCTCATCCGGAAGCGGATTTTGTCATGGACTCAGTAGTCTGTGAAGCCAATCCCCTTGCCCTCGACAACGAAACTACAGATGGTGGTGGCCCACCGCTGAGTGGTTACTTCTGGAAATTCGGAGATGAAGAAACCTCAACCCTGATCAGCCCTGACCATATTTACAACCGGCCGGGGCCCCATGTTATTTCCCTGATCTCCACCTCTATCATGCAATGCAAGGATACAGCCGAGCAGCTTGTATTGGTATATCCGATTCCAGAGGTAGATTTTCTGGTTGAGGATGACGTGTGTATTGGCGACACTTCCCATTTCCTATACCTCAGCAGCATTCGAAATGATATCGCAGGAGATGTGATCACCGGCTGGGATTGGGCATATGGAGATGGCGCAACTGACGGCAGTCTCGAAGCACCGACACATTTGTATGCAACTGCCGGGACTTACCCGGTAACGCTCTATGTACACTCCGACAAAGGATGTACAGACAGTCTGATTCAGGACATGATCATTCATCAACCCCCACCGCCCGACCTAACCCATGATACTGTCTGCATAGATGAACCCGCTCAACTGGTAGCAGTTCCGATTTCAGGCGCACACACCGAGTGGTTTGAAAATCCGGACGATTCTATTTATTTCCATTATGGACTTACCTACTTATTGGAGTCGCTGTCGGAAACGGACACTTTTTATGTAGAGGCTATTTCCGATATCGGCTGTATCAGTGAACGTGTACCCATTACCGCGGCAGTTCGGGAACTGGAAGATGCACATATCATCGCGAGTGATAGCCTGGTAGAGATTCCTCTTTCCACAATAGACTTCAGCGTAGAGAATATTCAAAACAGCTACAGCTATCTCTGGAACTTTGGGGATGGAATGACCTCCGACGAAATGGCCCCCCAACATATCTATGAGCAAGGCGGACAGTTCCGGGTCTGGCTGAGTCTGGAAGATTTGTGGGGATGTGAATTTCGATTATTCACAGACGTAGAAGTGCTCAAAAATGCAGGGATCCACGTTCCGACAGCATTCACCCCGAATGGAGACGGATACAATGACGAGTTTTATATTGGACATTCTTCCGTCCAGGATTTTTCAATCAAGGTATATAACCGGTTTGGAACCCTGGTATACCAGAGTGATGATCCCAACTTCCGCTGGAGTGGCGAAAGCCTGAAAGGGAACCATGTCCGGGAAGGGGTGTATGTCGTCCAAATCCAGGCAACAGATATTGTAGGTCTGGAAATTGATGAATTGGCGACCTTAACGATTTTGCGATAACGGAGAAGAAAGAGGGAAGACATTAGGTTTGTCTTTCCTCTTTTTCCTTCTGTCTTCCCTCCCCCCCTACACATTGCCTTCTATATGCGTTTCCCGCACCTAACATGGCCAACTGCACTGATTCTCCTGCTTTTTATTAGCTGGACAGCACAGTTGACCTCTTATTCAGATGGCCCACCAAGCGGCCGTACCGGCGCACCGGGCGAACTCACCTGCTACAATGGAAGCTGCCACAATAGTTTTCCCCTGAATTCCGGCCCTGGCCTGGCCTCCATTTCGATTGATGCGCCGCCCACTGGTTACATCCCGGATTCCACCTACAGCCTGCGCGCGCATATCAGCCAGCCTTCGATGCTCCGGTTTGGTTTTGAACTTATTCCCTACAGCCCTCAATTTGACGCCAGCGCGGGCCTGATGACCCTTCCGCAATCCGCCAACGGCATTGAAATCATCACCGAAGGAGATCGGGAATATGTCCGACACAATGATGCCACAGAAGCTTCAGACAGCACTGATTGGTTGATTAACTGGACTGCACCTGCTGCGGGTACAGGAGACATTGTATTCCATTCAGCCTACGTATCGTCCAACTTCAATGGAAATCGACAGGGCGACTATGTGTACACCACCAATCTTACTATTCCAGAAGGGAATGGTACATTTCCCACCCACCTGAGCGGACTTCCCCATGTATCTGACCTACGGGTATTCTCCCACAAAACCCACACTCGACTCCAGCTGAAACTCGACCAAACGGTATTTCTGGAAATCTCCCTCCGAAATATGAAAGGCCAACAAGTGTATCACCTACAGGATACAGCCAGGCCAGGCCCTTACGAAACTACGCTTTCCGTTCCCCACCTCCCTACAGGAATTTATCTCCTTCATCTCCGACATCGCTACGGGCAACACATTCAGAAAATCCTGATTCGGTAACCTACCAGGAGAGAAGTCCCAATAGGAAATCGCCAATTACCCCCTCAATAATCTTTTTGTCACGAAGCTCAAGCAAGTATCAAAAGACCTGAATATCTGGCAGGATTTTCCTATTTTTGGATTAAACACCCCAAATCCTGTTAAACACCAAATCCTTGTTCTATGACACAAATCAAAAACAAAGGCAAAGGCCAGCTTTTTGAAAATCCAATTCTAGAAAAACTTACTAAAACCAGTCCCTACACCATGCTCTCCGTTACCGGGGGCTTCATCATACTTTCCTTCTACCTGCATGTTAAGTATGGCATAGTGGAGTCTACAGCCTGGGGAATCGCCTTATTCTTCATCGGACTGGGAACCTGGACCCTTTTTGAGTATGTGATGCATCGCTATGTCTTTCATTTTATCAATGAATCAGAGTGGTCACAAAAATTCCATCGAATGGCACATGGGATTCATCATGAATTCCCCCGTGATTCCGACAGGCTATTTATGCCTCCAATACCAGCAATAATTCTCGCGTCTGTGATTTTAGGCATCTGCTATCTCTTGATGGGAGCCTATGCTTACCTGTTCTACCCGGGATTTATACTGGGTTATGTGATGTATGTCTCCCTTCATTATGCGATGCACCGATATAAGCCCCCTAGGTTCATGAAATCACTTTGGGCCCATCATGCCCTGCATCATTATAAGCACCCCGACCGGGCTTACGGAGTTTCTACCACCATTTGGGACCATATATTCCAAACCCTTCCGCCCGCCAAAAACGAATCAGAAAAGAATTAATTCAGCAATTGATAGTCGAACTCTATTTTCAAGTCTATTCTTGCACATCGAACAACCGGAGCGCTCTTTTGAGACTCCGGTTGTTTATGGAATCCCCCTTTTATACCGGGAAACATCACGGGACTCAGCATCTAAGCAGAGCATACCGCAACTATTAATTCCCACCAAGTACTGGCTACTTTTCAAATCCAGGTATTCCTGCCATAATAAAAGGGTCTGATCCTTAATATTCCCAACACATCAGCCAGGTAATTAATTAACCTTCAAACGGAAATAGTTTTGGGCAGATTACCCGAATAACAGCACCGCAATACATCCTATGGCGGGGCTTAAAAGTGCAATGGCCTCGCCTGGGGAATGGCGAGGCACATTACGTTTGGGGTATTAGGTAGGTTAATAGGAAAAATCGAGAATGGTGCTTACCATCTGATCTCCTTGAATAAAACTAGTAAAAAACTTTCCTTCAGCCAAAAAAAACTTTCACCCTATCGGTATATCCGAAGTAAGAATTTGTACTGATTTGTTACTCTTTTAGTCTCCCCACATCCCAGCTATCCCAATACAAGGGGGTATCAGCGGGCCAAAACGGACAGAAAGCTAAACACGCGTTCAATTAAACTACCCAAAAATCCAACATGGATTTGTTAGCTTTTAAGATAAAAAGCACCTATTTAAAAGGGTAATATCTTCCACAGAGTTAATGTAATCTCTACACGAAGCTAAGCTCCGGTCAACCAAACCCCTAAAAAGACAAGTAAACTCCCCAAACCAACCGAACACATCACATAGAGTGCAACAAGACTCCATTGCCCCTGTTGAACGAGGGTCATAGTTTCGAGTCCAAAGGTGGAGAAAGTAGAAAATCCACCACAAAAGCCCGTCAGCAATAATAAACTGTAGGCTATTGGCAAATCAGGTTTTTTGCTAAAGTACCCCCACAGCATGCCCAATAAGAGACATGCGCACATATTGGCTATAAAAGTTGCGAGTGGGAATCCCCCTGCCGGTGCGGGAAACCAACGGGATATTCCATACCGGAGCAGACTTCCAGCTCCCCCTCCGATAAATACTGCCAGTATTTCATTCATACAGAGATGCTTTTCCTTGTATTCGTACATGGAAGGGTGTCCCCAACCATGCTGTATGCTCATACAAATCAAGATAATGGGTAGCATACCGACCGGATGAATCAAAGCTAACCTTTATCTCAACCTTGAGATCAAATAAACTTTGCAGTTTTTCAATCCGACTCTCTATATATAGGATGCGGGAACTATCAGCGGTTACGATGATTTTTTGTTCCTGCAAATCAGATGCATCTTCCTTCCCAGGTATAATTCGGGCAATCAGCGTATCGCCAATTTTTTCAGTTGTATAATATTCCTGAATAAAGGGATCGTCATAATAATAGGCAATAGCATACGCGAGTTCCGTCTGGAGTTTGCACGCTGTGGATTCCGCTGTCGATGGCTCGGCTACGGAAATCAACTGCACCTCTCCCGGGCTATCTGCATCCTCCAGGTTTTGAATGGTTTTCTCAAAAGAGGCAGTAGCTTCCCCACAGTAGGCATCCACCTGTCCTTCAAACAAACGAGGAGCTAGTGCGAGTTTTTTTTGAGCATCAGTTTCTGCACCTGTTCTACAGGCAAACAGGCAACAAATCGCCCACATCCCTATCCCTCCCAAAACAAATCGGTATATGCTCACG
>CAYGTH010000001.1:42124-61843 GCA_964352745.1 uncultured Bacteroidia bacterium
TTGCTCATCTTATCTGCATTGCCATGATCCGCAGTAATCAGCACTGAATATCCTGCCTCGACTGCCGCTTCTGCGACTTCCTTCGTGCAAATATCTACTGTTTCGCAGGCTTTTATTGCAGCTTCCAATACGCCTGTATGGCCTACCATGTCCGGGTTTGCAAAATTCAAACAAATAAAATCACCCGTACCCTTTTTGATTTCAGCAATAATTTTGTCGCGAATCTCATAGGCGCTCATCTCCGGCTGCAAATCATAGGTCGCGACTTTGGGAGAAGCACACATCAAATGTTGCTCCCCAGCCATGGGTTTCTCCCTGCCTCCATTAAAAAAGAAGGTTACATGCGGATACTTCTCAGTTTCTGCAATCCGAATCTGGGATTTGCCTTGATTAGCGAGATACTCACCAAGGCCATTTTTAATCGGCTCCTTTTCATACAAGACATGAATACCCTGGAAGGAATCATCATAACGTGTGAGAGTAGCATAATATAAAGGCAATGTTTTCATGCCCGCCTCAGGCATATCAGCCTGCGTCAGGACATGGGTCAGTTCTCTTCCCCGATCTGTTCGGAAATTGTAAAACAGAACTGCGTCTCCTTCTTCTATAGTCGCTACCGGTTTTCCTCCTTCCATCATAATGGCCGGCTCAATAAACTCATCTGTCAGGTCGTTGGCATAAGCCTGTTCAATCGCATCACCTGCAGTATTAAAAGGAGTACCGACTCCATTCACTAATAAGTCATATGCCTTTCGCACCCGTTCCCATCTTTTGTCACGATCCATGGCATAGTAGCGTCCGATCACCGAGGCAATTTTACCGATTTTATTTTCTGCAAAACAGGCTTCCAAATCCTTCACGTAATTGATGCCGCCATTGGGACTCGTGTCCCTTCCGTCTGTGAAGACATGGACAAAAACTGCTGGCACCTCTTCTTCTGCCAGCATGGAAATAATTCCCTTGAGATGCGAAATCACGCTGTGTACACCGCCATCAGAAAGAAGCCCCAATAAGTGCAGGGGTTTATTGTTTTCCTTGCAATATTTGACCAGTTCCCGGAAGGCCAGGTTATCCGCAAAAGTTTTTTGTTCAATTTCCAGGTTAAGTCTTACAAGGTCCTGATACACTACTCTTCCTGCTCCAATATTCATGTGTCCCACCTCTGAATTACCCATCTGACCGTCGGGCAATCCCACTGGTAAGCCCGATGCTTCCAATCGCGCAAAGGAATAGTTAGTTGACGCAAAATCATAAAATGGAGTGCGTGCTTTTGCGATGGCACTTACCTCGGAATTTTCCGCGATTCCCCAGCCATCCATGATAATAAGTAGGTTTTTTTTGGTATCCATTTTGCAAAGGTAAGACAAATCCTGTGTATTAGGAATCAGAATTCTGGCACGGTTTTAGCCTTTAAGTTAATAGTTCATTTGATGATAGTGTGAAAATGAGATTGTCCTATATATTCATCTTGCTTGCCATCCTGCAATTTCTCGTCGCAGGGCAGGTTTACAGCCAGCCCCCCGAGGCCCGATCCGGCATTTTGCTGGAAGTGTCTACGGCATTGCGCCTCGCAGATACAGAGGGAATTGCAAGACATTTTAACGATCGTGTAGAGATCACAATAATGAATGACAGAAAGGTCTACTCGCTTACTCAGGCCAAGTTTGTCATGAAGAAATTCTTTAGTAATTACCCACCCACCGGCGCCGGTTTTAGTATTGTCCACATGGGACAGTCAGAGTCAGCTACCTATGCAGTAGGGGATTACCTAAGCAGTAGAGGAAAAATTGAGGTCAATATGTTCCTCAAGAGCAGCGGCGGCGTGTATAAGATAGACCGCATTCGCTTCGAAAGAAAATAGTATATACGAATGACTAACGATCATTCAGGCGGCTAACATCTAGCTTGTTAATTAAAGAGTCCCGATCACATCGGGACTTTTTTTATTTAGTATGAAACCGTAAGATTGCAGTATGATGGATTTCCTCAATCATCCGGAAACGGACCGCATTATCCGCCAGGCACTAATCGAAGACGTAGGCCCTGGCGATTACACCAGTCTTTCGACGATTTCACCGACTGCACAGGCACGTGCACACTGCCTGATCAAAGATACGGGCATACTTGCAGGAGTTCCGCTTGCTTTTCGCATTTTTGAAATCGTAGACCCCAATTTGAAAATCGAACCCGTCCTCGAGGATGGCACCAAAGTCTCTCCTGGTGATATTGCATTTTACGTTTCCGGTTCGGCGCAATCTATCCTGACAGCGGAGCGATTGGTCCTGAATCTCATGCAACGAATGAGTGGAATTGCGACTCAAACTCACCGTGTCAATCAAGAATTAGCAGGCCTTTCCTGCAAACTACTCGATACGCGAAAAACTACACCGCTGATTCGGCATGTAGAGAAATGGGCCGTGGTAATAGGAGGGGGTGTCAATCACCGATTCGGGCTCTATGACATGGTGATGATTAAGGATAATCACGTAGATTATGCGGGAGGGATTTCAGCGGCAATCCAGGCTTGTCAGGAATACCTGGTAGCAAATGGACTCACCCTTAAAATAGAAGTAGAAACCCGAAACCTTGAGGAAATACAGGAAGTACTTGACTGTGGCGGGGTGGACCGGATTATGCTGGATAATATGTCGCTCGATATGATGCGGGAAGCTGTGGCGCTGATTGGTAATGAAGCAGAAACGGAAGCATCCGGAGGCATTACCATTGATCGGATTCGGGCAGTTGCCGAAACTGGAGTAGATTTCATTTCTATGGGTGCACTGACTCACTCTGTCAAGAGTCTGGACATCAGCCTGAAAGCCTGCTAAGTAACGCTCAAAAAATAAGTTATCGATTTTGCTTGATTTTTTTCGTATTACTAAGTAGTACTACAGGCAGGCATGGAAATTCCTTTTGAAAAGTTTTTTTTCGATTCAAAAAGAGCATTAGCCCTCTCCTTACAGCAAGCCGATTGAGACCAACTCACGGATGGTCATTTGGCGAACGGGCTTCTCCGCCATCGGGACTTCCTTTGGGATTACAAGATCATATTGCTTACTTACCCTCAACAGCTCAGCCACACTCCAGGCCTGAGCTATACAGCCCCTTGGCTTAAATGGCGCATCTCCATCAAATACCTCAGAGAAAGAACCAACGCCAGCCTGCTCCATGCTTTTTGCAAATTCCCGAACGACCTTAACACTTTGAAACTTCCCGACTTCTCCCTTCACCCGCATTACGGCATCGATATAAGGTCCCAAGAGCCAACTCCATACGGTTCCCTGGTGATAAGCAGCATCTCGTTCCGTCCGGTTGCCCTCATAGCGACCCACATACCCCGGATCTTCCGGAGAAAGACTCCGCAGTCCCATAGGCGTAAATAAATGAGATTCTATCGTTTCCAGTACGCGTTGTGCTTTTGCCGGAGATAATAATCCAAATGGCAGACTGAGTGCAAATACCTGATTGGGGCGAATGCGTGCGTCAGGTCCTGTTTCTGAAATAAGGTCATATAAACAATCGGTGGCAGGATTCCAGAATACCTGGTTAAAAACACGCTTTACCTCCCGTGCACGACTATCAAACTCCCGTGCTATCCGCAAGTCGCCATTTGTCTTTTTCAAATAGGCATAGATCCTCAATGCATTGTACCACAAAGCATTGACCTCTACCGGCAATCCGATACGTGGGGTAACATTCCAATCTCCATCTACCGCATCCATCCAGGTGAGCGATACGCCTGCTTCTCCCGCATGCAATAACCCTTCTTCTGTTACATGAATGCCGTATCGGGTTCCTTTGTAATGCCAGTTGATGATTTCATCCAAAACCGGCATTAATTCCGTGCACACAAACCGTTTGTCTTTTGTGGTCTTCATGTATTGATATGCCGCTACAAAAAACCACAGCGTAGCGTCCACTGAATTATAAATCGGCTTCCCGTCCTGATCCTTAAAATTATTGGGAATCATCCCCTGATCAACATGGTCAGCAAATGATTTCAGAATCTTGCGCGCATCCTCAAACCGATTGGTACTCAGACAGAGTCCCGGTAATGCAATCATCGTATCCCGTCCCCAGTCCGTAAACCAGTGATATCCTGCGATTACAGATTTCAGGTCTTCCCCACGACTCACAATGAATTGATCCGCTGCGAGTGTCAGTTGACGGGATAATGCTGTGCGGGAACCCGCCTGATCGAGGAGGTCTTTTCGGCGCTTTTCTTCCTGATCCCGAAGCTCAAAGGCATCACGGCCAGCCGGGTTTTCAGTAGAGACAATGATGCCAAACCGATCCCCTGCTTCGAGATCTACATATAATTTGCCCGGAGTAAATAAATCCTCAATCGCTTCTTCTCCCCGATCCCGTTCTGCTCTGTATTCAAAGTTATAGTACCAGTCTGGTGCTGCTTCATACCGGGCTCCCGGCGCTTGAATATAGAGGGCCGGCATATCGGAAAATGCCTGCGTCTGAAAGAGACCTTCTTCAGAGAAATCAGCGAAAGGATTAATATCTCCCCGATACCGACTAACGGAATGGTGATCCCTTGGTGCATACAGAGGAAGTAATTCCAGGCAGAAAGGCTTATTGGCCCGAAGTACTTCATACGTAATCAATGTGGTATTCTCCCCATGCAACGCAATGATCGTTTTCTTGAGGGTAATCCCATTTATCTTATAAGTAAATTCCGGAAAAATATCCCGTTTGAATTCTTTGAGGAAAATATACCCAGTAGGAAAAACAGCTTCCTGGTATCGGTTACAGCCCAGTTCGTGGGGCCGACCGTGTACATGAACGGTCTCATCCAGTTTGGACAATACCACTTTTCGGCCAACCGGGACATCAGTCGCTGCAACTAATAATCCATGATAGCGCCGGGTATGTGCCCCTATTATAGAGGAACTTGCCCAACCGCCCAATCCGTTTGTTTCAATCCATTCGTGCTCAATAGCTTTGCCGAATTGCTGCGTAATTTCGTGAGAATAAACAAAACTCATGTATTTCTTTACTTAGGGTAATCGATTAGATCAGGGCCAAAGAGGACGCTTATCAAGGATAGTATTTCCCTGACTGCTTTCCCACGACCAAAATCAGAGAGAACGCTGAGATATGTCATGCATATCTAAACCGGATTCGCGAGGAACCAAACAAGTAGTTGTATCCTTAGGAAATATAAAGCAGGGAAATCAGCTCGTGCTGATAGCGCTATAGAGTAGCAGAAGATAAAGTCCTCTGAAGTTCTCCCCTTCTTTACAGGCCCGTCTTCATAAATGGAAAGCCCCCCTTTAAGACGATAAGAACTGTAATTAGTTACGGGATAAGAACTCTTTTCAAAGCAAGTGCAAATTATTTAATACAGCAAATATAATCGTGTCTTTTTTCAATTATTCTTACAATTCGTGGATTTTTTTCCAAAGCTAAAGGTTTATATATAATTTCTGCATTATGCGATTGTTATCAACCTGTAAAACACACATATACAGCCCATTAGGGAGTGGGCGGCCCGCATCATTTTTCCCATCCCAGATCAACTTTCGATATCCCGAGGCAAATAACCCTTCTTCTAATCGGACCAATAGCCTCCCCTGCAGGTCAAATATTTCCAATCTTACATTCGAACGGCGAATGAGCTCATATTGAATATGCACCTGATCTGAAAAGGGATTGGGAAATACATGAAGTGCCAAGGCAGGTTTGGACAGAGATTCTTGCACCAGACTAGTGCTGATCACCTGCAAGCTATCGTCATTTTCCGTAACGACCACCAACTGATTGATGCCCAATGAATCAAAAGTTTGAACGGCCCCTCCCGGCCAACTAACCGAAAGGCTATCAATTGCCCCAAGGCTTCCGAGGCCAAAATGTGCAATGCTGCTATTTTGCGACATGTGGCTACTGCCGCCGTCTATTTCCCGAATAAAAGTACGCCCAGCAGCAAAAACGCTTACCTGCGCCCCAAATCCATCGCGATTACTAGTGGTTCCTACCAAACGGACTTTTAGCCAGCCATTTCCATTATTTAATTCATTCTTGAATAATAAGGCATGATTATCTGTCGTAGCATGCGCATCCGCCACTCCAATCAGGACATCGATATCTCCGTCATTGTCATAGTCCGCACACGCAAGCCCCCTCCCATGCGTAGAATCATTTACGCCTGCGGCGACAGAAATATCCACAAAGGCACCTGTTCCCGGATTGCGGTATAGCTTATTAGGATCTTTATAGCTGGTGGGAATAAATCCCGCTGAAGGGACGCGACCATTGCTCACCATTAGGTCCAGGTAGGTATCATTATCAAAATCAAGAAATGCGGTCCCCCACCCTGTAGCAAATGCTGTATCTACAAAGGTATTGGCTACGCCCATTGAGTCTGTGACATCCAGAAACACCCCATTTCCCTGATTATGGTACAGGATATTACGCCCCAGGTTCGTCATGTAATAATCGAGGTTCCCGTCTTCATCATAATCCCCAATTGCGATCCCCATTCCATATATCCCCGCATCCAAAGTCGCCGTAGTGCTGACATTTGCAAAAGAAGCCAGTGGGAACTCGTTTTCCAGCATGGCATTGGGCACGACCCATTGGCCAAAGTCATTGGCGATATAAATATCCGGATCGCCATCTCTGTCATAATCCGTTGCAGCTACTGCCAGTCCACAGCCATCATTATCGGTCATATACGTCCTGGCTACTTCTGTAAATCTGCCGGTACCATCATTCAGGTAAAGAGAATTGGCGAAACAGCGATGAGCAAATCCGATAATGGAGCCATTGGCATCAAAAACGTAACCGACTTGCCCGACATAATTTACAGCATATATATCCAGCCAGCCATCAAGATTAAAATCGCCCATCGTAGCTGAAGTTGTCCATAGGGTATCGGAGATGCCTACTGTCCTGCCCACTTCTACAAAATTTCCAGCGCCATCATTGATCAGCAATAGATTCGCATCATGCTCATCCGTAGTAACAAACACATCCCGATCTCCGTCATTATCGATATCTCCGGTAGTAACTCCCTGCGTCACCACGCTTTCGGTAAATCCCAATCCCGCCATTGAGCCAATTTCCTGGAACTGGCCATTTCCCATATTCCGATACAACTTATCCTGGTCATACCCTCCTGTGAGATACACATCTTCCCATCCATCATTATTGAAATCAAAGAAGGCCACTCCTCCTCCTATCAAATCCGGGTGATAGAAATAATGGTTCATTCCGGATTGGGTACTGACTTCCTGGAAAGTCTGGCTCATTCCCCATCCCGGAAGAAGCCCCAACATAAACAGAACAGCGAATTTCATCTTCATAAGCGCACGTAAAAGAAAGAGAACAAGAAGCAATTCGTGTGTCGGTTATCGAACCTGCAGTCGTACAAAAACCGGAAAGTGGTCGCTAAATCCTTCGGGAACAAATTCTCCCCGAAATATCGCTCGTCTGGGGGCTGTTGAAGACTTCCCAAATCCCACTTGAAGAAATTCGGGATTATACACCGCCGCAGAACCGTCTATATACTTCAATTTATTGTCGCCTGTTACCAGTCCCTTGCTGACCAACATCTGATCAAACAAGTTCCACTTCCCCTGATACGTCAACGTTCCCAATCCTTCCGGGTCATGGAGTACCGCCATGGGGTTATAAAAGCCCCTTGCCGGCATATCAGCCGCCGCAGCAGTGGCGCCCATGGTTTCTACGATACTCTTATTATGCGGGTCATCATTAAAGTCTCCCATTAAGAGAATGTCTGCATCCGCATCTAAGGCATACAGCGAGTCGGTAGCAGCCTTTGCCACTTCCGCTGTACGCAGGCGTCGGGATTCACTCTCCTCTTGTCCTCCACGCCTTGAGGGCCAATGATTTACCAACACATACAGAGTCGCTCCTTTGACTTTCCCTTCTACCAGCAAAATGTCCCGGGAGGTGTAATCAGCTTCTTGAGGAAAGGAAACCCGCAATCGCTTATGCCTTTGATACACAAATACTTTGGGATCATACACCAGGGCCACATCAATCCCCCGCATATCCGGAGACTCCTCATGTACAATCCGATACTTGTGCCCTTTGAGGGAGGTCATCTGAACCAAATCTTCTATCACTTGCATATTTTCAACTTCTGCAAGCCCCAGGATTTCCGGACCATCAGCATCTCCCAGTTTTTCGATAGCCTTGGCAAGGTTATCGAGTTTATTGAGATAGGTATCGGTATTCCATTTGTACTTCCCGTCTGGCAAGAAGTCCTCATCGATTTTGTCCGGTGTATCTTCCGTGTCAAAAAGGTTTTCGACATTATAGAATGCAACGGTAATGGCTTTTCCGATTCCCGATTCGGGAGATTCATCTGAAGCAGCCTGGCCGTTTTGGCCAGCAGGCGTTTTGCAAGCGGCAAGTCCCAGCAATACGGAAAACAGAAATGGAAAGTATTTCATTGAAATGGATTTGAGGCAAAACTACCGAATTCCCTTCCTTCCTACAATCATTTACGGGGCAAAGTATCGAGGAAGCTATGAACCGCCTTTTGCCATCTTTCAGGCTGTGCCTTATAGTAGGACTTATGGGCAACTCCGGGGAAAATCTCAAGCTGACGAGGGCCGGCAAGGGCATCGAATACCGCTTGTGTTTCTTTCATTTGGACCCGCTCATCTGCATCTCCAAACATGAGCAGAACGGGGATTTCAACGCTCTGGGCATAATCCACGGCATTATTTCCAAATCCCCAAAACCCTTGTTGCAGACCGCCCCAGAATACCAGTAACTCTGCAGCCGGAAAGGAGGGGATTCCCATCAGGTCGAATCGATTCTCCACGGCTGCCAGCATACTCCCAAATGGGCACCCTATAATGAGGGCATCAGCTTGCAAGTCTGTCTGAGCAGCTGCATGCAGGGCCGCAACTGATCCCATACTAAATCCATAAATGATCAAGGGGTTGTCGGGTAAGGAATCCCGCACATAATTCACAGCAGCAATAATGTCTTCCGTTTCTCCTACCCCCATGCTTGTGGTCTGGCCCGGTGAGCCTCCATGACCCAGCATATCCACCAGCAGGCAATTATATCCTAATTTCAGGAAAGCGGCAGCTTCCGGTAGAAGGCTTGATTTTTTTCCCGCGTATCCATGAAATAGAAGTACTGTTCCGATAGAAGTGGAATCAGTCATCCACCACCCTTCCATTTTTTGCCCTTCACGAGAAGGAATCCAAACGGTAGAATAGGACGAGGCAGGGAATTCAGTATTACGGGGTTTGGGAATGACTACACCCGTAAAAAGTACCTTGGCTTTTTGGGCGAGACTGAGTTCCTCAGGATCAGCAGTTCGTGGGGTATCAGCGCTTCCAAAATGGGTAAAGCGCCAGGCATGACTATATGCTACAATGTTCAACAAGAGAAATCCGAGCAAGCTACCCCCTATCAGTATCCGCTTGAGCTTTTTCTTCATGGGGGTATGTATCTCTGGAATTTATCCCTGAACAGCCATTGCCTTGGTTGCCGGCAGGTTGTTTTTTATTAATACTTCGCTGGCGAGGTTCATATAATTGATCGCACCGGAGCATTTGGCATCAAACGCCAGAACCGGCATTTGGTAACTCGGTGCCTCACTCAGTTTAATATTCCGGTGAATAACTGTTTTAAATGCAAGTTGCTGGAAGTGGCGACGGACATTCTCCACAACCTGATTAGAGAGGCGAAGACGCCCATCATACATCGTAAGCAGTAAGCCTTCGATATCAAGCTCAGGGTTGAGGCCACTTTGAACGATTTTAATCGTATTGATCAAATTAGCCAATCCTTCAAGTGCGTAATATTCGCACTGCACGGGAATCATGACAGAATCCGCAGCAGTCAGGGCATTTACAGTTAAAAGTCCCAAAGAAGGGGAACAATCCAGGATAATGAAGTCGTATTCACTCCGAAGATCATCGAGCAGCGGCTTCATTTGCTTTTCCCGGTTTTCCTGACCCACGAGATTGATTTCTGCATTTGCCAGCCCCCGGTCTGCAGGGATTACATCAAGGTTAGGGAATTCTGTTTGCTCAATAATATCCCGAATATTGACATCATCATAAATGATGCAGTCATAAATATTCGCATTTTCCTCATCAGGCTTTACTCCTACTCCACTTGTGGCATTGGCCTGTGGATCCACATCTATCAGTAAGGTCCGATATTCTAGCGCCGCAAAGCTTGCTGCCAGGTTAATAGCAGTGGTAGTTTTTCCTACCCCCCCTTTCTGGTTTGCTAAACAGATGATTTTTGCCATAATTGATTGCTACATGTTACAGGAGCCAAAAGAGGGATTTTCAAGAGCTTTTTATATTCCCCCCAATGATCCACAAATATACAGATTTGAAACCAGAGAAAATCCACCGTTTCGTTTTCTTTTTGTTAATAACTTTTCCACTATCCTCAATTTTGTGGATAAGCTGTGGGCAAAACGTGGATAAGTATGTGGATAAGCAGGTTTTCCGACTCAATTTGGATGGCGGACTGACAACGCTTGACCCCGCGTATGCACGGGATCAGGCTTCTGGCTGGATGGTTTCCCAGGTATTCGAGGGGCTCGTAGCACTCGACGAAAAACTTGCCGTCCAACCAGTGATTGCACACAGTTGGAATATTTCTCCAGACGGACTGACCTATACATTTCAGCTACATGCCGACATATATTTTCATACCGATCCTGCGTTTGGCACTGCAGAAACCCGCAAGATAACCGCGTCAGACTTTGTCTACAGCTTTACCCGGATTTGCGATCCAACAACGGCCTCAAGTGGCCAATGGGTATTTAATGGGAAAATTCAGGGGTTAGCAGCATTCCAGAAGGGGGAGGCGGACCATATCAGCGGATTTGAAGCGATAGATGACACGACTTTTGCCATTCACCTTGCCAATCCCTTTCCCCCCTTCCTGGGCTTGCTTGCGATGCCCTATTGCAAACTCGTCCCCGAAGAGGCTATCACCTTCTATGGAGAATCCTTCAGGAGTCATCCGGTTGGCACCGGTCCGTTTCGGATATTCAGATGGACAGAAGGGAGCAGTTTGGTTTTGCATAAAAATCCGGACTATTTCGCTACCGAAAAGGGGCATCAACTCCCCTATCTGGATGCCATCAAAGTTACCTTTATCGGTAGCCGACTGACTGCATTTATGGAGTTTTCGCAAGGCAATCTCGATATGCTCAACGACATTGACCCTGCCTACAAAGATGAAATCCTCAGCCTGGATGGAACCGTAAAGGAACCTTATGCCAGCCAGTATCAATGCGTGCTTGCCCCCCAACTCAATACGGAATACCTGGGCATGCAAACCGATACCAGTTTAGCCATTACCCAAAATCACCCCTTCCGGGATGTACGCGTCAGGCAGGCCCTCAATTATGCCATTGACCGACGGAGGCTGGTTACCTACCTCCTGAATGGAAAGGGGTATGCGGCAGAATCGGGCTTTGTCCCTAATGGGATGCCCGGTTTTGACGCCGAGGCGGTCCCCGGCTATACCTATTCGCCTCAAAAGGCAGCAGCCTTGCTGGCTGAAGCAGGCTATCCCGGTGGAACAGGCCTTCCTGAACTCACCCTCAATTCGACCCAAAAATATGCTGCAATCTCGGAGTATATCCAAAAGGCATTTGAGCAAATCGGGGTTTCGGTTCAAATTCAGAATCTGCAGGGAGGCGCCTTGCGGACGGAAGTTTATGGCGCACATATTAATTTTTGGCGGGCCAGTTGGATTGCGGATTATCCCGAAGCAGAAAACTATCTGGCCCTGTTTCATTCTGCCAAGATGTCTCCTAAGGGGCCCAATACCACTCATTTTAATAATGCCCGCTACGATTCTCTTTATGAGTATTCGCTGACGCTCACAGCCGATACGGCGCGCCACGCCGTGTATCATGAAATGGAACGAATCATGCTTCGCGAAGCCCCGGTCATCCTCCTGTACTATGACCGAAGTTTTCGACTTATACAACGCAATATCAGTGGACTGGTGAGCAATCCGATGAATTTCCTTTCGCTCAAGCGGGTTAAGAAGAGTAAAGAAGAAAGAGGAGAGAAAAAAGATTCGCTGTCAACAGTTCCCAACTGACATTCCCCACTTCAATCTCCGGTTGGAAATCATAAAACCATATTTCACAGGAAACGCCAGAGTGTAATCCCATGTGTTTTTTTTTGCATAATTGAGATGAAAGACTTTATCCAACAGAAGGGAGCCCAAACGATGAGTTGACTTCGGCCTTCTTTACTTTTCGGGCTTTCAGAACCAATTCTGTCTCCGTAAAGCGAAGGATTTTGTATTTGACCTCATATTCAAAGGTGTCATCCATCATATGCCCCCCCTTAAGGAAAAGGCGCATTTTGGTGTTTCGCTTATTTGTTTTGTAGGTAGCAGTCTCGATATAAAGGAGGCCGTTTCCGCAAATCCCTCGTCCATCCGGCATTAAGAATTGATATAAGATTGTTCCATCATCCTGAAACGTAAAGGCTTGTGCCCACTCTTTATAGGCTGATGGATCAGCGATTCGCTCAAAATGAAGCTCCCCCTGATCCATCCATCCAGAGGTAAGTTGCCAGGTTTGGTTGAGGCTTTCCTGCGCCTGCGCATTGGCTGTAATTCCCATCCATGCGATCAGACATATACTCAGCAGACTTCGTTTCAAATATGTATTCATGGTTTTAAATAAAGGGTGGCAAGGAAGAGGAAAGCTTTATGACTTACGATTTGGGAGTTACGATTTACGATTAAGAGGTGTTTTGTATGTACCTGATTGTTAGTCAAATCTTCCTCCTATCTATAGCCGGATTAACACCAGACCAATCTCTTTTCCTCTCTTCCTATAGTTAACGAAAAATATCGCTTCCTATTCCATAGACCCAGACACCGGTAAAAATCCACAAATCAGGTCAAAAAAAACGGGGCTGCGTTTTCACACAGCCCCAGATCAAACCTGTTGGGTCATTGATCTAGTTTTCCTGTTCCTGTTCTATTTCGTCATTCTTAAAAGTTCCCATAATTTTTTCACCCTCTACGGTAACCAGGGTTCCAGCACCGTGTTTTTTTCCCATGTACCATTCGCCTTCATACTCACTTGAATCCGCATAGGTTTGCGTTCCAAATCCCTGCCGCTTACCGCGCGACCATTCTCCGGTGTAGGTATCGCCATTGGGAAAGGTAAAGGTTCCTTTTCCATCATAAAACCCTCGTTTAATCTCCCCTGTGTACTCTCCCTCTTCCGAGGTACAGGTTCCATTTCCGGTGGCTTCATTCTTCTCCCAAACGCCTATATATGTTCTTTGGTCCAATACATAGGTTCCTGCTCCCTGACGGTGCCCATTTTCCCATGCCCCTTCATAGGTAGAGGTAACCTGCCCTCTGACATATACGCGTGTGCCTATTCCGTGGGGTTTTCCATTTACAAAAGCCCCGGTGTATTCTTCTGTATATCCATTCTCTTCTACCAGGCGAAACCCTTCGCCCGTTTGCTGGCCATTGACCCAGTCTCCGATATAATACCCTGTTTCAAAGGTTAACTTTCCTTTTCCCTGCATTACGTCATGCTCAAAGTCGCCTTCATAGATCGTTCCATTGGGAAATGTATAGACGCCTTTGCCATGCCTTTGTCCATTTTCCCACTGCCCTACATAGCGACTTCCATTCCCACTGACGAAAGTTCCTTCTCCATTCATCTCCCCATCGACCCATTCTCCTTCATAGGAATTTCCATTCCGGTAATTGCGTTTCCCGAATCCATGCCGCTTCCCATCCTTGTATTCTCCTCTATATAAAGTGTCTCCATCCTCATGGACCAAGACTCCTTTTCCTTCCATTTTTTTATTCAGCACGCCTCCGATATACAAGCCATTGCTGAAGACGATTGAGTCTGGCTTTGCCATTTTTGCTGAAGCGGTCTCTTCTGTTTCCTTATCCTTAGCCTCTTCAGGCTTATCCTCTTTCGCAAGGATATGAATTACCTCCACATCAGGTACTGCCTCAGCATTTCCCCGGTCTATTCCTGCCTGTTGATCTGTAGTATCCTGCACCGGAATATCTACCAGCTCTATCTGGGTTTTAGGAACCCGCTTTTTCTTTTTCTGTTTTTTCTGAGCAAAGATACCCAGGCTGCACATGAGCAATACCAGAAATAGGATGTAGGCTTTCGTATTCATAAATATTGACTATTTACTCATTAAGTGGAGAATCTTACATGAAGACTCTTTTGTTTCACCTAACTAATAACCCCAAAATGCCGATTTTTAGTGTGAATATATCAACTTCTTGTCCGAACCGTACAAAATTTGTGCATTTTCAGTAAAAAATACTACAAAAGCTTACATTCAAGCTCATCAATAATGGGCGATTCGGAGACCCGAATCAGATAACGAAAGTATCTGATGGTAAACCTTTCCGAAATAATCCGATACACTTTCCATCCGCAAATCCTTCCAACTTCGTATTCTTCCATGCCACTATTCTTCCATATTTCTTAGGATTTTTAAAATCGGGGGAATCCCCGTATATTTGAAACAGGAAGGAAGCAATCATTTAATAGCGCATGAAGCGACTGATTAACATTATTACCAATAAATATGTGCTCGTTCTGCTGGTAGCAGGTACGTGGGTGCTTTTTTTTGACCGATATAATATTGTTTCCCAGATCAAAATGAGCCAACAGCTGGAACAATTAAAACAGGATGAGGTGCACTACCGAAGCCGGATAGAAGCACTGGATTATGAGCGGGAGCGCCTGTTTAATGACCGGGATGAACTTGAGCGATTTGCCCGGGAACAATACAAAATGAAGAAACGAAACGAAGATATTTTTGTAGTTGTGAAAGAGTAACTATCTTTTACCTACAGATTCAGGCAATTTGCTTGATTTAAAGTGATATAGGACGCAATTTTGCGTCCTATTATTTTTTTATCCCACAATCCTATTCAGATGAAGCGCACAGAGATTGCCGACCTGCTGCAGCTAACAGCGCAGGAACAAGTAGTATTAGTTAAAGGTTGGGTTCGGACTTTCCGGAGCAACCGGTTTATTGCCCTAAACGACGGTTCTACACAATCCAATATTCAGGTTGTAGTTGATTTTGATAATTTCGACGAGGCCACTTTGCGCGAAATCAATACCTCCGCCTGTCTTTCGATAACAGGACAACTCGTTCCTTCTCAAGGTTCCGGGCAAGCGGTAGAAGTGTTAGCTCAGGAGATTGAGGTATTGGGGGGTTCAGACCCTGCTGTTTATCCCTTACAACCAAAGGCGCACTCCCTGGAGTTTTTGCGGGAGAATGCCCACTTACGGATGCGCACCCAAACATTCGGTGCCGTATTTCGCATTAGACATGGGCTTGCCTATGCGGTTCATAAGTACTATCACGATCGTCGCTTCTATTATATGCACACGCCCATCATTACCGGGAGTGATGCCGAAGGAGCCGGAGAAATGTTTCGGGTTTCCACCTTCTCTCCTACCGATGTGCCTTTGACAGAAGAAGGGGCAGTCAACTGGAAGGAAGACTTTTTTGGAAAAGAGACCAACCTCACTGTCTCCGGACAGCTGGAAGCCGAAGTCGGTGCCATGTCGCTCGGAAAGGTATATACTTTCGGACCGACATTCCGGGCAGAGAACTCCAATACCACACGCCACCTGGCTGAGTTTTGGATGATCGAACCCGAAGTAGCCTTTGCTGATATATATGACAACATGGATCTTGCGGAAGATTTCCTCAAGTATCTGATTCGCTTTGTGATGGAAACCTATCCCGAAGACCTCGCCTTTCTCGATCAGCGAATTGAAAAAATGGAGCGCAATATGAAAAAGGAAGAGCGTCGGCCTATGGGCTTGCTCGACACCTTGCGCTTCGTATTAGAAAATGACTTTGAGCGCATTACCTATACAGAAGCGATTCGCATCCTCCAAAACTCCAAGCCTTATAAAAAGAAGCGGTTTACCTATCCGGTAGAATGGGGGAAAGATTTGCAGTCTGAGCATGAGCGTTATCTGGTAGAGAAACATTTTGCAAAACCCGTAATCGTTCGGGATTATCCCAAAAGCTTCAAAGCCTTTTATATGCGGGCCAATGAGGACGGCAATACTGTTGCAGCCATGGATATCCTGTTTCCGGGGATTGGGGAGGTCGTTGGTGGATCACAACGTGAAGAACGTCTTGAGTTACTCAAAGCCCGAATGGCAGAAATGGATATCCCAGAAGAAGAACTCTGGTGGTACCTGGAACTGCGCAAATTTGGAACTGCGCCTCATAGCGGCTTCGGATTGGGTTTTGAGCGAATGATGCTCTTTGTAACCGGAATGGGCAACATAAGAGATGTAATTGCATTCCCTCGTGCTCCCAAAAGTGCTGAATTTTAGAACATACTTCCATTATATACTCAAAAGCCCGTCCATTGGACGGGCTTTTTGTTTTTAGACACATCTCCCCAAAATCATACATACCGCAAATACTACCAAACAACCCCCATTTTATTCCAGACAGGCATGAGGATACAAATAAAACCGATAAAATGTAATTTATTTGTAATGTACTTTACAACATGATAACAATAAGCATATTTAACATATCGAATTAAACATTTTTTACCAGCCATAACAAAGGCTTGATATTCAGACAACTAGTATCATCTTGAACAACTTCTCTCACGTCTCCCCTGGCGAAAACTCTGTAAGATTCTGGCAAAATCCAACATCGGGATTCGGGTCAACCCCATTCCACAAAACAGCTAAAAACATGTCAAAATCTATCATTACAGCATTTACCCTTTTTATTCTTTTCACCCTCTCTATCCCTGCACAAGCTCAATTTCCGCTGCATTATAACTTTGGTGGTAACAATGGAACTTGTGGAGATTTTTCGGGAGCAAGTACTACTAACGTAACCTCGGTTGGCAACATTCCTTACGAGCCGGGTGTATCCATTATCTCGGGAAAGAATGTAGAAATATTCACTCCTAACTCCCCCGTTATTGGTGCCGGTGTCAACGAATGTATGTACCAGAATGAGTTGTACGGCAAGTTTCAATCAGATCTGATCATTACCTTCTGTGGCTTACCCGTGGGACAGCAGATGGATATCACGCTCCACTTTGCTGAACTTTATAATGCCATAACAGGCCCTGGGCAGCGGCTCTTTGATATTGTAATTGATGGCAATCTCCAACAATCCAATTTCGATAATTGGGCGGAAGGCAATGTGCTAAATGGAGGACTAGGCGGCAATTTTGTAGCCGTGGCCAAATCCTATACCGTAACAGTAGGGGCATCGGGATGTGTTGAGATCCTGCTGGAATCTACCGGCATCCAAAACCCACGCATCAATGGTATTACCCTGGATGAAGTTGGCACCACTTTCCCTGTAGAAATGCTTTCCTTCGATGCCACTAAAGGAGCTGAGAAAGAAGCTGTCCTTACCTGGGCAACCGCCTCAGAACTTAACAATGCCGGATTTGAAGTACAGTATAGCCAGGATGGAATCAACTATACTACCGATGGCTTCGTCGAAGGCGAAGGAACGACGCTCGAAGTACAGCAGTACACCTATAAAATGAATGACCTCAATCCAGGCAAATATAGTTTCCGACTTAAGCAGATTGATTATGATGGCGCCTATGAATACAGCCGCAAGGTCGAACTCATTCTTCAGGCATCTTCAGGTCATTTTCTGTCAACGATTTATCCTAACCCCACTTCAGACGAAAGTCATCTTTTTGTATCGCTAAAAGAGCGCCAGCAGCTTGAGATCCAGATCCTGAACCTGGTAGGTCAGGAGGTGAGCACGCCTATCCAACGACTGATGGAGGCTGATCAATCAGAAGAGATTCTGATCGACACCCGCGACCTTACACCCGGTGTGTATCTAGTCGTAGTTAAAGGAGCGGCGTTCCAAGAAGCCCAGCGACTCCTGGTAAAGTAAGCGATTCCTTTGGATGCAGCATCAAAAGATGCATAAAGGCTGCCTGAATCAGGCAGCCTTATTCTATTTTCAATACAATTTCTGATTATCTATCCCATTGCGGGCGTAAGGGACTCCCACATATCAATGGCCTCGGACACCACAAAAGTACTTCCTCCGATAAAGAGCATATCATCAGGCCCTGCCTGCGCCAATGCCTTCGTAATCGCCGCTGAAACCGTATCTGTAGCCGTCCCCTGTAATCCCAGCCGATTCGCCTTTTGGCTCAGGAGTGTTGCGTCAAGTGCTCGTGGCAAATTGGGCTGTGTAAAGTAATACGTCGCATCGCGAGGCAACAAACTCATGATTACCCCATGCTCTTTGTCATCCACCATCCCCCAAACGATATGCAAACGACCCGTATTCATTTGCTGAATCTGCCGCATGACAATTCTTACCCCTGCTTCATTATGAGCGGTATCACACATCACCAGCGGACTCTCCTGCAGTTGTTCCATTCTCCCCCGAAGACCGGCATTTACAGCAGTCTTTGACAGGCCCCGTGAAAGCGATCTTTCTGTAATCTCTTCCCAACCATCTTCAATCAGGATATCTACTGCCGCAAGTGTGGTTGCTACATTTCGTGCCTGATACTCTCCGGGCAGATCCAATTGAAATTTACGAACCGGCTCATCTTCAACCCCTATCACTTCGAGGGTTTGATGCACCCAATTATGTGTCTTACGGTTGACCTGATATAATTGATCTGCAAAGGTAATCGGAGCCCCTACTTCTAATGCACGCAGCAGGAATACCAATTCTGTATCCAGGTCTGTCTCCCCAATCACTACAGGCGTATATCGCTTGATGATCCCCGCTTTTTCCGTTGCGATTTTCTCAATGGTATTGCCCAGCATGGCCATGTGATCAAAAGACACATTGGTAATCACGCTCAATTCCGGTTGCAGGATGTTAGTTGAATCCAATCTTCCGCCAAGCCCCACTTCCACAACTGCAATGTCTACCTCTTTCTGAGCGAAATAATCAAATGCCATCGCCACCGTCAGTTCAAAGAAACTGGGCTGAATGGCTTCGATCATATCCCGGTGAGTTTCGACAAAGTTAATAACCTCTTTTTCGGGGATTGCTCGCTGATTGACACGAATCCTTTCTGTAAAAGAAGAAACATGCGGCGAGGTGTACAAGCCGACTTTATAGCCCGATTCCTTCAGGATGCTAAATAACATCGAAGAAACCGACCCTTTACCATTTGTACCGCCGACGTGTATGCTCTTGAATTTCCATTGAGGCAATCCGAGTTCCCAACAAAGTCGCTCGATATTTCCGAGGTCTAATTTGACTGCCGCTGGCCCCTGTCGTTGATACATGGGCAGCAATTCATAAAGATAGCGCAAGGTTTCTGTGAAGCTCATTTTCATAACACAACAAAAATCAAGGCTTCTGTGCTTATCCGCAAATGTATTTCAATCGCAAATCACACATGATTTATTCGCCGAGGGCAGACAGCGCTTCCCGCAGCAGATGGATTTTGGCTTCCGTATCGGCTTTTTTCTTACGCTCCAATTCCACGACTTTCTCCGGAGCACTTCCAACAAAACGTTCGTTGCTCAACTTCTTCATAACGGAAGCCAAAAAGCCTTCGTTATATTGAATGTCTTTCAGAATTTTTTCGCGCTCAGCTTCGGTGTCCATAGATTTCATGGGCACAAACAGCTCGTGCTTTCCAACCCTCATTCTTCCGGCCTCTTCTACCGGATCCGAAACAAATTCAATTTTTTCCGTATTCAGGAATTTT
>CAYGTH010000001.1:61853-68206 GCA_964352745.1 uncultured Bacteroidia bacterium
GGCTGAGATAGGGCAAAAACGCTCCTTCATTCAGGGTCTTGATATACAATTCGATAGGTTCCCGGTTAGGAATCTGCTTGTCGAGGCGAAACTTACGCACGGCGCTGATCGCTTCGTGTATCAGTTCCATCTCTGCAATCAGTTTTTGATCCGGTGTATCGGGCTCAAACAGACGGCTTGTAGTAATAAATTCCCCTGCCTCACGCTCCCGCAATCCCTGCCAGATTTCTTCTGTGATAAATGGCATGAAAGCATGTCCCAATTGCACTATTTTCTCAAATATCAACAAAACGCCTTCGTAGGTTTCTGTAGCAATCGGCTCTCCTTTTGGGGGCTTAATCATCTCCAGAAACTGCGAGCAGAAATCATCCCACTTCAGTTTATAGATACTCATCAAGGCATCCGAAATCCGGAAGGTGGAAAAGTGATCGTTAATTTCCGCTGTAATCAGGTTAATTCGCGCATTCATCCAATCCAAAGCAAGACGATCCAGTTCTGTCGCGGCCCCTTCAGAGGGAGTCCATCCTTTTACCAGTCTATAGGCTTGCCAGATTTTATTGGCAAAATTTCGGCCCTGCTCTATAAGACTTTCCTTATACAACAAATCATTCCCGGCAGGAGAAGCCAGCAGCATTCCTACCCGAACGCCATCCGCTCCGTACTGAGCGATCAAATCCAATGGGTCGGGGGAATTGCCCAGCGACTTACTCATTTTCCGACGCTGATCATCCCGAACGATCCCTGTGAGATATACATTGGTAAAAGGTTTTTTGCCCATGTATTCCTTTCCGGCAATGATCATCCTCGCTACCCAGAAAAACAGGATCTCAGGAGCCGTAACCAGATCATTGGTCGGATAGTAATATGCTATTTCCGGATTATTGGGCTGCGTAATGCCATTAAACACCGAGATCGGCCATAACCAGCTCGAGGCCCAGGTATCCAGCACATCCGGATCCTGCTCCAAATCCGCCAGGGTTAGTTCTTCCCGGCCGGTTTCTTCGCGTGCCTTGTCGAGCGCTTCTTCGGGCGTCTCTGCAACTACATATTCATTGGTACCATCAATATAAAAGGCTGGAATCTGATGCCCCCACCACAACTGTCGGGAAAGGCACCAATCCCGCACATTTTCCATCCAGTGCTTATAGGTATTGATAAATTTTCCCGGAATCAGGTTCACTTCCCCATCCAGTACTGCATCCAGTGCAGGCTTGGAAATTTCTTCCATATTCAGGAACCACTGCATAGACAGCTTAGGCTCTATTGCCGCATCTGTCCGCTCAGAATAGCCCACAGAATGGGTATAATCTTCTGTTTTGATCAAAATCCCCGCAGCATCCAGGTCTTTTGCGATTTGTTTACGAACCGCAAAGCGATCTTCTCCTATATAGAGTTGGCCTTGCTTGCTGATGGTTCCATCGTCATTCAGCACATCAATTACATCCAGGTTATGCCTAATCCCCAGTTCATAGTCATTGATATCATGTGCCGGAGTTACTTTCAATCCCCCCGTTCCAAATTCCATATCCACATACTCATCCGTAATAATCGGAATCGAACGGTTGACCAGGGGAACTATGACCCGCTTGCCATGCAAGTGTGTATATCTGGGATCATTGGGATTTACAGCAACAGCCGTATCTCCCAGAATAGTTTCTGGCCGCGTAGTGGCAATTACCACAAATTGATCGGGCTCATTTTCAACCTGATAACGTAAGTGATAGAGCTTACCCGGCGTATCCCGGTGAAGGACCTCTTCATCTGAAACAGCAGTCTGTGCCGCCGGGTCCCAGTTGACCATGCGAATCCCGCGATATACAAGGCCTTTTTCATGTAAATCACAAAATACCTTGATGACGGATTCCGAATACTCGGGATCCATCGTAAAGGAAGTACGATCCCAATCACAACTGGCCCCGAGTTTCTTGAGCTGCTGGAGAATTATCCCACCATATTTCTCTTTCCAGGCAAAAGCGTGCGCCAGGAATTCCTCCCGGCTCATATCTTGCTTTGTGAGTCCCTGGTCAGCAAGCATCTTCACCACCTTGGCCTCCGTAGCGATTGAAGCATGATCAGTACCCGGCACCCAGCAGGCATTATATCCCTGCATGCGTTTCCGCCGAATCAGTACATCCTGGAGGGTATTGTTCAAGATGTGCCCCATATGCAAAATACCCGTAACATTGGGAGGAGGTATGGTAATGGTATATGCCTCCCGCTCATCCGGAACCGAACGAAATACCTTTTCATCCATCCATCGGCTATACCATTTGTCCTCAATGTCAGCCGCTACGTATTTTTTAGCTATTTCCATCTTCATAAAAATTGAAGCAACAAAGGTACATATTTGTTGGTTATCGGAAAACGGGTATGCCTTGTGTTTTTATCAAGGGCATTCGATTTACATCCCCGCAATATTCAGGCGAATGAAAGGTTTGTTCGCAAATTGCAAACAGACTCTTGAGAATTTTCGTTTATATAGATGAAACGAAAAAATCCCTCCCCAAAACGAGGGAGGGATTGAGCCTGATAAACAAGGCCCTTAAACGTATTTTTTCTTGTTTATCTCTGAATGAGAACCTTAGCGATTGACTCGTAGACTCCACTTTTAAGCTTAACAATGTAAAGCCCGGCGGTAAGGTTAGCTGTATTGAATTGGTGAGAGCCATAGATATCACGATCAACCCCCACTTGAGTGCGAAAAACAAGATTTCCGAGGGTGTTATACACCATAATATCGGAAGCCTCAGTAACACGGTTATAGAAAACAGTCAGGTATTCTCCAACTGAAGGGTTAGGGGCAACCGCGATTTCTGGCGTCTCAGCTTCTTGCAGGGTCGTTGGCAATTCGTCGAGATCCCACTCATGATACAACCACTCTTCTTCAACAATTTGCGCATTTACTACAGGTGCAAATCCGATCAACATAGCAAAGAAAACAACAACGGGTAGGTAAACATTTAGCTTTTTCATAAGTTCAGTATTTATTATAATTTATATGCATTAGAAATTAGGAACACACAAACATAACATACTTTTTGATTAACTCCAAATAATAATTTAATTTTTTTATAAATTATTTATGACCGTATTGTTTTAAGTACAGTATTAATGTAAATGTCTGATAATCAATACATAAAGTGCTGATTATCAAGGGAATTATTATGCATTTTTCCCAAATACCTACTATGCTTAAATTTATATTTTAGAATAAATACTTCTGACTATTTTATTTTTTTTCGTAACAATAATAAATATCAGTTAGAAAAAAATAGTATCGGCAAGCATAATTCAAAGGCAGGAACAGGCTTACGGACTTAGCGCAATCTCTGGCAGGCTAACATCTGAACAGGGGGTAGCACATTCAAAAAGAACCCAATTAGACTAATTTATGTAATTCAATATCCGAATTGTTCACAAAACAAACTGATCCCTGCACACACTATGGCATCCTATTTGCAAATTCTGTGAAACCCGACAAATACTTCCCTTAAAAATTCTCAGTAGCGAAATATTTTACTACCTTTAACTATTGGTTTTTGTTGTCAAAGAAAATCCACTTATATTCATCCTGGGGCGTTAATGCCTATTGTAATCGCCATCCGAATCAGCCCTTTGTGCTAGCATATTGTGATCGAGCCTTATATGAGATTATTACTGATTTTCACGCTCTCTATCACCAGTCTTTTTCCTGTTTTCGCACAAACTCAAGCCAGTAAACGATCCCATAAGCTTGACAGCCTTCAAACTATACTGCCAACGCTTGAGGTAACCGAGAAGACGAAAGCTTATTTGCAGCTTTCACAGGGATATGCGAAGGAATCACTCGACAAGTCTATCGCATATGCGGATTCGGCTATGGATTTGGCTTTACAGCGAAATGACCTTGCCCAGTTGGTGATTGCCTACGATCTCTCCGGACAAGGGAATTCGAGACAGGGAAAACACATTCTCTCAATGGACCTCTTTAGTCGAGGCCTGCGCACAGCCCAGCTAGTGGACGACAAGAATAAGGAGGCCCGGTTAATGAATAGCATTGGCATCGAACATGCCAAAACAGGAGAATACGAGAAAGCCCTTGCCTATTTCCTCAGCTCATTGGAAATCTGGCGAAAATTTGATGACCCTAAAGAGTCAGCAATTACCCTGAACAACATTGGCCTCTTACAGTTAAGGCTAGACCAGCCTCAAAAAGCGATCTCTACCCTGGAAGAAGCAATGGAAATTGCGCAGCAAATCGCCAGTAAACCTATACTCAGTACTTCGTGGAATAATTTAGGCCAGGTACATGAAGAGCTGGGCGAATACGACGAAGCCCTGAATTATTACAACCAGGCCCTGGAAGTCAAGAAAATGTTTCGCCAGAAACTGGCAGCTCTCCCCTCCTATTCCAATATTTTCTCCGTTCATTCTCATCTGGAACAATATGATTCCGCACAGGTCTATTACGAGATTGCATGGAACATTGCTACCGAACAAAGAAGTTTGCGGTGGATGCAAAAACTGCTGGCAGTAAAAGGAGAAGCGGCAGAACAACAGGGGAATTTTCAGGAAGCGCTCGGAATATACCTCAGTAGTCTCGCCTATACAGACACCCTCAATTCGGCTGATGCTGCAAAAGATATCCGGCTCAAGCTCGCTAATGTATATGCAGAACTAGACAGTTTTGAGGTTGCTTTTCGCTATTTCAAATCCCATGCTGCACTCAAAGATTCCATCCTGAATAAACGCAGTCTCAGTCAGATTGCAGAGATGCAAACCAAATACGACCTGAGTGCAAAAGAGCAGCAGATTGAGCAATACCAAAAAGAAGAACTGATCAACCGGTATCAGATGATCATTTTACTGGTAGTAGTGGTTCTATCGCTCACAGCACTGCTGGCGATCTTTTCGAGGTATCGGGTCAAACAACAGGCAGCAACTTTACTGGAAAAACGAAATCAGGCCATTCAGGAGAAAAATGAACAACTCCAGAAAAAGAGCCTGGAAATCTTAGCCAAAAATAAGATGATGGAGAGTCAAAGTGGGGCGATCCAGTTTCAAAATCGTCAATTGGCCCAATCCAACGCAGATCTCGAACGATTTGCCTATGTAGCCTCGCATGACTTACGCGAACCGCTCCGTACCATTCGAAGCTATATGCAACTCCTTAAAAAGCGCTATGGAGATCGCCTCGACCACAATGCGCATGAGTTCATTGAGTTTGCTGCTGATGGAGCCATCCGAATGGATGAATTGCTACAGGATTTAATGGAATACTCGCGAATTGGACGGACCGAGTCTCATATGCGGCAGGTAGATTTAAATATGACGCTATCTCGCGTAAAGGATAGTCTCGCCATGCAGATCGCAGAAAATGATGCGAAGATCATTTATAGCCAACTCCCCGAACTACCGGCCTATGAATCTGAAATGCATCAATTATTTCAGAATCTCATCTCCAATGCGATCAAATTCAGACGCGAAGTTTCGCCTGAAATCCGGATTGGCGTCCGCCTCGAAGGGGATAATTATCTGTTTTTTATTGCGGACAATGGTATAGGAATCCCCGAGGAGCATCAGGAAAAGGTGTTTACCATATTCCAACGACTGCATACCCGCGACCAATACGAGGGAACCGGGATTGGCCTTGCCATTTGCAATAAAATCATCCAGGGGCATGGCGGTTCGATTCGATTTGAGTCCATCCCAGGTAAGGGGACTATTTTCTACCTCTCTCTACCTGCCAAACAACCGCATCCTTTACCAGAGCCCAATACAGCATCCGGGGCTTAGACCATGTTTGGAACGCTAATTTCCTTAGAAAATACTGACTTCAGGAACCTGATCTTCGCCATTTTTACTCGAAATAGCTCGCTATTTCTGCGCAAAATGACTTGTCAGAACCCTAAATTCAGCATTTTCGCTAACAAATTTTCTGTCCCAAACATGGTCTTAGCAAACACCGCTGAAGTATGTATCCGCGCGCCAACTCTACTTCCAGGTCCACCTGATCCCTACATAGGTTCTCCGGGGCTGAAGTGGTCCGTATGCATACGCCGTATCGAAACTATCGATAAAAGGATTTTCCGGATCGATCAAAGGACTCGGTTGCGTCCAATTCAGGATATTTTTCACCCCTCCATATAGCTGAAACGAGTATTGAGGCTTCCAGGACAATTGGATAATCATCAAACTATAAGCGGGAGATTTCTCAGGCCGCTCAAAGGGCGCTTCATAGGTGGGCAGGTGCTGTGATCCGACTACATTTCCGGCCAGATGTACCGCCAGATCAGGCTTTTTGAATTCATACGATGCTGCGAATACCCCTGACCATATGCCCGCAAATTCCTGCTGAACTTTTTGCATCACTC
>CAYGTH010000002.1:0-6880 GCA_964352745.1 uncultured Bacteroidia bacterium
TACCGGATTAATCACGATATTTACCCTATAAGTCATTACGAATGGATATTCAGGAATTAGCAAATAAGATAGATCAGGCTGCAATGACACATACCGCCATTGCCCAACTCAGTCAGCAAGACCCCTTTTCGGTAGCGGATGCATACGTAATTCAGGCTGCTTCGCTTGAACAGCGGTATGCGCGAGGAGAAAAACTCATCGGTGTGAAAATGGGTTTCACCTCGGAGGCAAAAATGAAGCAGATGGGGGTGAATGATATGATTTTTGGCCGCTTGACAGATACAATGCTCATACAGGAAGCGGGAGAGTTGTCTTTGGGTAATTTTATTCACCCAAGAGTAGAACCCGAACTCTGTTTTTTAGTGGAGGATACCATTGATCGGGAATTGACACCGATTGAAGTTCGGCACCATATCGAAGCGGTTGCGCCTGCTTTGGAAATCATTGACTCCCGATACGAACACTTTAAGTTTTCCCTGGAAGATGTGATTGCAGACAATTGTTCCTCAGCGGGATTGGTGGTAGGGAAGTGGCAATCTCCCGAAATCCCGATTCACGAATTGAAAATGGAGATGGAGATCGATGGCAAAGTCGTTGAGGCAGGTTTTTCCAGCGCAATATTGGGAAATCCCTGGAAAGCGGTTCAGGCTGCAACCCGACTGGCTGCTCAATATGGCCAGGTAATTCCACGGGGCGCTTATATTATGGCAGGCGCCGCCACTCCGGCAGTGTACCTCAAAGCAGGAAGCGAAGTTAGGCTACAGGTCGCCCGGCTCGGAAGCGTAGGTTTTTCTGTCATTGGGTAAGAAGACAGAGGAGGGAAGACAGAAGACAGGAGACGGGAGTCGGAAGAGGGAAGACGAAGAAAGAAATCAAGCATTCAGAATTGAAAGAAAGACCACATATCGCAGTGAATACCCGGCTCTTGTTGGGCGGAAGGCTGGAAGGGATCGGGCGATTTGCCTATGAAGTATTGAGGCGAATGGTCGAGCGGAACCCCGAGGTGCGCTTTTCCTTTTTCTTTGACCGGAAATACGACCCTGATTTTTTGTTTGGCGACAATGTGGAAGCCTATGTACTACCCCCTCAGGCCCGACATCCGGTCTTGTGGTATGCCTGGTTTCATGTGATGTTGCGAAACCGTTTGAATCGCTTGCAACCCAACGTATTATTTTCCCCCGAATTTTACCTCAGTAGCCATCCTTCCATTCCGCAGGTGCCGGTATTTCACGATCTGGCCTATGAGCATTACCCCAAAGACTTACCGCGATTTGCTTCCTGGTATTGCAGGCACTATTCCCCGAAATATGCCCACTTAGCCGATCACCTATTAACGGTTTCTGAGTTTAGTAAGCAGGACATTGTCAATCGGTATGGGATTTCTGCGAAAAAAATATCAGTGGTCCATAATGGTGCGAGTAGCCATTTGCAACCGATTACAGAGGAGCGAAAAGCTGCTATCCGAAAAGAATTTGCAGATGGATGTCCGTATTTCCACTTTGTTGGAGCCATTCATCCCCGCAAAAATATCGAAACGCTCTTACGGGCATTTGATGCATTCCGAGAGGGCCATGATGCGCCAGTTAAGCTCCTGATAGTCGGCCGAAAAGGCTGGCGGTATGAAGGAGCGATGGACGTATTCCATGCGCTGAAGCACCGTGAGGATGTGCGATTTACCGGCTACGTAAGTGATGAAACCCTCAACGAACTCTACGGTGCTTCATTGGGTCTATGTTATGTACCTTATTTAGAAGGCTTTGGGATTCCGATTTTGGAGGCGATGAAAAGCGAGACGGGCATCATTTGCAGCAATGTGTCGTCCATGCCGGAAGTAGCAGGAGATGCAGCCATTCAGGTGGATCCGCTTTCTGCCCCCGCAATAGCAGCTGCGATGACCCGATTGGCCACGCAACCAGATTTTCGAGATGCCCTCATTGCACGTGGCCGAAAGCAGCGGGAGCACTTTTCCTGGGACACTACCTATGAAAAAGTGTGGAGTGTGCTTTCGGGATATGTATAGCAGGCCTTTGCTGCCAATTACGACTTACGATTTTTGACTTACGACTTACGATTTTTGATTTACGAAGTCTATCGTCTTTCAACATTCCCTCGCTATTCTCCACTCCCGAATTCCCCCACTCCCGATCTCCCGCACTCTCCCCATCACTTCTTCAACTCCGTCAGCAAAGTATAGCCGGTCATTTTACCTTTTTTATTATAACTCTCTGTTTTGATCATGCCGATCGCAGGGTTAAAATAGTCAGTAGAGCTTCCCCGAATTGGTATGCCGATCCCCAGCGTTTTGGTGTTGATTTCATATTCACTTTGAATCTTGAAGCACTCAAAGCTGCCTGCAGGTGTCGTCAGCGTTTCTTTGGAAAGCACTTTTCGATTCGTATAAATAGCATCGATTCCTCCAAAAGGTTGGTTTCCTGACATTGTGATATTGACCTTGAATATTGCATCGTCCAGGGTCGCGCCTACAGTCGGATTAGCCGGTAAGAAATTTTCATTTTGAATCACTTCGAGTTCCATATCGGCATACGTGTCCATGCTGCCGGGGAAGGTGGTCATCATGTCCAGGGAGATTGTCCCACCATCGCAAGTATACTTAGCGCCTGATTTTTGGATGAATCCGTCTTTTTTGTCGTAATACGAGACTTCAATCTCGATCGCCACACCTCCATTCGAGTTTTCTTTGCTGAGAATGGTTGTGGTATGCGAACCGACTTCCTTATCTTTGGCATTGAAAGAACCATAGGTCATGACCTGGCCTTCGGAGACAATTTCCAATGCAGAACAATCCTGTGCACTAAGGGCAAAACTGTAACAGCATACACTCAATACAATCAGACTTTTGATGAAATTAGACATAGTTGTGGTGATTAATCTATAGGTTGATTTTTGTAGAAACCTCGGAATAGTAAGTCCGGGAAAACAACGACGAACCAGCAAACATATTTGCATCCTTTACATAAAAAAATAGCATATCCGCATGAAAATCGTAGTAGCCTCCCTGAATCCGGTCAAGATTCGGGCAGCCAAAAAGGGCTTTGAAAAAATGTTTGGCATCGAGCAGGTGGAAGCTATTGGCGTTGCCGTTCCATCCGGAGTTTCGGATCAGCCGATGACACAGAAGGAAACCCTGGAGGGAGCTATTAATCGTGCGCATCGGGCAAAAGGGGCGCATACAGACGCGGATTACTGGGTCGGAATTGAAGGGGGGCTCGAAGAAACAACGGCCGGAATGGAAGTCTTTGCCTGGATTGTGATCTGTTCAAAGGAGAAGGAAGGGAAAGGACGTACCGCTACGTTTATGCTACCTCCTGCCATAATTGAACTGATTCACCAAGGCCTGGAACTAGGCGATGCGGATGATCAGGTATTTGGGGTTGATAATTCCAAACAGGCGGGAGGCGCGCTGGGCTTATTGACAAAAAATGTGGTCAATCGCACCTGGCTCTATGTCCCTGCCGTGATTCTGGCATTGGTGCCTTTTGTGAATGAAGAATTGTATCCGTAACTGTTTATTAGCTTGTTAAGCTCTGACCTAACCCGAAGGGTCATCCCGAGCGAAACCCTGTGTAGCCGAGGGACCTGATTTGAAATTCAGGTGTATGTTTCCTTATCCACTCCAGCACTCACCAGACTCGGAAACGGAGCGCCAAAATTAGCCTGTGCGGAAATGAGTCCCCTCATCTCGCAAAGCCTCGTATTCGGGGTGACCATGGACTATGGCGGCCTTTGACCCAACCCGAAGGGTCATCCCGAGCGAAACCCTGTGTAGCCGAGGGACCTGATTTGAAATTCAGGTGTATGTTTCCTTATCCACTCCAGCACTCACCAGACTCGGAAACGGAGCGCCAAAATTAGCCTGTGCGGAAATGAGTCCCCTCATCTCGCAAAGCCTCGTATTCGGGGTGACCATGGACGACGGCGGTTTTTGACCTAACCCGAAGGGTCATCCCGAAGAACGCTACGAAAAACCATTTTCAGTTGAGTAAGCCCATAAAAAAAACGCCCCGATATTCGGGGCGTTTTTATCCTATTTTGTGAAGGCCACATTCTGATTTGCCAGAACCTGCCCATCGGCCGGCTCGGCCAGCTCCTTTTTTGGTGCAGTGGCTGCAACCAATTGAACCATACCCCTGGGATTCCATGGGATGTTCAGGTAATTCGTTTACAATTTTGTACCATTCCGCTTCCTGAGCTGTCATGTCTATGAAGGGATAAAACCTTAGGATTTCTCCATCATGTTTGAAAATAGGCATGTTCTTTCGGTTTTCATTCGTTCCGCCAATCATGCCGGAAATCCATACATCATGAGTCTCTTTCAGGCCTTGCATCGGAACCACCTTGTTGACATCGCAACAATCGTCCGGCGCATAGGTCCACGTCCAGGAAAGGAAGGTGTGCTTGTTCTCAACTTTAGGGGGCAATACCCGCTTTACATTGAGGTTCCAATCTTCAGTGAGTTTTCTACGATAGTCGTGAGTCTCGGAGAAGTGGTAAGTAGTGTCAATAAAATGAATCGGATGATCCGAATTCACTTTATGCAGTTGGTGGAGTAAGATGGCTGATGTCGTTCCAAACGAGGAAGTAATCAACACCCTGTCGAAGTCCCGGAAGATTGCATCCAACCGCTTCCGGTGATCATATGGTGCGTATTTCGCACACAGGGTTTTGGTATCCATACGCATATTGTTATGGGTTAAGGGAATGCACAGCGTCAAAATGACTTTGCTGCACAATGAGTTTTGCACATTTGAGAGAGAAGTCTGCATGTCAATGAACCGGGACAAATATAGGGAAAATTAATAAACGGGTAACTTCGGATCAATTTCTTTTGCATAGGCCAGTACGCCCCCCGTGAGGTTATACAGGTTGTCAAAACCATGTTCAGTTTCCAGCTGCCGAATGGCCTTTGCACTTCGGACTCCACTTCTGCAATGCACAACCACCTGTTTGTCTCGTGAAATGCGGGCCACTTGCTCACCAATCGTACCGAGTGGGATCAATTCTCCTTTTATATTGACGATGCCATACTCATGCGGATCGCGAACGTCGATCAGTTGGAAATTTGCCCCTGCTTTGCGCAATTGTACCAATTCCTGAACGCTCAATTCCTTGACCGGATAGGCATCTGTATGTTCTTGCTCTACCTGAGGTACACCGCAGAATTCGACGTAATCAATCAGTTCTGTTTGGGTAGGATTCTCTCCTGAAATGGGATTCTCCGGATCGCTAGACACCTTCAATACCCGGGTCTCAAAGGAAAGGGCATCAAATAGAAACAAGCGGCCTGCCAAAGGGTCGCCGACTTCAGCGATTACCTTGATGACTTCGAGTGCCTGGATTGATCCAATTATTCCAGGTAGTACGCCTATGACGCCGCCCTCGGCACAACTCGGTACCATCCCGGGAGGTGGTGGAGTAGGGAAGAGGTCGCGGTAATTGGGACCTCGCGTTCCATCCGGATTCAGATAATTAAATACGGAAACCTGCCCTTCGAACTGAAAAATACTCGCATAGACATTCACCTTGTCCAGCAATACACAGGCATCATTGACCAGGTAGCGAGTGGGGAAATTGTCGGTCCCATCTGCGACCACGTCGTATTCTTTGACAATGTCCATCGCATTTTCCGAAGAAAGCAAAGTGTTATACGTAACCACCTTAATATAGGGATTGAGCGCTTCTATCCGCGCCCGGGCCTCATCTACTTTGAATTTGCCTACCGAATTGACGTCGAATAATACCTGTCGCTGCAAATTGGTTTCATCTACACGGTCATAGTCCACGATTCCGATGGTGCCTACACCTGCAGCTGCCAGGTATTGAAGCATGGGACTCCCCAGCCCTCCACTCCCGACGACGAGTACTTTCGCCGCTTTTAGTTTTCTCTGACCTTCCAGATTGAATTCCGGAATAATCAGGTGTCGGCTGTACCGCTCGATTTCCTGTTTAGAAAAGGTGATATCCTGGCTCAGGCTCATAGTTCGATTATACTGGGTATCAGGCTGATTACGGTATCCGCTTCGACGCGGGTGCCTTCGCCTTGCAGGCATTTAATGTCTTCTTCATCCACATACACCCCTACGAAAGATTGGATGTTTCCGTTTTGTGTCATGAGGAATCTCCGGGTTTCCGGATATTGGTTGGTGAGGGAAATCAGTGAGTTGCCGATAGTATCCGCTTCGGAAACGGTAAAGGTTGCTGCATTTTCGGTGTACTTGCGCAGCGGTACAGGAATTATGATAGTTGCCATAGGGAAACGAGGCTATCCAAACCAATTTTCTTCGTCAAAATTCATCTTTTCATCATCAAGCCGCCAGGAGCGCAGGTGATCTGCCTTCCCTTCCTGCACGGAAATAATCAAGTAGGAAAAGGCCGGTACGGCTGCGCGTATATCTTCTGCTGAAGGAATGGCGGGATGATTCGGGTGAGAATGGTAAATGCCCAAAAGATCGAGCCCACTTTCTTTTGCGTAACGCTCCGCCTTCAGGTAGTCATAGGGATCAATGGCAAACCGTTTCTGCTTATCAACTGTGTCAACATTTGCTACTGCCCGTGCAATTTGTAATTGACGAATGGTCCCCTCCTTTCCATAGAGAAATCCACAGCACTCCTCGGGAAAAGAAGCTTCTGCATGGGTGATAATGGTCCGCTGAACGGCATCAGAGAGCTTGATTTTGTTTGGGGCTTTGATCGTCATAAGATAGCGTTTGGAGATGAGTTGAATATCTGGTGAATGACTTCCGTGTATTTTTCTGCGTCATCAGGAAAGACGGTGCCGACAACGCCTGTATCAAGTTGTTCGGTGTGCCCATCCAGTTTCCCTGTCAGAATCGCTTGACGAATGATCTGATAAGCTGATCGG
>CAYGTH010000002.1:6980-51748 GCA_964352745.1 uncultured Bacteroidia bacterium
CCCATCCAGTTTCCCTGTCAGAATCGCTTGACGAATGATCTGATAAGCTGATCGGGCACAGGCGCTTTTACCGAGTTGGTACCATTCCAGCTTGGCGTATAGTTGTACGCCGGATTTATGCCAGGCATGATGGATAGGAAACAGGGGAGTATTCCCGATTTGACTGCCAATCGCATCTAATTGCTGAATAAAGGGAGGGAGAACCGAAGCATCTGTCATGTGTGAAAGGAATTAGATGGCCACAAAAAAAAGGCTCCAACCAGAAGGTGGAGCCTTTTTAAATATTGTTATGGGAAATCGTATCATGTTATTGTTTTCCTGGGCTCCACCCCGTTTCTATACGATATTTCTGCTTACAGCAATTTTGCTGCAGCATTGTAATCGTTTGGAGTTTATGGATAGAATAAATCATCATGTGTGATCCCAGGATGTTATGGAGATCGAGTGCAAATGTAGGAAAATTTTTATGAAAATGGCAAATGGATAGGAGAAGAGGAAAGTATCCTGTTATATTGATCCATATTTTGTTGAATCTAGGTTAGTAGGCATGAAACAGGTAAATCGGAAAGATTTTTTGAAAAAAGGGGCTGCAGCACTTGCGGGCGCAGGCTTGATTGCGACGGGCTGCGGAAATGAAAGTGCGGTTCAGGCAGGAGAAGCGCCTAATATTAACCTGAATAAAACCTACAAATGGAAAATGGTGACCACCTGGCCGCCCAATTTTCCGGTTTTGGGAGAGGGCTGTAATCTATTTGCCCAGTGGGTAAAGGAGATGTCGGGAGGTCGTATGGAAATTCAGGTGTATGGCGCAGGGGAATTGGTGCCGCCTTTTGAGTCCTTTTATGCAGTCAGCACCGGCGTTGCCGAAATGTCGAACGGTGCTGGGTATTATTGGGCTGGAATGGTGCCCGCCGCGCAATTTTTTGCTTCTGTGCCTTTTGGGATGAACGCCCAGCAAATGAATGCATGGATACTCAGTGGAGGCGGGCAGGCCCTTTGGGACGAGCTCTACGCGCCGCTTAACCTCGTTCCGATGGCAAGTGGGAATACAGGCGTTCAAATGGGGGGATGGTTCAATAAAGAGATCAATTCTATCGCGGATTTAAAAGGCCTGAAAATGCGGATTCCCGGATTGGGAGGCAAGGTTTTTAACGAAGCCGGGGGAACCGCCTTGCAAGTAGCAGGAGGAGAAATATACACCAACCTGGAGCGGGGCGTGATTGATGCGACCGAATGGGTAGGTCCATATCATGATTATAAGATGGGCTTTCACAAAATCGCCAAATATTATTATTACCCGGGCTGGCATGAAGCTGGAACTACCCTGGAGACGGCTGTGAACAAGCAGAAGTTTGATGCCTTGCCTGCTGATTTACAAGCGATTATTCGTACGGCAGCTATGCGTCAGAATATCTGGACCCTGAGTGAGTTTGAAGCCAGGAATAGTGAATACCTCAATAAACTCCTGCAAGAGGAGAAGGTAGATCTTCGCGCCTTTCCTGCAGAAATGATTAAATCTCTTCGGGGCCTGACGCAAGGGGTGCTGGAAAAGATTATTCAGGAAGATCCTAAAAGCGCTAAGGTCTATGACGCCTATGCTGCCTTCTTTAAGCAAATCAAAATCTATTCCGCCGTTTCCGAAAAAACCTACTACAACCTGATTGCTGGGAGTGATTCCGAATAGTAATCAAAAGGTAGCCGAGTAGATAGATTGGAAATTGCCAATATTGAGATTTACATATAAAGGTATATGAGAAAAGAGTTTTTGGTTTATGGGGCCCCGAAAATAGGAGAGGCTGAGATCAGTGAAGTAGTGGATACCCTGAAATCCGGATGGGTAGGGACAGGACCTAAAGTGGCTCAATTTGAACAAGACTTCAGGACCTACAAAGGCGTGAAGCATGCTGTAGCCCTGAATTCCTGTACGGCAGCCTTGCACCTGAGTCTGGTTGCTGCGGGCGTAGGGCCAGGGGATGAGGTCATCACAACTGCAATGACTTTTGTGGCATCAGTAAATGCCATTATACATGCTGGGGCTACGCCTGTTTTGGCAGATATTCATCCCAATACCCACAATATTGATCCGGAGGCAATTCGCCAGAAAATCAATAACAAAACAAAAGCCATTCTGGTGGTCCATTTTGGAGGAAGGCCTTGTGAGATGGACGAGATTATGGAAATCGTCAATGCGCATGACCTGATTCTGATTGAAGACTGTGCACATGCCATTGAAACTACCTATAAAGGAAAACCTGCCGGTACATTTGGAACGTATGGCTGCCTGAGCTTTTATGTAACCAAAAATATTATCACAGCTGAGGGAGGCATGGTGATCAGTAATAATGAAGAAAAAGCTGCGCGTATCAAAGTATTGGGCTTGCACGGGATGTCCAAAGATGCCTGGAAACGCTTTGGCGATGAAGGGTATAAACACTACTTCGTAGAGGAATTAGGCTTTAAATACAATATGACTGATATCCAGGCTTCATTGGGAATTCATCAATTAAAGCGCGTAGATGAGTTTTGGAACCGGCGGGAAACAATCTGGAATCGGTATCAGGCGGCATTTTCCGACTTGCCAATAAGGCTACCTGCACAACCTGCTCCCGAAACGCGTCATGCCTATCATTTATATACGATTCTCATCGATTCAGAGGCTTGCGGAATCTCACGCGACCAGTTTTTATTAGCATTGACCCAACTCAATATTGGCACAGGGGTACACTACCTGAGTATTCCCGAGCATCCTTATTACCAACATAATTTTGGCTGGAATCCCGATCAATATCCACATGCCAGGCAAGTAGGACGGCAGACCCTGAGCCTGCCTTTATCCCCTGCCTTGACGGATGAAGATGTGCAGGATGTCATTGATGCTGTCCGACTTGTCTGTGCCAAATCAGTGATTGCCACTCAATAGTTTTCTCGAAACCCCGATATCGATTGTTTCGGTCGGGGAAATATTTGACTACCCGTTTCGTTTGTGGTAGTGTGCTTGTATCCACGTGAGAAATTATGGTACAAGGCATGGTTTACGCCCGAATTTCTGATTATCAGGAATTAAACCCTTCATTTGACATGTAATTCCCTACACCCCCTGAAATGTAAATTATCCAGGAGGTACGTCTATGTAATGGAGTCAAATGCAGAAGGGAGAAGTGAAGGGATTATCGCAATTAACTGAAGCGATTGTTCAAATTCTTACACGTTTGGATCAATACTGAAAAAGAGCTATTCACGGGAATATTATTGCCATTCACCCTATTAATTTCAAGAGTGGAAATTCTTTTCTATAAATTCGCTTAAATGAGGGAGTGACCTTACATCTCCCTCAGCGTAATATAAATAGCTAAGATAAGGGTTGGGTTGTAAATGAGCCCTCTGTTATTTTAGCAAGATGAAAACTATTTATATCGGAACTATTTTGTGAACCAGGGAACAACATGAAAAAGCTAATTTACCTCTTCTTAATTCCACTTGTATTATCGAGTTGTATCTCCAATAAGGAGTCTCAGTATTTCCAAAACGGAAAATTTTCTACAACAGAGCCAATATTACTTGAAAACCAAAACGCGCAATACAAATTACAACCTTTTGATGTATTAAGTATCAAGGTAAAAAGCCAGAAAGCAGAGACCACAGAGTATTTGAACATGGATCCTTCGGGAATGTTCAACAACCCCTCCCCGCTATCTGTATATGTAAATGGATACTCCATCGACGAGGAAGGATACATAACGATGCCTTCTATCGGGAAACTAAAGGTAGGAGGATTGACGGCTACAGAAGCGCGCAATCTGATTCAGGAATCCGTAGACAAAGACTTTGTTGATGCAACTGCATTTGTATTTCTCGTGAGTTTTAAAATATCTATCATCGGAGAAGTGAGGAATCCCGGTTATTATTTTGTGAATAACAACCAGGGAAATATACTTGAAGCACTCGCACTCTCCGGAGATATGACTGAGTTTGCCAATCGGAAAGAAATTCATCTGATTCGTCAAACTGATAAGGGATCAGAAGTTGTGCTGGTCGATATGACAGATCCAGCAGTTATGTCTTCTCCTTTTTTCTATCTGAGGCCCAACGACGCGATATACGTTCCGCCATTAGAGCTGAAAAATCAACGATCCAATCTTGCCAATATGCAAATATTCAGTGTAGCACTCACAGCTTTATCGACTGCTGTAACGCTGATTCTGCTGATTGATAATATCGGACAACCGTAAGTAAGGGTAAGGTGTAAAAGCCTAACCCCAATAACTTATCAACCCGCATTTACCGGCTAAAATTCTGTTAAAAAAAAATTGAACATGAAAGGTACCCAACCACAAGGCGAAAATATTGATATCAAAGCCCTGTTTCAGAAGTTCTTGTCCAAATGGTACTTCTTTGCGATTGCACTTCCTATTGCATTTGGAATTGCTTTCTATAAGTACAAATCCGCAGAGCGTATCTATCAGGTGGACGCATCCCTGCTGCTCAAAGAAAAGCAGGCTGAAGGATATGGGGGGCCCGGCCAGATTCTGGACGCGGACCAAAAGATTACCATTAATGCCGCTAAAGAAGATGAGGTTAAACTCCTCACCTCATTGGATATTATCAAAAGAACGCTTAAAACGCTTGATTTCGGCATTAGCTATTACAGCAAAGAGGGGCTGGCAACCCGCCAAGCCTATCATGACTTTCCTTTTTGGATTGAGATCGACTCGACCCATCATCAAATGGCGGGCGTTCCGATTTATGTGGAGATGATCAGCGATAAAGAATTCCGCTTCCAGGTAAAAGAAGAAGAGGTAGATGTGCTTGATATCGAGAATGATGAAGTCGTCAAGAAGGTCTTTGACCTGGAATTGGATAACGTCCACAAAGTGGGAGAACCCTATAAGGATCGCAACCTCGCATTTACCCTGCATCTCAATGAAGGCTACGAGAGCTATAAAGCGGATGAATATTATTTTGAGGTTAATGGACTGGGCGGTTTAGCCAAAGCTTTTGAGAAAAAGCTGGGCGTTACACCGGAAAGCAAGGAGTCAAATACAGTGAACCTTACTACTAAGGGACCTGTAGTTGAAATGGAGAAGAAATTCATTAACCGTCTCCTGGATGTATATATTGCCCAGGATTTGAAGGGAAACCAGAAAAAAGGACAAAAAACTTCTGACTTCCTGACAACTCGTTTGGGGGAAGTGAACGATACGCTCGAAATCATCCAAAATGAATTAGCTGCTTTCCGGAAATCTAGTCGGGTTGTCGATTTAGGACAAGCTTCCCTTGAGTATTCTAAGACAATTATGGCGCTCGAAGGTTCTCGATCGACAGCTTCAGTACGATTAGGCTATTACGACAATATCCAGAGTTCTTTGTCAAACAGCGAAAATGGGACAGATAGTCCGATTATGCCGTCTATGATGGATATCAATGATCCGGTTTTGACGGGTTTGATGACAGAAATGGCTCAGATGAAGAGAAATCGATCTGATTTGACCCGCGAGGTGAAGGAAGGACACCCTGACCTGGTTGCACTCGATCGTAAGATCACAATCACCCAGAATCAATTACAGGAAAGTATTGAGAGTGGAAAGCGTGCAGCACAGATGTCTTTGGATAATGTAAATCAGCGAATTGGTCGTACACAAGGCCAGTTAAGCTCTTTAGGACCAGCAGAAAAAAGACTCATCGAGATTCAGCGACGTTTTGAATACTTCAACAATATGCATAAGTATTTGTCGGAGAAGCAGCAGGAAGCTGATATTGCCATGAGAACCATCGCATCGAATAAGCGAATCATCGATCATGCAGAGTTGGTAGGCGAGGGGCCTGTTTCTCCCAATCGGAACCTCATCTTCTTGATCGCGTTGATTTTGGGTACGGGCATTCCGGTAGGATTAGTAATGATCAAAGACTTCTTTAATAATAAGATTGTCAGTGCAGAGGATATCGAATCGAATACCAATATCCCAATTCTGGGATTCATTGCCCAGGGAGACAGAGCAGTCAAAGTAATTTCTCCGGAAACTTCTTCTTCATTGCTGGCAGAGTCATTCCGTGCAGTTCGGGTCAATCTTCAGTACCTCAACTCCAGTGTGGACCAGCGGATCATCGGAGTTACTTCCTCTATGCAGGGAGAAGGAAAGACCTTTTGTGCCATGAATCTGAGCGTTGTCCTGGCACAATCCGGTAAAAGAACCCTCCTCGTGGATGTTGACCTCCGTCGTCCTCAGGTAGCTGCGAGAATGGGACTCAACAATAACCGAGGCATTTCTACCTATCTGATGGGCAGAAACTCCCTCGATGAGATCGTACAGGCTACCCGTATCGAAAATCTGGATATCATCGCCTCAGGACCGAAGTATGACAATCCGCTTGACTTGATGGGCAGCCCACGTATGGGCGCACTGATCAATGAACTCCGGGACGATTATGATTATATCATTCTCGATACGCCTCCTTTGGTATTGGCCTCAGATTACCTGATCCTCATGCAATACATCGACTACAATATGTATGTCGTTCGCCATGGCCATACAGATGTAGAGTCGCTGACCCGTATCAATGAGCTGTATGATAGCAAGAAGATCCGTAACCTGGGACTCATCATTAATGATGTTCTTTCCTCTCCTTCCAATGGCTATGGATACGGCTATGGCTATGGGTATGGCCACGACAAAAAAAAAAAGAAAAAAAAAGCCAGCTAGGAAAGAAAAAAATGTCAAAGAAAAAAAGAAGACTGGTTGAGTTAAAAGCAAGTACTTTAGGGAAATCTGATTAAACTTAGAAATCCTGCATTTACAAGCATAAGATTTATGGCCTTTTATCCCGGTATTTACAGGGGTAAAAGGTCTCTCTTTTGAGCTGGTTTTTAGATAGATGGTTCGGTTTTGGGATTATTCTGGTTTGATTTACCTGATCTGGATAATGGATAATTTCTTACCCGCCTAAAAATGGAATTTATCAGAATATTATATGGAATTTGCCCAAATGGTAGTACTGAATAGGAAATGTGCACACTCGAATTCCTTCAGATACTCCCTTTTATTGACTATTTTTTTATCAATTCTGTAATTTTTATCTGACAATCACCCAATTTTGTGTGCTCAGACAAAAATGAATTGAACGAAAAACTGTAAATAACTTACATTTTAAAAAACAGGAAAAATCAGATCAAACCTTGGTTTTTACGAAATTCGGCCATTTTCTGCTGAGAAATTCCCACTTTATAAGTATTTTGCTGACAATCAAATGTGATTTATCGGGAAAAACTTACAGGATAAAGGGTAATATTTTGATTTGGGGTAATCAGTTTGGAACAATTTTGATGCTTATCAGGTCGTAAGTTAATCAACGCACTGGCAGCGTTAAGCTTACGAGAATGAGAAGTTGATTATTAGCATGAAACCAAACTGAGAAACCTATTGATCGAGATTTTTACGAACAGAACGAATTACAAACAAAAACGGATTTAACATCGCGCGCTAAAATTAAGAATCCCTGTGAGTGTCCTTTGTCAACCCTGCTTTAAATGAAGAAACTTTTTACTTTTTGCGCACTCTTGTTTTTCGCCCAGTTAACCTTTGCTACCGTCTATTACATCTCAAGTTCCGGAAACGATAGTAACACCGGAACAAGCCCTGCCCAGGCATGGCAGAGCATTGATCGAGTGAACTTGATGATTGCCTCAGCACAAGGAGGAGATCAGTTTCTGTTCAATCGTGGAGATGTATTCATCGGGCAAATCCCTACCATTCCAAGTGGAAAGCCGGGAAATCCGATTGTCTTTGGAGCATTTGGTTCTGGATCTAATCCCGTAATCAGTGGGGCGAAAAACCTGACAGGATGGACAAATTATACGGGCAATATCTGGTATATGAATCCCGGAGAAGAGGTTAAACAGCTCTTCGTAGAGGGTTCATTCCAACAACTTGCCCGCTACCCTAACACAGGGTTCATACGCGTTTCGGATTTCTCAGCTAGTGATCAATTGAGTTCCAGTGAATTAACCCAGCCAAATGGCTATTGGGATGGTGCAACTGCAGCGATCAGAACTAACGAATGGACCTACGAAATGATGACAGTTTCCAGCCACATAGGCGATAAGCTTAATTTTACCCTAGATTACGATACGCACCTTAATAACGGTGATCCGGGCGAACTCGGAAACGGTTTCTTTCTCTATAATAAATTTGAAGAACTCGACACTGAAGGCGAATGGTACTACGATGATGCCACAGCCCGTGTGTATGTCTATTCCCTTGCAGATCCCAATTCATTGCTGGTCGAAGGTTCTATTCATGACTGGGGTATAAATGGGGAAGGCAACTGGCACATCAAACACATTACAATCCAGGATATTTCCTTTACTAAGCAGGCATTGAATGCCGTTTGGTTTGCCATGCATTGTGAAGAATTGACAATTCAGCGCTGTGAGTTCACGGGGCAGGGACGAGATGGGATTGAAATATGGGGAAATGACCTCGTGGTAACGGACAATGTCTTTAAAGATATTCTGGGGAGAGGCTTGTTTGTCCGGGAATGTGTCGGCGCAGACTTCAGCCGAAATACAGTTTCAGACATTGGTCTGGTGCCGGGCTTTGGGGTGTCGGGATGGATGGGAATGGTCGGATTTCACCTCCACGGAGTAGACAATGCTTCAATTGCCTATAACACGTTTACGAACACAGGCTATACAGCATTAGAGGCCAATGTGATGAACTCTGTAGTGGAGAAGAATGTCATCAAAAATGCCTGCCTTAACCTATCAGATGGAGCGGGTATCCATACGTGGGGCTGGTCTTCTTACAACAGTATTTACCGCAATAATATCATCATGAACGTGTTTGGTAATCATGAAAGTTACCATGACGCATTGGCATCTCCTCCTTTTGGAGACCCGGCTGCGATCGCAGTTTATGGGATTTATCTCGATAACTATACGCACGGCCATACCGTGGAAAATAATACAATCATCAATACCGGAAAAGGAGGAGTGATGGTCAATTCTGAGGCCTATGACCATACGATCACAGGCAATCACATATTCAATACACCCTCCGCACAGATTTCTATCTACGACAATGATACGGATCATTATGGAACCTATTTGGGGATGGAGGTCAGCGGAAATATTTGTTATTCAACCACTGTCCATCCCGCCCACACTTCGGTTCGCCTGGTGAGCGTATACGACAACTGGGATAACCTCGGAATCTTTGATGATAATTTTTATGTGAATCCCAACCGGGACAAAGTAGTATTTCGAGGTCATTATTGGATTGACGTTGATGATGCTGCCCAAAACCTGGGTGAATGGATTCAAGTAGATCCCAGCCAAAACACGGGAAGTGAATACGTGAATGAGGAATTGGTTATTTATACCAATGAATCAGATAATCCGATGACATTCCCGCTGGCTGCTGCCCACGACGATCTGGAAGGTAATACGTACCCGACATCGGTTACGGTTGCGCCATTCTCTTCAAAAGTATTGGTGGGCAATTCAGGCGGAACGAGTCCACATCCTGCGAATGCTCATGACGACATTCCGGCGTACAATGCTGGTTTTCAGCTGGGAGTAAATCTAAAGGCTGAAAATGGCTGGACCTTGAGTGAGTTAGGGAATATTGCAATCGGAAATCCTGCTATTGCGGCAGCCGAAGGAGCAGGGGTACAAACAGTTCGCCTTCGCCTTCAGGCTGCGGATCTGGAATCCAATGGATATGCAAGTAAAGTGGCTGGATTGAATCATATGTACACCACATTAGGAGCGCGTAATATCACAGCGATCCTGGGGTATCCGTCCGATTCGCAGCAAGATACCGATGTGTATTGTGGATCAAGCGGAGATCGTTCGGAGTTGTTTGCAGATATGTACGAACCCATCTGGGATGGCGGCTTGAACGGAACCCCGGTCAATGAGAATAATCCGTATGCGATGTATGTCTTTGAAACCGTGAGTACCTACAAAGACTACGTGAAAATATGGACACCGCTTGACTCCGTTGACTTTGATGAGGATACCTATGGCTGGTTGAATGAATGGGATACCGATAATTGGTGGACAAACGATCCTGATCCCTGTCATCTGTTGAAGCTCAAAGCGCCCATTCAAAACTATGTGCGGATGCTCCGGATTACCTATGAAGTCGTGAAATCTATTGATCCGACTGCATATGTGAGCCTCGGAGGGATTCGATATACCAGCTTTCTGGATGCTGTGTTGCGAAATACAGATAACCCAAGTGGAGGCGCCGTCGAACCAACTGACTATCCTTTCCCAGGAGGGGCCTATTTTGATATCCTCAGTTTCGAGGCATACCCGTATCATTCTTCCTTGGTACGCTGGTACAGTGGAGGATGGAATTACAACCGTACTTCAGATGCCGCTGCGAAGGGAATTACAGCAACGATGACGGACTTTACAGATCTGTTAGGTGTCTATGACTATACCGGTTATCTGTATCCTAAGAAATATATGTCAGTGGGTCGTACCGGAATTGATAGAGAAGTATTTGACGACATCATAGGCGGTGAAGAAATACAGCGTAATTTTATCATAAAAGCTGCTGTAGAGGCTGAAAGCGAGGGGATTATCTCTCTTTATTATCAAGGCCTGGGAGAAGCTTATGATGTGGGTACGGCAGATGACCTGGGCGAGTTGATGGGACTGTATGAAAACCTGTCGGGATCCGGACCTTATTCGCAACAAGCTACTGAAGCGGGAATTGCGATGCGGACTACTGCTGGCTTACTGGAAAATGCTTCTTTTGATGCACCTCAAACAGCCCTGATGAATCTGCCGAATGGGGTAGGAGGAGGCGCTTACCTCACTTCAGGGGGCCAGTACTGTTACTTTTTGTGGGCGGAAGCTCAGACGGATAATGAAACCGGTAGCACAAACTTTTCTTTTCCCGGTTCAATGGGAATCGGACAGTTGACACGAACAGAGTGGGATGAGTCAGAAACGGGATCCAGTTCTGTGATTCCACCGGATAATATTTCACTCAGTGCTGCACCGAGTTTCTTCCTGGCATCTGCTGCGGTTTCTTTTCCCGTCGAATTCCTCTCTTTTGAGGCGACTCCTGAACCGGGAAATCAGCTGATTCATCTGGAATGGGCAACTGCCTCCGAACTTGATAATGACTATTTCACCATTGAAAGATCAATAGATGGCGTGCTGTTTGAAGCCCTGGAAAATATTCAATCACAAGGTAACAGGACCCAGATTCAGCGATATGATGGGTATGACCTGAATCCAGTTATCGGCAGCAGCTATTATCGCCTGCGACAAACAGATCTGGATGGCACCTTTACCTATTCTCAGGTGATTGAAATTGAATTCGAACAGCAGGCAGCAGGGTTTTTGGTTGCACATCCCGTTCCTGTAAGTCAGGGAGAAGATATTCGGGTTGAATTTCAAATGGTCGAGGCATCAGATGCTGTCCTGACGATGAAGAATGTAAGTGGCCAAACCGTTTGGTCCTACACTGAATCCATATCGGGAGGCAGGCATGAAATCCTGATTCCTACTGACAAAATAAATAAAGGCTACTACTATGTGGTGGTGAGTAATCACCTGGAAGTTTTCGCACAAAAAGTAGCCATTACCAAATAAACCGTTCTTTACTTAACCTGTTTTTTAATCAACTTTTTTTATTCTCAATGCTCGTTCTTTTTACATTTCACTTCTAATCATCTTTAACCAATTTACAGATTCCTGTTAAACAAACATTTTAGAATCCTGTAGCATTTCTGTATCGCTAATTGCTTGACAAACCCTGAAAGGCTCTTTCAGGTGGACTCAGGCGACCTTCTCCCGCTTAACCTGTAGGAGATGGAGGACCCCTGTCTGCATAAACGCCAGAAGCAGACATACAAACCGACATAAACTTATGTCGGACGGGGAAGTCTTAGCCTTTACTTTTAACCACTTTACCTCAATGAAACATTCATTCTTAACTGTTAACCTATTAACGCTCTTATTGTATTTTTCCCTAGCTCCAGCATTATCGTTTGGGCAAACTGTCATGAACAACGCCACGATCGATGAAGGCGGTTCCTACACAGATGTGATTTTCAACGGAACTGTCAGCATTTACACCACTCAGAAAGTGACCTTCTATAACTGTACTTTCCGTTCTTCCGAAAATGGAATGAACATTTACAATGGCGATGGTGGAGATGTGGAGATTACCTACTGTACGTTCGAGGGATTAAATCCCAATCAATATGGCGAAACCCAGGGCAAGGCTGTCCATGCCTGGCAACCCGCCGCTATAAAATTTGAGCATAATACCGGAGTCGGCTTTCGCGGCTTTTGGATTCAGGAGCCCAAGGTGGGTGCGCCTATTTCCGTTCGGTATAACCATTGGACGAATATCGCAGGACGTCCTTCTGACGGAAATGGTGGCTACCTGGATGAGCGGGATCCTAACGGTGAAAATTCCCAGTTTGTCATGGTAACCGATGTCCAGGGCGGAAACGTCGGTGTCGAATGGAACTACATCAAAAACGTTGCTTATGAAGGCAAGGTAGAAGATGTAATCAACTTTTTCCGATGTGAAGGAACGGCAAATAACCCTCTCATTCTCGCTAATAACCTGGTAGTAGGTTCTTACCCTTATGACCCGGTAAGCATCAAAAACTATTCTGGATCAGGAATTCAGGTTGAAGCCGAGAGCAAGTATGTTCATGTCAAAGGAAACTATATGATCAATAATGGGAATACGGGAATCGCTTTGAGTTGGACGACTAACTGTAAGGCCTTCGAAAACAAAATTATCCATACCGGACGTATTTTCGGAACCAATCAGTACGTCTGCCAGGTTTGGAGAGGCTTATTGCTGGGAAATCCTTTCTGGCATCCTGATGATAGCTTCGACAATGAAGGCTATGATAACCTCGTATGGTATCCGGAAAATATTGATTACTGTAACGGAAACAACGGCTACCAGGTACAATCACCAATCGTTTGTTTGAACAATAACGAATGCTTTAACAATGAGCAGCCAAGTGGTTTCCCTACGCACCAGGACGAACTCGATGCAATTGCGGAGTGGTGGGGAATCGTAGATGCGAATGGCCTTACCATTGGAAATGATGGATCAACTCCTCCTGCTCCCCCTACTGGTGGTGGCGGTGGTGGAACCACTAACCCTCCTCCATCTATAGATACCGCTCACGACAATGTGCCCTCACATGACGGATCATTCCTCGTAGGAGCTGACGTATTGAAAATCCCAGGTTGGAGTTACAATCGCCTTGGAAATATCCTCGCAGGTAATCCGGGAGTTGCTGGAGCAGACGGAGTAGGCGGACAAGCAGTGCGCCTTCGTCTCAGAGAGTGGGAAGCAGAAGCTCAGGGGTATGATTTCTATACCAATAAACTGAACCATTATGCCAATACCCTGGGTATGCAGGTTACGGGTGTCCTGGGCTATCCAATGGCCTCTCACAAAGACGCTTCTGTAAACTGTGGTAACTCTTCTCAGATGTTTGATAAGCTATATGAAGATATCTGGGATGGGGGTGCAAACGGGACCGAAGTAAATGAGGACAATCTTTTTGCAAATTACGTGTATCAACTTGTATCCGAGAATAAGGATCAGGTGAAATATTGGTCCGTAATGGACTCTGTTGACTTCACGACCGATGGCGCTTCTACAGCTGCCGACTGGTGGAACAATGATCCGGATGCCTGTGATCTTGATCAGTTGAACGCTCCTGTTTATGACTACATTCGGATGTTGCGTATCGCTTATGAAGTGATTCGCTACCTGGATGCAGATGCAATGGTGGTATTGGGGGGAATTCAGCACCCGAGTTTCCTGGATGCGATTCTGAGAAATACAGATAATCCTTCAAACGGAGATGTTGATACTGATTTCCCTGAAACAGGAGGTGCCTACTTCGATGTCCTGAGTATGGTTGCCTATCCACATGAAGATGCGGGTGTACAATCAGGAAATCGTCATTCGGACGCAGCGGCAGCTTCTGTTGCTACTGCCGTTCAGGAAATGAAGGATATCCTCGACCAGTATGACTACGATGGAAATAATTATCCGGCAAAGCATATTTCACTTGCCCATACCGGCGTGCCACGTGAGTCGATGAATGGTTCGATTGGAGGAGAAGAAGCACAACGCAACTTCCTTGTCAAGGCAGCTCTTGTAGCTCGTGAGAGCGGATTGATCAGCATGCACTACCACTGTCTCAATGAAATGGAAGATATGGCAGACGCGGTTGAGCCTTCACAGATAATGGGCTTGTATGAGAGCCTGTTTAGAGATTTGCCATATGCTCAAGTGTACACAGGGGCAGCGGTCTTGCAAAAGACCTTCATGGACCTCAGTACAACTTCCACCTTTGACCCTGGTCGTACCTCGCAGCTCAACTTGCCTTCGGGAGTAGCTGGAGCGGCATATGAGATGACTGACGGAACTTTCTGCTACATGTTGTGGGCCAGAACCTCGACAGACGGTTCAGAAAATGCAATTGAAACCTATGATTTCCCTGCATCGTTTGGATTGGCAGCCGTTACCCGTCGCGATTGGGATTATACTTTGACCGAGATAGAAGATGAGGTGGCAGCAACCGGAATTGAACTGAGTGCTACCCCGGCTTTCTTCCTGGATAATGTAACGACGATTCCTCCGGTTGTACCGGTAACAGAGTTTGGTAACATCACAGCTACTCCTGACTATGCGCAGGAATTAGTAAAAGTAGAATGGACTACCGATTCTGAGTTGGAAAATGACTTCTTCACAATGCAGCGGTCTGTAGACGGGGTTGTGTATCAGGATGTGGAAACGGTTTCCTCTTTGGGGAATTCCAGCAACGAGCAAGCTTACGAAGCGTATGACTGGAGCCCGGTTCAGGGAACCCTGTATTACCGGGTCAAGCAAACCAGTACGGATGGAACATTTGCCTACTCTGATGTGGTTGAGGTAAATTACGATCCAACTGTACAGGCTTATATCGAGTGCTATCCAGTACCCATTGCAAAGGGTGATCCCCTGAATGTAGAGTTTCTTCTGGAAACCGATGTGAGTCATGCAATTGTGGTAATGCGGGAAGTAAACGGACGGAGAGTATTCCGTACTATCGTTCCGGTAACGCCTGGTGTAAATACGGTTCAGGTTCCTACTGGAGGTCGCAGAAGACGCGCTGGTAACTATTATGTAGTTGTGAGAACGTATTTCGAGCGGCATGCGCAACTCATTACGATAGTTGATTAATATAGATAAAACTATATAAAGGTCTGTAAGAATTATAGTTGTTGTATCTTGTCTGTGCCCTGCAGGAATTCCTGTGGGGCATTTTTTATTGTATCGCGGTTGAATCTTTATGTGAGGTTTTGTTCACTCGAATCCAATTCCTTACCGTTAAGTCATTAAATTATTCCAGTCAGCAAGTATTCGTCCTGTCATAAAGAATAGTAGGTAAATTGCAGTCGGTTAAAAGGACACTCGCAAATTGCTAATGGGATGATTCATGTCGTTATTTCACATAATGTGAATGCCGATATCAGTCCATGTATGAAATCTTTGCATATGCAATCTTTTCAGGACTTTGAGACGATATTGGTTATTGGGGAAGGAGCCAGCAAGCCTGCTGAGGAAGCTTTGGCATTTGTGCCTCGGGCAACTGTCATGGAATTATCGGGTATTCGATGGTGGGCAGAGTCTGCAAATCAGGGCATTAAATATGCCATGAAAAAAGGAACAAAATTTGTGCTGTTGTTAGATAGTGATGTGATTTTGCCCACAGATTTTATTGAAAATATGATATATTGGGGGAGGAGGAAGCCATTGGCAGTGATGGGCGCATTAGAGATCGATCGGCAAACTGGTAGCGGGGTGTATGGTGGCGAAAAAGAGATCGGAACACTAGGGCATTCTCAGTCTTTGATAGCGCATTTACCTGCTGATGAATGGGGTGGCTTACAGCCCGTTTCTATTTTTGCGGGAAAAGCCATCTGGGTGCCTGGTGTTGTGTTTGAACGCGTAGGATTATTTGATGCACAAAACTTTCCTCATTATATGGCAGCGCTTGATTTTTCGAGAGCCCTCCGCAATAAGGGATTTGAATTGTATGCAAATATGGATGCCAGGCTATGTGCCTATAAGCCCAATGAGGAAATTTTCCGCAGACGAAAATCAATTCAAAATTTTGTCAAGCATTTGTTTGATGTAGAAGGCAAAGGAAATTTAAAATATTACACCAAGTATATCGTAAAGAATTATTCGCAAGCGTGGATTTTACTCCATCTCGCAGGAGGGTATACACGCAGGTTAATTGGATATTGGATCAAGTGAGTAAAAGGACAATGAAATGAAGGTATTTATTGAGAAAATATTTTACGAAATCCTATTCAGGGTAGCGCCAACAGATAAAAGTGATCGAATCATCAGCCTATGCTACCACAAAATCATTCCAACTGACGCTCCCGATGAAGAAGCAGACCGATACACCGTGTATATGGAAGATTTTGATGCGCACATTCAAGCCATAAAAGACGCTGGATTTAAGGTGATCAACCCTTCTGAATTAGCGACCTTCCATGGAAAAGGTGTGATTATTACGTTTGATGATAACATCAGTACGCATGTGAAATACGCATTGCCTGTATTAAAAAAGCACGGAGTAACCGCTACTTTCTTTCTGAATCCTGCTGAACTCAATGACGATGATCAAATGTGGGATGCTGATGTGGAAACCTTGAAAGCAGCTGGAATGATCATTGGAGCTCACAATGCCTATCATCGCGTAGCTTCTAAAATGGACTATGATAGTTTTAGAAAATCTGTGTCGATTTGCAAAAAATTCCTTGAAAAACACAATGCCGATCTGATCTGGGCGTATCCCGGAGGTTTCCTGGGGAGTTATACCCCCCGTCAGGACAGACTGCTTCGTGAGGAGGGATTCATTCGTTTTACGACTCTGGAAGGAAGATGCCTACCTAAGAAATTGCAGTGGCCTCAATCCCGTTATGTACTTCGAATTAATAGCACCGGGAGTTATTTTCAAGCGATTTTGGATGGGCGAATGCGGATATTGGCTAAATTCAAAAAAGGAAGGTATGCCTTGAAAAATCGCAAGTTTCCTGCTTTGGATGCTTCTTCTTCCTAAGCCGAATAAGGCACGCTAAGATTCCTGTTTCCAATCCACCTATCATGTATCGGATCAAACCTGTACCCTGCATATTATTGCAGCGTAAGGCTATTCGTTTGGCTGGATTTTTGACTGCCTCTATTCGATTGGAATGGAGGAGACAGGAAATCTGAAATAGCTGGAAATACCTTCCTGAATGAATAGAAATGGGCTAAAAAGGAGCAGATTTCTCTCTTTAGGCAGAGCAAAAGCTACGATTCGATCGGAATTCTTACTGGCAACCTATTGTGACCAGTCCCTCTCTTTTGGGAATACTCCCGCCATTCCTGTCTTCCTGATAATTGACATGGACTTGGATTACCCGAGGTAAACTCATGAAGAGGTATCGGTTTGGGAGAGAGTCCGCCTGTATGGATTCTCTTGTTTGTCGGGCAGATATTCCCTGAATTGTAAGAGAAGCAAATGGAATCTTTGTTTCCTGGACGTCTTCTGATAACATGCATATAGCGATGGAACTGATATACAGCACGTATGTCGTTGAGGAGGGGACTTGTTTTGCCTTAGCCGTATAGCTATTGATTGAGGTGGAATTGTTGGTATTGTCTTGATAATCAATTTTTTATGTTGACTATTGGAAGCAGTATTGCCCGCAATCCAATACCGAAACAGGGAAGGGGGATCTGCCTCTGAATAAATTACCGGAAATGATTTAGGACATGAACCTTTGGATAGAAGCAGGCCCATTGTGCTAGCGACTGCATCATTTTCTGTAAATAGAATCGCGATTTAATCCATGTAGATTAGGTTGAATATCGCTAAGCCCAAGTATCCGGTCTCTATTCCTGGTGGATTCTCAGGGTATGACGTCGAAGATGGTGGCTTATATTTCAGAATAAAAAAAGGTGCAATTCTTGAAAAACCTTACTGCCCGTAAGAAGCACAGTTCAGGATTTATTTTTAGCCGTTCAACATCGCAATCAATTCTCCTAAATAGCTTTTCTATAACTTGCGTCTGTTCGAGTTAAAACAATGAACTTCAAATGTCTAAGTATATACAAGATTTCGTGAAAAGAACCGAGCAATGGAAAGGTCGTTTAGGAGGGGTAGCAAGTTTTGAAATGACCACTTGGCAGAAACATCTTGATAAGTACTTTTTTTCACCTCTACACTTCGTAGTATCTTCTCACCTTATTATTCGATAGCCCTCTTATGGCAAAGCTTGCCTCATATCTCCCAAATATTGTGAAGCGGGAGTTAGAAAAGCACCCTGGCTTAGGTAAAATCTTAGAAAACGTAGGTTGGCTATTCGTCGACAAAATACTCGTAATGGGAACCGGGCTATTCGTCATGGTATGGATGGCCAACTACCTGGGAGAGGAGAACTACGGAAAATATAATTTTGGCCGTGCTTTTATCGAGTTCTTTGTGGTTATTTCTACCCTGGGTCTTGAGTCCATTGTCATTCGTGATATCGTCAGGAAACCTGAGTTGAAAGACCGGATTTTGGGGACGACTTTCGGCCTTCGGCTAATGGGGGGATTTTTGATGCTGATCTGTTCTGTTATCGGGATTATGATCATACGTCCTGAGGACCAACAAATGCATATTATCGTCAGCGTTTTTGCCTCTGCATATATTTTTAAGTCCCTCGAAACCATTGACTTCTGGTTTCAATCACAGGTTCAATCCAAGTATGCTGTCTGGGCACGAAATATAGCATTCCTGATCATTACGGCCCTGAAAATATATTTTATTCTCTCTGCCCGAAGCTTACTTCACTTTGTCGTGCTGGAGGTGTTGTTGGATGTCCTGAGCGTAATCGGACTGGTTGTGATGTACCGTCATGCAGGAAATCTCATTTCCAAATGGAAGTTTGAATGGCGCCTGGCAAAGAGCCTCCTCAAGGAAGGGATGCCGATGTTACTTTCAACGGTTATGATCGTCATATATATAAAGCTTGATCAGGTAATGTTAGGGCAGATTATAGACGATAATGACAAGTCAGTAGGAATCTATTCAGTCGCAGCAAAGCTATCTGAGATCTGGTATTTTATTCCGATGATTATTGGTTCGTCTTTGTTTCCTTCATTGATCAAGAGTAAGGAACTGGGAGAAGAAACCTATATCAAGCGATTTCAGTCCTACTTCGATTTAAATGCCGGGATCGCGATTCTGATCAGTTTACCTGCTTCCCTTCTCGCTCCCTTCATATTTGGCATTTTATTCCCCGATAAATATCAGGGCGCAGATGTGATGTTTTCGATCCACATTTGGGCAGCAGTGTTTGTGTTCTTAGGAGTTGCCCGCAATAATTATCTGGTGAATGAAGGACTCTTGAAAGAGGCTTTTATGTTCACTGTGATGGGAGCAGTATCGAATGTTGGTCTCAATTATTGGTTAATCCCACTGTACCAGGGGTATGGTGCGGCGGTAGCGACCTTGATTTCCTATATGATTTCCGGGTACCTGACATCGTTTATGGTCCCTAAATTGTATAAGATCGGATGGATGCAAACGAAAGCAATTCTGATCCCATTTTTATTCCCCAAATACTTGAAGAAATAATATGGAAAACGAACTATATACTTCTGGTTCTTTAAATGGACAAGAAGAATTCCGGACCCCGATCCTTCTGCTGATATTCAGCCGGCCGGATACGACACAGGCTGTTTTTAATGCCATTCGCGAAATAAAACCCCCTCGCTTGTATGTAGGTGCTGACGGACCGAGGAAACATAAAGTCGGGGAAGCGGAGAAATGTGAAGCCACCCGGAGGATCATCGATCAGGTGGATTGGGAGTGTGAGGTCAAGACCCTTTTTCGGGAAGAAAACCTCGGATGTGGCATCGCGCCGCATCAAGCAATGACCTGGTTTTTTGAGCAGGAAGAAATGGGGATTATCCTCGAAGATGATATTCTGCCCAGTCAGAGTTTTTTCTGGTATTGTCAGGAGTTGCTGGAAAAATATAAAGACGATGAGCGGGTGATGGAAATTGCTGCCATGAATTACCTCGGGGGATGGAAACCGGAGGAACCCGAGTCGTATTATTTTTCCTGGATGGGGACTACCTGGGGATGGGCATCCTGGGCCAGAGCGTGGAAACACTACAATTATAATATTCCGGATTTTCAGATTATGCGTGAGCAAGGGAAGGTAAATCACTTCTTCTTTACCCGCCCTGAAACGGATTATGTAATGCATAAACTGGAGCAGGCTTACCAGCGGGATCCCAATATCACCTGGTGGGACTATCAATGGATGTACACCCGAATAACCCGGGGCGGTGTATCAATTATTCCCAAGAAAAACCTGGCGGTGAACATCGGGTTTGGAGATGATTCAACGCATACTACCGAAGGCGATAATCAGTTTGCGCATATGCAACTGGAAGAGATCGACCTGCCACTGGTTCATCCTGTAGAAATGGTGGTCGATGAAGCTGCAGACCTTGCTGTGTACGAAAAGTATCACGGCCTTACGTCTTGGGAAAAAATCAAAATGGTAATTCGGAAGTTTTTGCCTCACCGTATGCTGAACCATCCTTGAAAAACATAAATAAGTACAGCCATTTTTACCAAAAAATTCTTCTGTCCTATTATTTAAGATTCAAAAAATGTCAAGTAAAGTATCTATAATATTACCTACCTATCAACGTGTCGATTATCTTCGGGAATCACTGGAGTCTGTTATGGCCCAAACCTATGGCAATTGGGAATGCATTGTAATCAATGATGACCCCAATTCCCGGGATGCGGTGAATGAGGTTATTGGCGAATTTGGCGATGACCGCATACAGGTAGTGCATAATGTTGTAAATCTTAGAATAGCGGGTGCCCGAAATGCAGGAATTCGGCGTGCAAGTGGCGAAATTGTTGCCTTGTTGGACGACGATGACTGGTGGAAACCTAATCATTTGGCGTTGACGGTAGAGGCCTTTCAGGATCCTGAAGTTGTGTTTGCCTATTCGGGTTATGTGCGGCATGTTGAAGGGGTCATTGAGAAAAAAGATATGGGCGTACTTGCTATTACTCCGCCAAAAAATGTATTTAAGGAATTGATGTCAGGGAATTTTACGATCAACCTGGCCTCCATTCTATCTTTTCGGACGAGTTGTCTGAGAAAAATCGGAGAACTGGACACGGAGCTAAATGGGTTTGAGGATTGGGATATATGTGTCCGTGCAAGTCAGGAAGGAAAGGTCGTATCGATTTCAGGTACAACTGCTATTCAGCGGGTACATTATGGCGATCGCTTGTCCACGGCATTTGATAGCAGAATGAAGGTCCTGGATCGCCTCCGCACAAAATGGGGAAACTCTCCGGGGTTTTTCAAGTTCTATTCCCGGTATGAAATGGAAGCTTATCATGCTGCCATGATTAATGAAGTGATGGCACAAACCAAGGGTCGGCGACTCCCTTTACTCAAACAATGTTTACTCGCTTGCGACTTTTCGAACCTAATGGCCGTTAAAGTATATATCAAATCTATATTGATTGCGATGGGAGGAGTTCGGGTAGTAAAGCTTTTTGTGTAAATAGCCCTTTTTTCAAAATAGAGATGCGTGTTTTATGAAGAGTAGTATTTGGATATTTGTCATTATTTTTGCCGCAATGTTGCTTCCTTTCAAGCACATATTAGGCGATAATGTCCTGACAAAGATATTGCCGAATGTTATTTTAATCGCAGGGATTGCGCGGTTTTCCCTCTTCCAGCGTGGGAAGATGTATGTTGGGAAATTGTTTGTAAAACCAGACTTCTATCTGGTACTCACTTTTTTATTCTTCATCATAGGGAGTACTATGCGGACGAATAATTTCTTCCTTTCGTCCATGGCAAAAGTGAATACCAGTGCGCAGATATTTCTCCTTTTCATCTTTGGATACCTCGCCTTGAGTAATATCTATCGTCAGGCAAATGATTATGATGGAACTACCCGAACAATTGCTGTTGCACTGGTTTCGGTTCCTTCCTTTATCATTTTACTGAATGTGATAACCCTGCTATTGGATATCCCGATTGGAATAAAGCCGCCACCTCCGCTTGATCTGGAGTCGGAACGGTTTATTCTCAGTTTGATGGGGATTCATACCAAACCATCAGGTTTTCCCCTTTCTGGATATGGACACCCTAATATTCTCGGGATTTATGCTGGTGCTATCTTTGTAATGAATTTTGCCCTGTTGATCTACATCAAACTTCGTCCCCTTTATAAGCAGATTGTGATTGCTAATATTGCAGTTTGTGTATTGGCAGTTATTTTGGCGGATTCACGCGGTACGATTCTTAATGCACTGATAACGATATTAGCCATTTACGGCTTGAAACAAATCCGTCAACTCGGTATGCTTAAGGCTGCAGTGTTCATTGTACCCGCGCTGCCTTTTTTGCTGATGTTTACCCTGAAAAGTATTGCGAGTAATGAATCCGCATCCCAGCTTTCCAGAGGAGGGGAAGAGGAGCTTTCATCGGGAAACTCAAGGGGATTTATCTGGGAAGCTTGTGTTCAGGAATTTTCAGAGATTAAGACATTGCACCTCTATGGGTATGGCGAATTCGGGGCCTACGGCTCCGGTGTTTATAATAAATGGAAACGGAAATTTGGTAATCTGGAAGCCTCCGAGGAAATTAATGTATCGGTAACGCATAATGCCTTTTTCCAGGCTTTATTTGATATTGGTATTTTTGGAGCAATATTTTTCCTGATTACCTTTTTTGTTGCCATGCGAGGCGCCCTGTTTCTCAATAAACGGGGCATTGTGCCTGCATTAGCCTTTATCCACTTCACTTTGTACTTCATGCTCTCGGGCATGACCGAATCGTCTATTGGAGAATATAACCATGGCTACCACGTGATTTTTATTATCATGGTAATCTCCATCATTACGATTCGGAACGAGTATTATAAAAACATGTTCAGAGAACAGAGCGAAAGAAATAATGAAGCCGCTTACGCTGAGATCCAGCAGTAATACTGGTTCCTGCCAACCGCCTTCCTGCTAGCGGGTAAATCATTTGCCTTTTTGTATGACTTATTCTGGAGTTCAGGTATAGGAGTTTTACAGGAAGACGAAAGTTGAAATAATTCCCACAGGCAGATTGCCATTTCAATACCTTTCATATCTACTTCTTCATAGCCAGGACGATGGAATCTTAAGCTCCTGAATTCTTGTCTTTCTGCAATAGATTCGGCCATATTTATAGGGCCTGATTTATAATTTCCAACTAAAAATACCTTTCGATTTAGAAAAATGACCGTTCGCGGGAATCGATACCAATAATTGAATTTATCGTGTACCTTGCGCCCAAATTAAGGAGCGAAAGGTGGCATTTTTTGAGGTTTTATGGTGAAATATTGTGAATCCTACCCCGGAAATAGGCTATAGATATGCCTTTCATCTTTATGAGATTATGTAAGAGTAGGAAACTATTCTTGCTTGTCGAATAGATTATTTTCGTATAGTTTTACCCATATCACCTTTAAATCAGTTATAGGCTATGAAAGTGCTAATTGCAGGAAACCTGGGCTATGTCGGACCAGGACTAGCAAGAGAATTTAGAAAACATTATCCAGATGCGACCCTGATCGGGTACGACATCGGTTATTTCTCCAAATATGCTACGAGTAACTCTATCTTTCCAGACAATGCGCTGGATATTCAATATTATGGAGATATTCGAAGTTTTCCGGAGGAAATACTGGATGGGGTAGATACCGTTATAGCACTTGCTGCTATTTCCAATGATCCAATTGGCAACCGATTTGAAGCGGTTACCCTGGACATTAATTATAACTCAACTGTTGAATTGGCCAAAAAAGCCAAAAAGAGAGGAGTTAAGAAGTTTATTTTTGCTTCTAGTTGTTCTGTGTATGGATCTGCAGAAGATACGCCCAGAACTGAGAGTTCAAGCTTGAACCCGCTCACGGCGTATGCAAAATCCAAAATCAATACCGAGCGGGATCTGGAGCCGCTTGCTGACGGAAACTTTCAAATTACCTGTCATCGCTTTGCGACAGCGTGTGGGATGAGTGAAAGATTGCGACTGGATTTGGTGATTAACGATTTTGTTGCCGGAGCTCTTACCGCAAAAGAAATTACGATCCTCAGTGATGGTACCCCCTGGAGACCGCTGATCAATGTGCTCGATATGGCACGTGCGATTCGTTGGTCGCATGGGAGAAGTTCTGATAATGGAGGCGACTTTTTGGTAGTCAATACAGGAAGTAATTCCTGGAATTATCAGGTAAAAGAGCTTGCCTATATGGTACAGGAACTCTTGCCGGATGTAAGTGTCTCTATCAATGAGGATGCGGAACCAGATAAGCGATCTTATCGGGTGAATTTTGATTTGTTTGAAGAACTGGCACCCGACCATCAGCCGCTTTATGACCTAAAGTCAACAGTGAGTGGCCTGATCGAGGGCCTGAATGCAATTGGGTTTGCAGATGTCAATTACCGGAAATCTAACCTGATCCGGTTGAATGTCATCCAGCAACTCCTGGCAAGCGGAGCAATTGACCAAACGTTAACGGTTACTTCCCAGGTATGATACTTCATTCCACACCGCTATCAGGCGCTTTTATTATTGACCTGGAACCCTTTCAGGATGATCGGGGATTGTTTGCACGTACTTTTTGTCAGCGTGAGTTTGAGGCAATCCCGCATACAAAGCCCTTTGTGCAATTTAATCATTCACATACCAATGATATCGGGACGCTGCGAGGTATGCATTATCAGAACCCCCCTCACGCCGAGATCAAGTTGATTCGCTGTATTAAGGGGAAAGTGTATGATGTGATCATCGATATCCGAAAAGAATCTCCTACCTATTTGCAGCATATTGGCGTCGAACTTTCTGCTGAAAATATGCGAATGATTTATGTTCCTGAAGGCTTTGCCCATGGATTCCAAACCCTGGAAGAACATTCCGAATTGATCTACCACCATACCGCTTATTATGAGCCAACAAGTGAAGGAGGAATTCGGTTTGATGATCCTTTAATTGGAATTAGCTGGCCGATGGAGCCTACTGTAATGTCTGAAAAAGACCAAAAATATCCCTATTTGACTAAAGATTTTGCGGGAGTAAGCCCGTAAAGAATTGATTGTGTATTCTACTATTACATTAATAACTTTATTGAGCGCATGTCTAACTCTGTAAAAACCTCTGAAACCGCCGACCTGATCCTGGACTTAAGTGCAACTGAAAGTACTTGTAGATTTTGTAATACTCCGCTTTCTCATAATTTTGTGGATTTGGGAATGTCTCCCCTTTGTCAAAACCATGTAAAGCCTGAGAATGCGAATAAGATGGAGCCATTTTATCCACTTCACGCGTATGTGTGCCACAAATGTTTTTTGGTTCAACTGGAAGAATTTGTCGCGCCAGAAGAGATATTTGATGACTATGCTTATTTCTCTTCTTATTCAGATAGCTGGTTGAAACATGCCAAAAAATATACCGACTTGATGGTAGAGCGGTTTGGCTTCAATGAAAATAGCCTGGTGGGAGAGATTGCCAGTAATGACGGCTATCTCCTTCAGTATTTTGTAGAAAAAGGAGTACCCGTAGTGGGAATTGAACCTGCCGGAAATGTCGCTGAATACGCAATTGAAAAAGGAGTAAGAAGCGAGGTTAAGTTTTTTGGTGTTGAAACAGCCAATTACCTGGTTGAAAAATATGGAAAAGCAGATCTCCTGCTTGGAAATAATGTATTGGCCCACGTGCCGGACATCAATGACTTTGTAGGAGGTATGAAGATCTTCCTCGGGGAGGGCGGTGTGATTACAATGGAATTTCCCCACTTGTTGCGTCTGATGGAGGAAAACCAGTTCGATACCATCTATCATGAGCACTTTTCATACCTTTCCTTTACTACAGTAACGGAGATTTTCCATCATCATGGAATTACCTTGTTTGATGTGGAAGAACTGGCTTCTCATGGAGGATCTATCCGGATTTATGGTCGTCATAACCAGGATGATTCAAAGCCTGTTTCTGAGCGTGCAAAGGAGTTGTTGGCTCGTGAAGAAAGGATGGGAATCAAAACGCTTGAATTCTATGCCTCTTTTGAAGAGCAGGTAAAAGAAACCAAACGCAAATTACTCGGGTTTTTGATCGAGAAAAAGCGGGAAGGAAAAACAGTGGTCGGGTATGGAGCGCCTGGAAAAGGAAACACCCTCCTGAATTACTGTGGAATTCGGCAGGATTTTATGGATTATACGGTAGATAGAAGCCCGCACAAGCAAGGCAACTACCTGCCCGGAACCCATATCCCTATTTACGGACCTGAAAAAATCAATGAAACGAAACCTGATTATGTGCTGATTCTACCTTGGAATCTTCGCAAAGAGATTATGGAGCAAATGGCTCATATCCGAGACTGGGGAGGACAGTTTGTCGTTCCTATTCCGGAAGCAAAGGTCTTTTCTTAAGATCGACAGAACACACATAGGGCATTACTGAGCGTCATTGGAGGCTCAGTAATGCCCCTATGAGAGTAAGTATTTCCCGACAAGCACCTTTTCTCACAATCGTTTAACATATTTAGTACCTAAATTATGAAAGTCGTCCTTTTTTGTGGCGGGCAGGGAACCCGAATCAGAGACTATTCTGATGCTATTCCCAAGCCGATGATCCCAATCGGATATCGGCCTATTTTGTGGAATGTGATGAAATACTATGCACATTACGGGCACACAGATTTTATTCTGTGTCTTGGATATAAAGGAGATGTGATCAAGGATTATTTCATCAATTATGATGAAACCATCTCTAATGATTTTGTATTTGAAAAAGGAGGGAAGGAGATCGAATTGCTCAACTCTGATATTGAAGATTGGAAAATCACCTTTGTCGATACAGGCCACTCTTCCAATATTGGCATGCGGCTAATGAAAGTAAAGGAGCACCTCGAAGGAGAAGAAATGTTCCTCGCCAATTATTCGGATGGCCTGTCTAACGTTCATTTGCCTACCTTGATTTCTGAATTAGAAGCCAAGCCGGATGCAGTAGGAACTTTTGCTACTTATCAACCAACGGGTAGTTTTCATGTGGTTCGCTCTGATCAGGACTCCGGGATGGTTACAGCCGTTCACCCGATTTCTGACGCCGACCTATGGATCAATATTGGCTATTTTGCGTTGCGAAAAGAGATATTTGATTATATCGAGTTTGGAGATGAACTGGTCGAAGAGCCGTTTTCTCGGTTGATTAGCGAGGGCCGCTTGGCAACACACCGATTCCTGGACTTTTGGCAGTCGATGGATACCCTCAAAGACAAAATGAAGCTCGATACCTTACTCGCCAAAGGAAATCCTCCCTGGGAAGTCTGGAATCAGCCTGAAAATATACTTCCTGAAACAGTCTCCTCCTAAGCAGGCATTTTCGCTATTGTAGAATTATGCAATTTCTCACATTTGATCAAAAACCTGAAGGTCTGAATATTTTGTGTCTGGGCGCGCACAGCGACGACATAGAAATTGGGGCCGGAGGTACCTTGCTGAGCCTGTTTAAAAAACAAAAAGTAAATAAAGTTCGTTGGGTAGTCTTTGCCTCTAACGAAGTACGCAAACAAGAAGCTGAAGCCAGTGCCGCCAAATTTTTGGAAGGAGTCAACGCTGAAGTTTCTGTATTTAGTTTCCGGGATGCGTTTCTTAATTTTTCAGCACTGGAAATAAAAGAGCGATTCGAGGAAATTAAGAAAGGGTTTGAGCCTGATGTCGTATTCACGCATTATCGGCACGACCGTCATCAGGATCATCGCTTACTCTCTGATTTAGCATGGAATACATTTCGCAATCACCTCATTCTGGAATACGAAATTCCGAAATATGATGGAGACCTGGGAAACCCCAATTGCTTCTTTCATATAGATCAGGAAGCAGTCGATAAAAAGGTCGAAATTCTATTGGAATGCTTTCCTACACAAGTCGGAAAGCACTGGTTTGACAGAGAAACATTTCTTGCGCTGATGCGCATTCGGGGAATGGAGTCCGCCAGTCCGTCTCGATATGCTGAAGCTTTTCATGCAAGGAAATTTATCATGTAAGGATAATTCTCCTTGAATAGATAAAGACAGTTTGTGTTACAAATATTGCAAAATGTCAGGTAACAGTAAGGGTTCATACATCAATTGTATGAGCCCTTTATTTGAATTTGGGGCTAAAAAAGAATTATTTTAAGAAATTAGCAATCAATTTGCCAATTAGTAGGCATTTTTGACCGTTCATCTCCTTTGTTTCAAAGTACGTAATATTTTTTCCTTATTTGTTATAAATTCAGTTGCACATGTCAGACGCCATACTAAGTACAAGTCCATTAGTTCGCACCCTCGGTGATGAGATGCATGAAATGATCTCAACTTTGTATCCGATTTGCAGAAGCATTACGGGGAATGGAGTACGGGAAAGTTTGAAAATCATGCAGGAATACCTGCCGATAGAAATACATGAGGTGCCCTCTGGTACAGCTGTATTTGACTGGACAGTTCCGAAAGAATGGAATATCAACGATGCATTCGTCAAGAATGCAAAGGGAGAACGCGTGATTGATTTTCAAAAACATAATCTACATGTACTCAATTACAGCATACCAGTAGCCGGTAGCTATTCACTTGAAGAATTGAAGCAACACCTGTATAGTTTGCCAGATCAGCCAGATCTGATTCCGTATCGAACTTCCTACTATCAGGAAAATTGGGGCTTTTGCTTATCACACAACAGCCTTGAAAACCTGGAAGAGGGAACCTATGAGGTCTGTATTGATTCGAGCCTTGAGCCTGGACACTTGACTTATGGAGAATTTGTAATTCCAGGAACAAGTAAGGAAGAGGTGTTAATCTCTTGTCATATCTGTCATCCTTCTCTCGCAAATGATAATCTTTCCGGGAATGCTGTGGCGATCTTTTTAGCCCGCCAACTGAAGCAGATGCAGACGAGGTATACCTACCGCTTTGTATTTGTGCCAGGTACGATCGGTTCTATTACCTGGTTGGCAATGAATAAATCCCGAATCCCGAATATCCGGCATGGGTTGGTCGCGACATTGCTGGGAGATCCTGCAGAATTCACCTATAAGAAAACCCGTAAAGGAGATGCTGAAATAGACCGCGCGGTTTTGCATTACCTCGACCAGCGTAGCAAGGGCCATACGGTAATTGATTTTTTTCCGTATGGATATGATGAACGCCAGTATAATTCTCCGGGAATTAACCTGAATGTAGGAAGCCTGAGCCGATCTCAGTATGGGCAATATCCGGAATATCACACCTCCGGGGATAATTTAGAATTGGTAACAGCAGATCAGCTGGAGGAGTCGCTGGAGGCATACGCAGCTATCGTAAATATTTTGGAAGGAAATCAACACTACCAAAACCTGGCACCTTATTGCGAACCTCAATTGGGTAAAAGAGGCCTGTATCAACACATAAGCGGAGATAGTGTGGGAGATAGCAAATCAAGACAGTTGGCTATGCTGTGGGTGCTTAACCTTTCAGATGGCGAAAACAGCCTGTTGGATATTGCAGAACGCGCCAAACTCCCTTTTGAAACCATTCAGGAGATCGCTTTGATCCTTGAGGAACAAGATTTGCTTAAACAATTATAATGTAATGAATCACGTCAAATAGTATAGCGGCATTCTACTCACATCAGTTATTTTCAATCTATAACTACTCACTTCACAAACAACCCAATATTCAGCTGTTTGCCATGGATTAAGAACTAATATAGTAGTCGCGTCAAATAAATTTTATGTTGAAAGTCGAATCTTTAAACCTTGCCAAATCAACTCAACTTAATGAAAAATTACATCACCTGATTCCAGGCGGTGCGCATACCTATGCAAAGGGAGATGACCAGTTTCCCGAGAACCTGAATCCTGTTTTATCCCATGGAAAAGGCTGCCACGTATGGGATGTCGATGGGAATGAATATATCGAATATGGAATGGGGCTTCGCTCTGTAACTTTAGGTCATGCATATGATCGGGTAAACGAAGCCGCTTATAAGCAAATGCAATTAGGGGCAAATTTTGGTCGCCCTGCTGCTATAGAAGCCGAATGTGCAGAATACTTCCTTGACCTCATTGAAGGCATGGATATGGTGAAGTTTGCGAAAAACGGCTCTGATGCTACCAGTGCGGCTGTAAAGCTTGCACGTGCCTATACCGGCCGGGATCTCGTAGCCATTTGCAGTGATCATCCCTTCTTCTCGATTGATGATTGGTTCATCGGGGCAACCAAGATTAATGCGGGGATTCCCAAAGCGATCCAAGACCTTACCGTAACATTCCGGTATAACAACATCGAGAGTGTGGAGCAGATGTTTGCCCAGCACCCTGGGAAGATTGCATGTGTGATCCTCGAAGCAGAAAAATATTCGCCCCCAGAAGATGGCTTTTTGCATAAACTCAAAGAAGTTTGCCATGCCAATGGTGCCGTAATGATTATTGATGAAATCATTACAGGCTTTCGGTATCATCTGGGCGGGGCGCAAGCGATACACAATGTGGTACCTGACCTGACAACCTTTGGGAAGGCAATGGGGAACGGATTTTCTATCGCAGCACTCGCAGGGAAACGCGAATTGATGGAACTTGGAGGCCTGCACCATGACAAGGAGCGTGTATTCCTGCTTTCCACGACTTTCGGAGCAGAGTACCCTTCGCTGGCAGCTGCATTGGCTACCATGAAAATCTATAAGGAAGAGGACGTAATTGCCACGCTGAATCAGCAAGGTCAGCGACTCGCTGACGGCATTACCCAGTCAGTAACGGAGCATGACCTGCACGATTACTTTGGGGTACTGGGGCGACCTAGCTGTCTGGTATATTATACCCGGGATATGGAAGGTAATCCTTCGCAGCCTTTCCGGACTTTATTCTTGCAGGAAATGGTCAAAAATGGCCTCATCATGCCTTCGCTGATTGTCAGCTATTCCCATACTGACGCTGATATTGATCGTACCGTAGAAACGATCCATGAAGCGCTATTCACCTATAAAAAAGCCCTCAATGAGGGAGTTGATAAATATTTAGTCGGAAGACCCGTTCAGCCGGTCTATCGCAAGCAAAATTAATATCAATCTATATTCAGGCCTGCTTTGGCAGGCCTGAATTACATTTTTTTTTCTCGAAAACGCAAAAAAGGACAGCCAAAGAAAACTATCGCAATCATGAGTTCAACTTTTCCATTAGTTACGGTTGGAATTCCAACCTACAACGGCGCAGAACGAATTCCTGCCGCCATAGCCTCTGTAATCAATCAGGATTATCCCAATATAGAAATTCTGATCTCAGATAATTGTTCAACTGACCAGACAGAGGAGGTTTGCCGCCAACTCGCGGCAAATGATTCACGGATTAAGTATCATAGGCAGCCTGAAAACCTGGGTATCATCGGAAACTTTGATTATGTCATGCGGAATGGTTCCGGAGATTACTTTATGTGGTTATCGGATGATGACGAACTGAAGCCCGGGCTCCTGACCGAATATGCGCAGTTTCTGATTGCGAATGAAGACTTTTCAATGGTGTGTTCTGAAACGAACTACTGGAAAGAGGGAGAGTTTATGCACCTGGAAACGGGTATGTCCTTTGAAAGCTCCAGTGCATTGAGCCGGGTCTTCAATATGTTCCGGAAAAACGAAGGAGGAGCAATTATCTACGGCCTGATGCGTACTGCCTGTGCCAATCGCTTGGTTTGGCGCCAGATTATTGGCTCAGATTGGTACATTATGGGTGGGATGGCCTTTCAAGGGAAAGTCCGACAGCTACCCTTTATAGGGATGGATAGAGACATGGGAGGCGTTTCTGAAAACCATGTCAAACTGGCAAAGGCATATGGGGAGCACCCTATATGGGGCTTTCTGCCGTACACCCGGATTACGTTGGGGACTTTTTCAGATATTTTGTATGCTAACCCTGTGTATAATGATCTCAATATTTTTTCCCGGATCATTTTTGCAATTGCGGGGAGTTTGGGGATTATCATCACCTTTATAAAGAACTGGTTCCTCTCCATTGGTGGAAAAATAATGCGATTTCTACGAATTCGGACACCGAGTCAAAAGATCCGCGATGCTGCTCAACCCGCCCGGGGATTTGTGAATTCTGACTCAACAATTTGAGCAGACTAAAAAAAAGCAGATTGTTTAATATGCTAAAGCCCTTCAGCCAATTTGGTTTGAAGGGCTTCTCAGTACTACCTCATAGATAATAAAATCCTATCTGATTACAAACAGCCGAATATCGCACTTGCAATATCCGGCTGTAGGGTAGGGGCAAAGCCCACTTATATTTTTTGACTACTTCTATATGCCCAGTAAATTCCGAACCGAATCCATCTGTGCATTGATTTCGCGCTGAAACCGAAGTTTCAAATCCAGCATTTTTTGCCGGTAAGCGTCATTTTCATTGAGCGCAGTGCGCATTCCCATTCCAATTTGGGTCGGCTTGTTGTCTACAAAAATGGCATATCCATCATACAGACGCCGGGTAGTCTTGATATCAGATACAATGAGGGGAACATTCATCGAAATGGCTTCTGTTGCACCACTGGGTTGCGTACCTTCTCGTGTGGTGAGAACTACTGCTGCTTTTGCATGTGCATACAGCGCATTAAACTCTTCTTCTGGCAAAAAGCCGGTGAAGATCATGTTGTCAGGTGCCCGTTCGCGAACCTCCTGTGGGAGGCGTTCATAGTACCAGGTAGCTGCCATGCGAATGTCCGGATTTTCCCGTACAGCATCGAATAATTCATCCAGGGGCTCATCTACATCAAAGCTACAGGGACAAATCATATACTCTTCTTCCTGAATCCGAATGCCGGCAACTTCTTCGATAGTTGGATCGATTTCAATATTGGGCATGGGATCACGCAATACAATAGAAGGGATATTTTCATCCCGTTCGGCCATCGTCTGCACATCCGCATTGTGAACAATCACTAATTTGGATCTCCGAATCAGCCAGGCAGCTAATGGCCAGCGTAGCCAGTGGCTGTCATGGATCATCGTATTGTGGCAGTCTGCAACGTATTTGGCACCGGTGAGGGCACAGTAAATAACGGTTACGTATAATACCGGGGTAGGAGCCAACTGCATAAACACGAGTCGGGGTCGAAGCCGGAACATATCGTATAGCCCGTGAAGGAATTTTACGAAATAGGAAAATAACTTATGGACCTTGGACTTAACTTCCCATTTGTAGTGATAATAATGCAAGTCTATCCCCATCTGGTCTGCCAGAGATTGTGTTCGCCGCTGATAGGGAACCCAGGAGATAAACATTACTTTTTGAGCCCTTTCGGTAAGTGTCATCTCAGAATTCATATTCTTGTTTCGGTTTAACTTTTTTTGAGAGGAGGGAAGTGAGAACAATTTTGAGGTAAGGGCTCAACCAGGCGAGGGGCCAAACGAAGCCGGCATGCCGACGGGTATAAATCCACCAATCTTCTTTATGCAAGCCTTTCATCGAATGTAAAATCTCGATCCGCTTGCGAATGGAATGACTGGTATCAGTCCAGGCTTCACTGTTTTCGTTGAAATCACATTCACCGATGTACCCCTGGCAAATCGCTACGCGACAGCCTCCCTTCCAGGCACGACGACCGTAGTCGCTGTCCCCCCATCGATGGGCAAATACCGGATCCAGATTGCCGATACGTTCGACCACACTTGCAGGGATCAGTACGCAATTGCCGCAAATGGTGTAAACTTCTATTGGCTCATCGCCGGGCTCCTGCAATACGACATTCATCGGATTCCATGAACCACTCCGTACATAGCCCCCATAGGAAAGTTTTCCATTTCGGGGATCAGTCGTAGAACCAGCGATTACGGTCTTTTCTTTGCCCCTTTCTGTTTGGATACGATGCGCATCCAGAAGGCTGGCAAAAGCATCCCGATACAGAAAGGTATCGTCATTGAGCATGAGGTAATAATCAAACCCTCCCTGCTCAATGGCTTTTTCCCAGGCAGCATGCATGCCTTTGTTCCAAAATAGCGATCCACTGCCGTGATACAGGTGTACCTGCGGGAATTCTGCTTGCACGGATTCTGAAGTACCATCGGTACTGCCGTCGTCCATCAGAAAGATTTCCGCATTCGCACTGCCATCAGATAAGGCAGATTGTTCATATACATTTCGGATGCAAGCGAGCGTTTTTTCCCGGCGGTTGTAACACGTAATGATAACCGCTATGTTCTTCTTATTCATAAATTCTTCTTTCGGAATCAGGCGATTACCCGTGTTCCGGCTACATATTTATCATAGTGTGTCAGGAAATCCTGGTACACACTTTCAATCCCTTCCCTCAATTCGATTTTGGCCTCGAATCCTGCAGCTTTCAGTCGGCTAACATCCATCAACTTGCGAGGAGTACCGGTAGGCTTGCTGGTATCAAAGTCCAATTCGCCTTCGAATCCAACTACTTCTTTGATTGTCAATGCTACTTCTTTGATGCTTACGTCGGTACCGACGCCTACATTGACAAATCCTTTCTCATTATATTCGTCCATCAGATAAATACAGGCATCTGCCAGGTCATCCACATGCATGAACTCACGCAAGGGACTACCATCTCCCCAGATTTCTACAGTGGCTCTACCTGCTTCCTTGGCTTCGTGAAACTTACGGATCAGGGCAGGAAGCACATGCGAATTCTGGAGGTCGTAGTTATCATTTGGCCCGTACAAATTCGTAGGCATACAGGAAATGAAGTTACATCCGTACTGATCGCGGTAGGCTTCACACATTTTGATCCCTGTGATCTTTGCGATCGCGTAAGGCTCATTAGTGGGCTCCAGTGTACCGGTCAGGAGGTGTTCTTCCTGCATCGGTTGTGGGGCAAACTTAGGGTAGATACAGGAACTCCCCAGAAACAGAAGCTTTTCTACCTTGTTGAGGTAAGCCTGGTGGATCACATTCAATTGAATGGCCAGGTTGTCCCGAAGAAATTCAGCACGATAGATATTATTCGCATGGATTCCCCCTACTTTCGCTGCTGCCAGAAATACATAATCTGGTTTTTCTGTTTCGAAGAATTCTGCGACTGCTTGTTGATCGCGTAAATCCAATTCACTGGATTTACGCGTTATGATGTTTTCATATCCTTCTTGCCGTAGCTTCCGGACGATTGCTGAGCCGACCATACCCCGATGACCCGCTACAAATATATTAGCTGCTTTGCGCATGGAGTACTTTGGTTTGTGCTTCTTTGATATCGTTTTTCATCATGATCTCTACCAATTCGTCGATATCGACTTTGGCTTCCCATCCCAATTCTGCTTTAGCTTTGGTACAATCACCAATCAATAGCTCAACTTCAGCAGGGCGGAAGTAACGAGGATCAACCTCAACAACCAATTTTCCGGTTTTGGCATCATATCCTTTTTCATCAACGCCTTCGCCTTTCCAAACGAGATCGATTCCGATGTGCGTCGCTGCTTTCTGAACGAACTCTCTGACCGTGTACATTTTACCCGTTGCGAGTACAAAATCTTCCGGCTCCTCGCGTTGGAGCATCATCCACATGCCATAAACGTATTCCTTAGCATATCCCCAATCGCGTTGGGCATCCAGGTTTCCTAAGCGCAATACATCAGCCAGTCCGACTGAAATTTCACCCAAAACCTTTGTGATCTTACGCGTTACAAATGTTTTGCCGCGGCGTTCTGATTCATGGTTGAATAGAATTCCATTACAAGCAAACAATCCGTAGGATTCGCGGAAATTCTTGGTAATCCAGAATCCGTACAATTTGGCAACGCCATAAGGACTTCTTGGATAGAAAGGGGTAGTTTCTGATTGTGGGATCTCCTGTACTTTTCCATACAATTCAGAAGTAGAAGCCTGGTAGAATTTTGCACGGGGGCAATGATTCAACATGGCATCCAAAATTCGTAGGGTTCCTACAGCATCTACCTGTGCTGTGTATTCCGGTACATCAAAAGAAACCTTTACATGGCTCTGTGCGCCGAGGTTATAAATCTCATCGGGCTTGATAGAACCTAAGAGTTTGTTGAGGTTGGCACTGTCAGAGAGGTCTCCATGATGCAAATGCAAGTTGGGATTTCTCATGATATGATCAATGCGGCTGGTATTGAAGCTACTTGCACGGCGGATAATGCCGTGTACTTCGTAGTTTTTGTCCAGTAACAGTTCTGCTAGAAATGAACCGTCCTGGCCAGTGATTCCTGTGATAAAGGCTTTCTTCATCGTATCGTTCTTAAATAAATTAATCGTTGAGGTCAATAATAAATATATAGGTCTAAAATCGTTTGGTCTGCAATATCATTCAGGAGATCAGAAAATCCGCTTGCTTGTAAATAAAGGTTATTTCCAATGAAATTCATCTGGGATTTAACGGCTGGTATTACATGCTGAAAACCAACCGGTTGCATTTGAGAATTTCTGTTTTACAAGTCTGAATTTTCCGACTGTTTAGAATGTCGCAAACCCTAGGCCAAAGATATGCACGCGCTACTGTAATCGATAGGATTTGGAGCTAAGCGGTACTGAAATATCTCTGAACGGTTATTATTCAGGCTTATCCCGCAAGCTCAGTTATTTGAGATCATGACTGATTGTTTCGGGGTGCGATTTTTCAGTAGAATTTGCTGTTGGGTGATCTCCGTTTGGTACCATTTCCCGATAGAGTTGGGAGATACGCTGGATCTTTACTTCCCAGGTTTGAGTACTGGCAAATTCGAATCCTGCTTTTCCATATTGCTTCCGCAATTCCGGATCTCGATAGAGGCGTGTTACGGCTTCTGCAAGTCCGGCTACGGTTTCTTCAGGCTTAATGGCAGGAACTTTAATCCCGGCATCATCCGGCACCATAAATCCAGACCCGTGAAGATCCAGGGTGAGAATCGGCAATCCATAGGCCATGGCCTCCATGAGCTGTGCCGGAGACGAATCTCGAAGGGTTGCAAACATAAACATATCGTGATCCCGGTACTGAGCTTTCACTTCTGACCAGGGTATTCTACCCACCCAGTTCACTCTATCCGCTACGCCGTACATCTCCAGCCAATGATCCATCTGATGGCTAAGCGGGCCGTCTCCTACTACAGTCAACTCATACTCAACGTCCTCTGGGACCTGAGATAATGCCTCCAATACTACAGGGAGTCCTTTGATCGCAAGGATTCTTCCTACCCACAAAATCTTGAGGGGGCCATCCGAATTACGAACTGGTAGGGATTTTGGAAAAAAATCCTGAGGCAGACTACAATCCAGAAATAATTGTGGATTTGCAGCGCCTTTTCGCTTCATTACCTCATAGGTTTCCCGATTGGTCGCAAGCACATGATTGGCTCGCTTCATGGTTTTCTTGAGGTTGGGATTGAAAGCGAAAAACAAATGGTTAGCCCAACTTCGGATTTGCTCATTCTTCCACCATTTGAAGAAATACTTCTTAAAGGCCTTCGGAGCAAACTGTCCACCGCCGACGGGCCCAAAAATAAAGGGCTTCTTCAACTTCCACATTTCAGAAGCGAATTTCAGGCTGCCGTAGGTAACATGGTGTACAATGTCAAATCCTACAGACTGATCCAGTTCTTTGGCGCGTTTGTAAGCGTAGCGCTGCCATACGAGGTAGTGAAACATTACGCCAAATGCATTGACGTAGGTACGTTCTACCCAGTCCGGGACTTCTATAAATTCAAAATGGAGGTTTTTAAGGTCTTCAGTCGCCATAGTGGCTTCGATTCCTGCTTTGCCCCGGGGGGTGGTCAGGCACCAGACTTCATATCCAAGGCTCGCAAGATTTTTGGCCCAGTTCCAGCCATTTCCATATTCTGATCCCCGGGTAGGGTCACATCCATATGCTGATAATAATAACTTCATTTGCTTTTCGCGATCGCGCTTTTATGTAAGATCTTTTTGAGCTCTCCAGAAAGGTATTTCCCAACTATTTGATGAGCAGGGGGATTCCAGTGTCCCCACTTGCCCGAAACTTGCCAGTAATAAGGATCGAACCCGGTGGCTTGAATCTCTTTGATAACGCCATCCAGGTAGATAGTCTGGAAGCCTAGTTCTTGTATAACGGAATTGATCTCCTGTGGGATTTCATCATCAATGACAAGGATAACCTTCTTGTCGCTGGCGAGTTTTTTCAAAATCGCCCGTTTTACGTCGGTCAGTTCATATTTGTACGACTCGTCTTCCGGTTTGACAAGTGCGTTGGGATCCGGAGTTGACTCAATATAAAATTTGTCGAACAATACCTTGGGGGCATGTCCGCTGTTGATAATCGTCCGGCATTTATAGGCCAGAAATACCAGCGCACTTTGTGTCAGAGGACGGAGCTTATCATAAGTATGGTAGGCCCCGGATTCTGTGAAATCCGTTTTCAATACCAATTCGCCATTCTCCAATTTATAATTGGGCGTAAACTGGCGCTCATTATCCCAGAAATTTTCCCAATTCAGGAAGAACAGAATATGATCCATTTCAAAGGTAGAGACATATTTTTCATAATAGCTGTATATGCCGCTGAGGTTCAATCCGTCTTTTCCAAAGTTGGTAAATATATAGGGTTGAGAATTGTCTGTATTCAACTCCTCATTCATGACTTGCATGAAATGATGGCGGGGAAACAGTTCCATTCCCGCTACAAAGGAATCGCCTACCAGTCCTATGTGAACTTCATCCGGACTTTTCCGAATATGGGATACTTCTCCCAGGTAGCGATATTCATTTACTTGCCCCATGTAGTAGCCTTCAAAGAATTCAGCTACCCGTTTATTCGGCAAATAAACCTCTCCCAGCACAGGATCTACCTCTACTTTTGGGAGGATGACTTCTGAACCCTGGAAGTACAGTTCGACCAATACCATAAAAACAACGATGGTGAGGCCGTATAAGGTGATATATTTAATCCATTTCATTGATCCCTTGTCGATTAAAATTGAAAGTAAATGAAAGGCAGGGGATCTGCCTGGAAAATATAAATCAGTACAACGATCAACATTGAAGTTAATACGCCTGCTACTACGGGCTGCAAATTGCGCTCATTGAGCTTAAGCAGGAAGGTATGACTCTTGGTGTAGTACTCGAAAAAGTCGAATAACAGGATCAAAGCGCCAAAGGAAAAGCAGATCATGAAGATACGTCCTGAATACACGCTGCTTTCCCAGTAGATCATTTTCTCCAGAAAGTAGAAGGCATCATCAAAACTGTTGGCTCGGAAAAATAACCACGTAAACAAGACCAATATATAGGTCCCTGTCACTTTGGCCAGATAAATTACAAAGCTTTTCAAGCCGGTATAGGTATATTCATCCGGTACACGCTTGCCTCTAAGCGACCATTTATGGACTGCCAGATAGATCCCGTGTAACCCACCCCAGATGACAAATGTCCAACTTGCGCCGTGCCACAAACCTCCTATCAGCATGGTCAGCATCAGGTTGATATACATACGGTTTACGCCTTTGCGATTTCCCCCTAGCGAGATATAGAGGTAGTCTCTTAGCCAGCTGGAAAGGGATATATGCCACCTGCGCCAGAATTCCGTAATGTTCATCGACAAGTAAGGCTGCTCAAAATTTTTCATCAGATCAACTCCCAGTAATTTGGAAGTACCTCGTGCGATACGGCTGTATCCGGAAAAGTCAGCATAGATTTGAATGGAGAACAGGATGAGGCCCATCAGCAATTCCGGAGAAGAGTAATACTCAGGTTCGGAAAAAACATGGTCCACAATCCGTCCGGTTGTATCTCCAATCATCACCTTTCTAAACAGACCGGTAATAATGAGTACGATTCCTTTTTCTATTTGCTCGCGGGAGGGGAGGGGCTTGCGTTCAATCTGCGGTAAGAGATTAGAGGCCCGCTCAATCGGCCCTGCGACCAATTGCGGAAAAAAGGCTACGAACACCGCAAAATCCAAGAGGGTTTTTGAGGGTTTTAGCTTATTCCGGTAAATGTCAATGGTATAGGAGAGTGTTTGAAAGGTGTAGAAAGAAATCCCTACGGGTAGAATTATGTTAAGATGGAGGAAATCAAGTCCGCCACCGCCCATACTCGTTACCATGGTTTCAAAACTCCCGATGAAGAAGTTGAAATATTTGAAGAATCCCAGGATTCCTAAATTAGAAAACAAGCTGACCCATAATAATCGCTTGCGCACAGTAGGATCTGAAGCTCGGTGCAAAGTTCTACCGACATAATAATCGATGACAGTAGAAGCCAGTAGCAGGAGGCAAAAGCGCCAATCCCAATACCCGTAAAATACATAGCTACTCACCAGCAAATGCAGATTTCTGTATTTGGCCGGAAGTAGATAATAGACAGGCAGGACTACGAGGAGAAAGAAGAAAAAGATAAACGAATTAAATAGCATCTATGTAAAGCAATAGAGGTGATTGTGTGTGAAAAAATGAATTCATAAAAGATGAAAAAGGCGGTGCACACAAATCAGAAAAAAAGGCGGGATTGTCCCCATATATTCCAGGACAATCCCGTCCACAACTTAATTGTTTATTAAGATTTAATTAGCTTACTACTTCAGCTTCAGTGGCAGCTTTAACCTGCTCGTTGATCCACTTGTAAGTGATTTCCATGCCTTGACGAAGATCGTACTTAGGCTTCCATCCGAGGTGCTTCTCGATCAACTCATTGTCGGAATTACGACCTCTTACGCCTTCAGGGCCAGGAATATTGTTGATAGAGAGATCCTTTTCTCCAATTTCCATTACCAGGTTGGCGAGGTTGTTGATTGAGATCATTTCCTCAGATCCGATGTTGACAGGACCGTGGAAATCAGGAGATTCCATCAGCAACTGAACTGCATCGAGGCAATCATGTACCAGGAGGAATGAGCGTGTTTGCTTACCATCTCCCCAGATTTCGATAGAACCCCCTTCTGCAGTTTCAGCAACTTTCCGACATACAGCAGCAGGTGCTTTTTCGCGACCTCCTGTCCAGGTGCCTTCTGGGCCGAAGATGTTGTGGAAACGTGCCACTTTGACTTCCAGTCCGTAATTACGCTGGTAAGCGAAGTAAAGACGCTCGCTGAATAGTTTTTCCCATCCGTACTCGCTATCTGGTGCTGCTGGATATGCAGACTCCTCAGAACATTTTGGATTATCTGGATCCAATTGGTTGTACTCAGGATAGATACAAGCAGAAGAAGAGTAAAAGATTTTCTTTACCCCTGCTTTTACAGAAGCCTCAGCGATATTGAGGTTAATGGTAGCAGAGTTGTGCATCACAACTGCATCATGGTTTCCGGTGAAGATGTAACCTGCACCTCCCATGTCAGCAGCCAATTGATATATTTCGTCAATCCCTTCTACAGCTTGCTTACAAACCACAGGATCAGTCAGGTCAGCAACGATGAACTCATCTGCTGGTGATTCGGAGAATTCGTTGCGCTTCAGGTCTACTACCCGCACCCAATGTCCTTCTTTTTTCAATCTCTTGACGAGATGTCCACCAATGAATCCGCCACCACCGCCAACAAGTACTTTTTTAATTGAGTTACCCATAAGAATAAAAAATAATTATTTAGTTGAACTTTTAACCTATTGAGACCGACCGGAGGAGACCAGTTCTCTGAAGTTATAATAGATAAACATTGGTACGATTTCCGCATATCTTCTGAAGAGTCTTCGGGGTTCCTGACAAAGTCGATAGAACCATTCCAAACCCATTCGGGAGATAAACCGGGGAGCTTTCTGAATACTTCCTGTATGGAAATCAAAGGCTGCTCCTACCGTACCGATAAAATGAACGTCAGTATAATTCCGAAGATTTTTCGCAAACAACTCCTGTTTAGGCGTACTTAATCCAATCCAGACAAAGTCCGCGCCAGATTCGTTGATTTGCCTGCCAACTTCTTCATAATCATACTCTTCAACCGGAAGAAAAGGAGGGCAATAGGTGCCACTTATATTATGGTTGTTGAATTTTTCTCCGCAGGCGATTGCTAGCTGGTCTGCAACTCCTTCCCGGCCTCCGCAAAGAAAGTGCCGGATTGGATGCTCTGCAGTTTCCCGCAAAACCATCTCAAAGAAATCTGGTCCATAGCAACGCTTCATGCTTTTTGCCTTTTTCATTTTCCCAACCCAAACCATTGGCTGGCCATCTGGAAGATTGGCCGTAAATAAGTTAAGGGTCTCAAAAAATTCTTTATTTTTCTGTGCAAAAACTGACCCGTGTGCACCGGTCGCACTGATCATTCTATTTTCCTTTGGGGCGTTGAGACAAGTGTCAATAACTTCGGAAGTCGCCGTCTCAATATTTTTTGAATACATAGGGATATTGAGTACATGGACTACATCCTTTCGCTCGTTCATGAAAATGATATTGTTGTGAGATGAATTGAAATAAGATTAGTATGCGTTGTCTTCTCCTTTGAAGACATTCCAGACAGTCAGGAATACGATCTTCAAATCCAGAAACAAACTCCAGTTTTCGATGTACCAGGTATCATATTCGACCCGCTTCTCCATTAATTGCGGTTCAGAGGTCTCCCCCCGGTATCCATTTACTTGCGCATGGCCTGTGATCCCTGGGGTAATGAAGTGCCGGAATAAGTATTTGTCAATCAATTGAGAATACTCTTCTGTCAGCTTCAATGGGTGAGGGCGAGGGCCTACTACAGACATGTCTCCGAGGAGTACATTGATGAATTGTGGGAACTCATCCAGACTACTTTTCCGGAGGAATGCACCTATTTTAGTGATCCGTGAATCGTTCTTGGTTGCCTGCTTAAATTCCCCGGTGCTCACCTTCATTGTCCTGAATTTGAAGCAAATAAACTTCAAATTCTTACGCCCGGAGCGGGGTTGCTTAAAGATCACAGGCCCGTCAGACTCCAGTTTGATCAGCAATGCGATGATCGGAAAGAGAATAGGGAAGACCAGTAAAATCACACCCAGTGAGAAGACAATGTCAAATGCACGCTTCATAATTCTGTTGAGCAGAATCTTCAAAGGCTCTTTTCTAAGGGTCAGAATTGGCGTCTGCCCAAAGAAATTTACATTGACCCGCTTGTCATTCAGGAAGCTGAAGTTGGTTACCAGTCGGAAGTGAATGAAGTTATCATCCGAGAAAGTCGAAATCTCTTCAATCAATGACACCGAATTAAGCGGTACGGAACAATAGATTTCATTGATCCCTTCCTTTAGGCACAATTCTTTTAATTCCTCAAAATGATTGATGAGGGTCGCCTCATATTCTGCTTCGGGAATATTGGGATCCAGGTTATCCAGAAACCGATAGATCGAAGAGGTATTATTTGTATTGAAAAAATTGAAGAGGTCGTTGGCAGATTTGCCAGAACCTACGATGGCAATTTTTCTATCGAGGTAACTTTTGCTTCGGTAGTACTTATAAACTTCTACCAGTAGAAACCGAAACCCAACCAGGGAAACGATCGAGAATGCGTATGAATATCCCAGAAACAGTCGCGAGAAATAATGCGCTTTGACTGAGATGATATATACCGATATAATAAAGGCCTGTATAAAGAGGGTGTAGAAGAAATTTCCAAAGAACACCTTGAAATTAAACAGGCTGTTAGAATTATATACATTATTAAAAAGGGCAGAACTGATCCAGGCCAGGTTGAAGATGATAAAAAAGGACAGGTAAGAATCTCCGTACCCGCCTAGTTCTCCAAACCGTATGAAGTAAGCCAGCTTACAGGCCACTCCAATCAGGAGGAAGTCGGTGATGAGTACAAAAATCTTAAAATAATGTCGAGTGCTTTCCATGATGACGGTATTCGCTATTTAGAATTCAAGCAGTAGGTGTTTCTTAGTAGTTCAATCATTAAATCTGTTCCAAATATAGGGGGTAAGAAGCCTTGGAGATTTCGATTCTCGCTAACTGGTCTTGAAATATTCCTGAATGGTTGTTTTTCAGGCATCAACCGTGAAATCAATTTCCGCTAATTTTGAACTTAATCTTACACCTTTGATTATTAGGGTATTTCGGATCACTGAGATGTTAATTTTTAGTTATCGGATTATTATGGGCGGATAATTTTAGGGATGAGAATTAATATAGCGGATAATTTGATCTCTATATTCAAATGAACGATCCGGTCGCAAGAAATCCATTTTGCGGTATTGGTGAAATCTAAAGCCCGCATGTCATAACATCCTGTGCATGAGGAATAAGCGACTAAGTATTTCCCAATCTAATGTTTGTTTCCAGGGATGCGGTTTGGGTGTTCCCAAAGCTGAGCGTATAGGGGGGAGATTCTACTCATACAGAATCCTAAGTCCTGTTTTAGGGGTATTCAGGCAGTGGAAGCGGGGGGAGATCCTAGGAAAAACAAGCGAATATTCTCATCTGCTACCCGGCCATTTTATACATATGAATCGTTTGTTCGGGGTGATTATTACATCTTTTTGATCGACTTTCGGCGCATAAGTCACTGCAAACGGGCTACCTCTTATTACAGAAGTAGCCCGTTTGTTAGCTAAATTTCAGCAAGCGCTCAGCTTCTTGAGGTAAACCCGGGAATGATTTAATCAAAAAGCCGGACCTTGTCCGCAGCTCCGAATCTACTGACTATACTCCTTTTTGAAAGTCTTTGTCCCTTTTTTAGAAAAAGGGACCCAAAAAGCGCAGCAGCCCATGCAACGCGCAGGCCCCCGCATCGAGTGCGGGGCAGGCTTCCCGCTTTTTCCCG
>CAYGTH010000003.1:0-20357 GCA_964352745.1 uncultured Bacteroidia bacterium
TAAATACCGGGCGTTTTTAATCTGTTTACATAATTATAAACCGGGAAATATCCCATTAACTTGAAAAACTATCGATCAGAGAATTTACTTTCCCCAATACAATTTTCCCGATTTTTTTCAGTTAACCTGATAGTCAATTCACAGGCCTCGCCTGTCTTGAATATAGAATTTAATGCCCGTTTCTGATTTAATCAGAAACACTGAGTTCTCCTTAATTTTAGCCGCCTGATGAAAGAGAGATGCGAAAGTGTCTCTCTTTCTCGTTTTTTGTCACATCCATCAGGACCCTGGTTCAGTTTGAAAACCCTCTTGGCAGGAGAGTCTGCAATTCCCGGTTTAGATTCAACCAAAGGCGTCATTCCAGACAGATTTCATTGCGCAGCTTTGAAATTTGATCTGGAATCTTCTACTCAACTGGACTTTAGCCATTATACGACATTAGAAACCATGATTTTCCAGAATTGTTGATAGGTTGGGGTAAGATTATTCATCTTGTTGTTTTGGGGTGATGTTTGATATTTCCGACCAGGCCGAAGGCCCGGCCGCCTTATTATGGGTTTGGCGCTGCGCCCTGGCGGAAACACACGACATTTCTCCGGCGCGCGGGCTGGCAAATGTCGTATGTTTCTCCAGCAAGGCAGGCTGCAAAATATCGCCCCCATAATTGTTGGGGTCAGCGCTGAAAAGCGCCCGACAGCAAAAAGGAGGGGGCAATATGTCTACCCATATTGTTTCCCGCTGGGAAACAAGGCTGCGCCCTACCTCAGGGACTAGCCGGAATTAATGCTTGAAATGGCGAAAGTCCAGCTCAATTGATACTGTTAAGGTGTGTGAATGGTAGTTTCCGGATCAGCAGGCAAAGCTACGCAACGCCCACTGTCCGGAATGACATTCGTCTTGTTATTTGAGCCCATAATTGGGCATAAAAAGCTAATCTGGGAATTGCAGTAGCAGAGCTTGAAAACTACGCTTCTGGCGTAAGCACCTGCAACATCTGCTGATACACCTGTTCTTTGAGGGCGGGAACATCGGATTCGCTGAGCCCTTCTGTTATAATCGGAGCCAGGAATTGCATCTTCGCACGCCCGGGATACACGCGGAAGGTGTTGACAGGCTGTAATGCATGTGTCTGAGAAATGACAATGGGCTGAATCGGTACCTGAGCTGCCACAGCAATGCTAAAGGCCCCATCATAAAAAGGAGTAAGCAACTGCTCCGTGCGATTTCGGGTACCTTCCGGAAAGATAAAAATAGAAATCCCGGATTGCAGTGCTTCTACCATGCTGGCAAGACTTTTCTTTCTGCTTTCCTTATCGGATCGATCAACCGGAATCCCCATCATCGCAAACAGCCAGCCGATCAGGGGCATACGCATCATTTCCCGCTTGATGAGGGTTTTGAACGGATGCAACATGGTGGAACCAATCAGAACAATGTCCAGCATATTGGAATGATTGGCAATCATCACACTGGCCGTTTCCTTGCGCAAGTGTTCCTTTCCGGAAATATGAACCCGGATTCCCGAACAAAACCGCCATACAAGTCCCCACACATAATGGAGTCGATAGACCATCAAGAGTCTTGCTTTCTCCGGAAACACATAAACCAATATATAATACACCAGCATCAGCGGCACAAACAGAAAAAAAATCCCGAATGACCAGATGCTGAATAATAAATTGAGAAAGGATTTCATACCTCAGTAGCCTTTAGCCAAAGATACAGAACATGAGGCATATCCCCAGATCGGGATTAACAACCGCCAGCAAGGGGCTTACCCTGATGCTTCATTGAGTTTGAGGCCAAGGAACTAATATGGCTATCTGGGAGGTCTAACAGATACCTTATATCCTGATTGGGATATTTGTTTTGCAAAATGTATCTCATTGCCTAATTATGCACAAATTCTCAAGCAGTGTCGAAAGGCAATTATTTATCCTTCATCGATCACAACCTTTTGGTGCAGTATTCCCGTTAAACTGTTTATTATCATCCTTCGGGAATCTTTCCAATTGTTTGTATCTTTGTTTTATGAGACTTCCACTTCTGCTTGCCTATATCTGTATGCTGTGCCCGGTTCTACTGGAGGCGCAGGTAGCTGATCAGACGAAGCCCTACCAGCTTTCCGGTCTGATCATCAGTGAGACTTCAAGTGAGGCGATTCCCTATGTTCGCATCCAGGTCAATCATTCGCGCAGGGGTGCGATCAGTAATGACGAAGGGTTTTACAGTATCCCGGTCTCAGTCGGCGATACTTTGTATTTTACACATATCGGTTTCGATCGGACTCCTTTTGTTGTAAAAGACTATCTGGCAAGTTATCAAAACAATAATAGCCAGTATCTCTATGCCGTCCACTATATGCGGGAGGATACCTTTACCCTGGAGGATGTATTTATTTTTCCATACGATACCCCAGAAGAGCTAAAAACGGCAGTGGTGAACATGGATATCCTGCAAAACTCACCAGAGGCCATTGCGCGAAGAAATCTGGACCCAGAAGTCTTGCATGCAATTATTCAAACCTTACCCAAGGATGGCGAAGAGCGCATCATGGTCGGTCGACAAATGTATTACGATTATTATCAAAACCGGAACCTCTTACCTACTGTGGGACTTGACCCCCTTGCGGCCATGCGGCTCTTGCAATACGTCGTGAATAAAACCAAGAAACGGAAAAACAAAGATCTCAACTATTGGGAGTAGATCTGAGATATAGCAGGTAAAGGATCAACAGGAGGCCATAACACCTGAAATTTGGCATATGTCCGATTCTGATTCCTCTCACCCGACTCCCGACTCCTCTCCTTCCCACAAAGCAGAAAGCAGTTGCACAGACGATTCCCAACTAAAATGAGTGGAAACCCGCGCCCTTCCAGCTTCTGAGAGGGTAGCCCGCAAATTAACATCCTGTAACAAGCCCAGAATCTGCTCCGCAAATTGATCAGCGGAATCTGCCAGAATCACTTCTTTTTCTGCTTCCGCCTCAATCGCGTTATTGACCAGGGGTGTGGTAATGCAAGGAATTCCCATAGCCATGGCTTCCAGGATTTTGTTTTGTTGCCCACTGCCAGAAAAGAGGGGTGCGACAAAAACCTTACCGTTGCTATAGGCATCCCGAATATCTTCCACCCATCCGGAAACGCTCACCCGATCCCCGGCAAGTGCCTGTACTTCCCGGCTCGGACGGGCTCCGGCCAGCAGCAGGCGCACTTCCGGCTGTTGCTGCCAAACCAGCGGCATAATGGTTTCTACTAAAAAACGAGCGGCGATGATATTGGGATGGTAGCCCATATTGCCCACAAATACCAAATCAAACCCAGGTATTGTACCCCTTCTCGGCTCGAAATAGTCGGTGTCCACGCCATTGGGAACAACCGTAATGCGATCCTTTTGGGGAATTGCCAGGGCATTCCGATCCTGTTTGGAAATAATGGTATGATGCTTAAACCAGCTGAATACCCGCTGCTCCCAATTCCTAAGTCGACGGGCTTCCCATGTCAAAAAGGGGCGTATCAACCCGGAAGCTTTTTTAGCTCTGCGCTCCATCCCGACCGAAAAAGTATCCATGTAATCCAGGGTAGCCGGTACTTGATTCCCTTTCAAATAAGCCGCCATCCGGATCAATTGGCAATAAATATGGTCAGGCTGCTCTACCTCTATAATCTCATTGAGGGCATTGCGATGGGCGGAATTGAAAAAATAAGCCGCCTGAAGGGGCAAAGAACTCATCGGAAATCCCAATAGACGTACTGCGATTTTCCACTTACGGAGGGGCAACAAATAGATGGTACTACAGTATTGCTCCATTTCGGCATATTCCGAATCCTCAACCGGAATATCACTCAAGGTACATAATACAATTTCATGCTGACGGGACAGTTCCCTGATTTGATGAAAAATGCGGAGCTTATCGCCTTTTTCAATCGGGTAGGGAAAACGAGATGTCAGCACCAGGATTTTCATAGAAGCTGCAAGATAGAGCCAGTTCAAAATGAATTGCAAGGCGAAAGCAAGAATTATCCTATATGGGCAAAAGAACAACATTTGAGTGCCAATCCTGTTTAAGGAAGAAAGCCCGCACAATGAAAACTACTTCTCTCCTATTTTTGAGTGCCATTCTCTTATGTGTCGCGAGTTGCGAAGCACAAAAAAGGCCGCAGCAATCCACCGTCGAACAGCAACCTGACGCCCCCAGGTATAGCACGACCCAGGCCAGCCGGGATGGAATTGGCAAATGGTATATGGGTAGGGAAATATCGCATGTTATGGGCCACCTGGGCGCAAGTTGGCTGGAACGCCCGGAGCGTGAAACAGAAGAACAACCCCAATTGATAATAGAGAATCTGGGCCTCAAAGCGGACCATGTCATTGCAGATATAGGCGCTGGAACCGGCTACTTTAGCTTTCGGATGAGTAATTACGTCCCTGAAGGAGAGGTAATTGCAGTGGACATTCAACCCGAAATGCTGGCTAAGATTGAGCAAAAGAAACAGGTAACCGGCGTAGAGAATATCCGAACGGTACTGGGCACTGAAAAAAGTCCCGCCCTCGATAGCGCCCACGTGGATGTCGTACTGATTGTGGACGTGTATCATGAGATGGCTTATCCCTATGAGATGATGCAAGGGATCGTTCGGGCCATGAAACCTGGAGGCCGTTTGTTTCTCGTCGAATACCGGGGCGAAGACCCCACAGTGCCCATCAAGCGCCTCCATAAAATGACAGAAGCCCAGGCCCGTGCGGAAATGAAGGCCGCAGGCCTGAGCTTCGTATCCAATCTTGACTTTCTCCCCCGCCAACATGTGTTGGTATTTGAGAAGAAGTAAAGCAGTTGAGACTGCCGGCAGGTATTCAGCCGCAATCCTCTATTTCAGGATCAATTTCTTGACCAATTGATGCTGCTCGTTGCTGATAGTAACAAAGTAAACCCCTGCCGCCAGAGATTCGAGGGAAACCGTTTCCCGATGCCGGCCAGATGACATACGCACCTCGTCCCGCACCACTATATTGCCCCGCACATCTGTCATCAGCACATAGACTGTTTCTGCAGATTCAAAATCCAGGTCTATGACCAATTTCCGCTGATTCCCCAGCGGATTAGGGTAAATCGAGATCACATCCCGATCAATGAATACTTCTTCCAATTCGGAGTAATCCGTTGTTCCATCAAAATCCACTGCCCGGATGCGGTAATAGCTCCGTCCCCGGAGCGGTGTCTGGTCAGTTGCTAAATAAGTAAGCGGTTCCGTACTGTTTCCTGCTGCACCTACTTGCAGGAGGTCTTGAAACTCAACTCCATCCCGGGTCCGTTCAATTACAAAATAGTCGGAGTTTTGTTCCCAGGCCGTTTCCCAATTCAACAAAACCTGATTCCCTTCTGGTGTAGCATCGAAAGAAAGGAGTTCGATCGGAAAAGAAGTGCCAGGAGCTGGATAGAGGAATAAACTGGGCACCACTTGCAAAGGGGTACTCGCACTGGCCCACTGAAGGCGAGCACTGGCATATACATTTTGCTGATAATATTCTATGCGAATGGGCACCCGTTGAAAGGCCGTTAGAGCTGCTGTTCCCGTAAATTGGGTGGCGGCTTGGTCATTCCACTCATCAATAATCAATTGACCATCGACCCAGAGTTTGATCCCATCGTCAGAGCGAGTCGTAAAAGTAAAAGTCTCCGAGTAGGGAACTTCAATCTCCCCTTCCCACACGACAGAAAATGTATTGTGCTGAATGGATGGATCGGGAGAACCCGAACCCCAGTAAAAATCAAGTTCTGAATCTATTCGTGCAAACTGAGGATCAGTGAGGGTCTCGTCATTGTGATAGGTCCCCAGCAAGCCAGTGCCAATGCCCGAGCCAGATGGACTCACCCAAAAAGCGCGCTCCACTACGGGCGCGGCATCGGTGCTGCCATTTCCGGTTTGGGTAGCCCGAACAATTATCCGACCGGGTTGTCCGCTCAGAATAAGCTCATCTCCACTAAGGGTAGCGGGTCCTGAAACAATCTGAAAATTGACAGGAAGGCCGGAAGAAGCAGTCGCACTCAGGATAAAAGAGGGATCAGTTGTAGCCCGATTAGGCAATTCAGCAAAATCAATTCGCTGCCCCGAGCCTGTTGTCCCTGTTTTTTCAATCGAGAAATCCCAGGTAAACCCATCACAATTGTCATTCACATCACCGGGGCCTGCGGCTGCATAAATCACATCGCCGACCTGTAAGCTACCGAGTGATCCGTCAAAAGTCGTACTGCCGCCATTCGGAAAGCTATTCGTGGAAATGAGGGTATTGTTGACATAAACGAGGACTTCAGCCCCATCTCCACATCCGGAATTTGCATCCGTATAGTTACTGTTGCTAATGCTGTAATCTCCGGCTACAGTGACCGTATAAGCAGCGATCGCAAAGCGGTTGACCGCTTGCCCTTGTCCCAGACTCGGTCCGGTATGCCCTCCTACACCGGAAAGATTGCCCCAGGCAAGATTTGTATTGTCGGGAAAACTGTTATTGACTCCATCAGAATCATATAGGGAACCGTTCCACAGCATAGGCGTATAATTGGCACTGTTCCCAATCGCCCCGCCATCATTCCACAGGTACGTCCAATTGGGATTAGCAGCAGGGGCACCAAAATCATTGATATAATTCGCAACAATAGTGGTTGTTTGTTGGGTTGAGGCAGGATCGAGGCTATTGATCCAGTCATAAATCAATTGAACCCCATTTTCATCTATCTTATTTTTTGCCAGAGGAGGCATCGCAAAATCTTCGTGTATTGCCTTCATACGCATGTACATCATCGAGTGCTCAGGATCCTGGGGCACCACTTCTCGCATACCTGCCAGGCCGAGGCTGGAATTCAGGTCGCCATAGATGATTTCGGCATCACTCAGCGGAGTCGAGAGGCGCGCATCAAAATTCGCCTGAATAGAATTGCCGGGACGGTGGCAGGAAGCACAGTTGGCATCGATATAAGCCAGTGCCCGGTCATTCAGCGAATAGGTATTGTCATCGGAAGGCGCAGAAGTCAGCAGACTTCCCAGATTGTTGGTATCTACAGAGGTGGAAAAAATCCCCAGATGTTCAAGCGTAGTAAGTTGATTGGCGGTTCTACCCGTTTCGTCATAATACAAGTCTCCGTTGAGTTGTCGGGTTTTAGGCCCCAGTACGCCTCCTGCTGCCTCGTTATGGCAAGTAATACATTGTTGTCTGTCAGGGTATTGCCACACGATTTCGCGTGTACCATTTACCGAACTAATCGAGATGGTATCATTCCAGCTCCCTGAGAGGAGTTCTGCATCAGATTGATCTTCGCGCCAGCGATAGGTCGCACCATAGTATTTCCCATCTGTCCCATGAACGATAAATCGGGTTTCGAGGCGACGGGTAATGCTGGGGTCGCTATCGTCAATCGGATATTCAAAATGTTTGATGAATACGGTTCCTTCCGGAAATTGCCATTCACCGGTAGCAGAATAGTCGATCTGTTCTGCGTTTGTATTATGGGTACCATTGTTCGGAATCCCCATCCAGCGAAACTTAGCCGCACCATCGGACCAGAAAGGGACATTCAATCCGTAGGGAATCAAGCCATCCTCGGGTTCTAGCGTAAGGACATTTTTGAAAGCTCCGGTTTGCGACAAGAGCGTCGGTGGCTCCGGGGTCGTATTGGCCGATTTGAGCTTATAAATGATTCCGCCATCCTGATTGGTGGCAAATAGTTTCAGAATATATACTTCCCCAGCCGAGTCGGTAGCAAATGAAGAAATTCCTGATTTCCCCCCTATTCCGTTATTTCCATTAGGGACGTTCAGGAGAAACGTTTCCTGAGGATTGATATCATCGGGATTCAGGGTCCAGACATTTCGATTGGTATGGTCGGCAAGCAGATACAAGCCACCAAGCGTGTTGGCCCATTTGGCACCCCGATATACAAAGCCTCCTATGATACAGGTACCCTGGCTACGAGGATAGTCATAGAACGGGTCTTCATCTGTCCCAATCAAGGGATTAGGCATTACCTTGGGGCCATTGATGGCACCTTCCCGATAGGGCCATTGATAGTTTCCTCCCTTAACGATTCTACTGATTTCTTCCCGACTCGACTGGCCAATATCGCCTACCCAGATGTCTCCGGTCAGGGTATCATAGGTCATACGGTGAGGGCTCCGCAAGCCGATTGCATAAAACTCTTCCAGGATTCCCCCATTCACATCTTGCCAGGGGTTGTCATCGGGTATGGTATATCCCTGGCTATAGCTGTTGGGCCATCCCGAAGGCGGGGAAGCAGGGTTGAGGGGCTGCCGACGAATTGTATGGCTACGTGTCAAATCCTGATCCACATCGATCCGGAGAACTCCTGCCAACAAACCGACATCTATTTTCTGGCCGGTGTTGTATTGATCATTCGCACCGCCTTCGTCTCCAACAGTGATATAGAGGAGGCCGTCTTCATCAAAGAATAATCCCCCACCATTGTGCCACTGATGCCGATCATATTGCTGGATCATGACATATTCAGAGGCATTAGGCGCGGTAAAAGTACCGGGCGTCATGCGAAACCGGGAAAGGCGCAAATAGCCCAGGTTTCCGGTATAGGTCGGGTCATACTTATATCGGTACCAGACATAAATATACCCTTCATTGGGAGAACCACTCACGTGAAATTCGGGATGAACTGCAACGCCCATCAAACCGGCATCGCCACTGGTCAGGACTTGCGCCTCGATATCAACTACGACTTGCTTGGTATTGGTCGTGGGGTCTTTGTCAAACGTCCAGATTTTTCCCCTTTTTCCAGCCATGAGAAACCGATTCGTACCGGGCAATTCGATCAATTGAAGCGGATCTACGAAAGTGAGATTGGGATACGCATTTTCAACCGTCCAGGCAGTTGCTGTGGAGGGCGTTTGGGTGGGGAGCGTATTATTGAGAAAAATACCAAGGGCTTCCGGCTGGTCCAGCCCATGTTGCTGGATCGCGGTAGGCAAATAAGCACCCATAAAAATGAATACCGATAAAACAATGAGGAGAATAAGCCGTGTGTGGCGAGCTGTGTAGATGTATTTCATTGAACTATAAACTTGAATCAATTAGTGGGGAAACACATGTATCTCTGTAGCAAAAAGGTGTAAGCTTGTTAAGCCCGGAACCCAAACCAGCCTATAACTCAGACGTGTGGATACCTATATAAAACAATAAACCCGCTACCCGAAAAATGGAGAATATCCATTTTCAACTGGTAACAGGTTAATACGTAAAGGGAATCTGAGATTCCTATAAATACAGTAGTTTTAACACCTTGCAGGCTAACAGAACGGCCTGACTTTCCCCCAAATAATACCGTTTAGATTATCAAAAGAAGCGAACTATCGCCTGGTTGTTTATGGATTAATGCCTGATTTATGCAAATATACGAATATTGAAATAAATGACTAAAGAAATGCGTAAAGAAAAATCCAGATTTCTTATCGTTTTTATTCACAAAGTTCAACAATCAATTAGAGCGAGATAATCGGGAGTTTAGAAAATATGAAAAAAAGTAACATTTCCCAAAACCTTTTTGTAGGTTCGTAGTTCGGTTGCATATGTAACTACTTTTAATGAGCGAACCCCACTTTTCTTTTGAAGACACGATGGGCGGCCTGATGGGCCGAGCATCGAAAATGCTCGGAACCCGGTTACTACGGCGGTTTCGGGAGAATGGCCAGCCCCTGACAATTGAGCAGATGATTGTGCTGATTCATTTATGGAAAGAAGATGGGCAGACGCAGCAAGAGTTGGGAGAACATTCAAAGCACCATAAAACACTGGTTTCCAGAGCAATTAATCGCCTGGAAGAATGGAATATGGTACTTCGGGTACCCGATCAGAATGACGGACGTATTCGACGGGTGTACCTGACCACACTGGGAAAGCAGGTTCGCCCACAGATTATCCCACATGTTCAATTAACCCTAACAGAAGCACTCGAAAATATTGACGCTCAGGAGTTAGAAACCTGTAAATCCGTTCTGCGCAAAATCCTTATCAATTTACAAAAACTCGAAACCGAATAACATATTGGTTACAAACGTAATTATTTTTTTGACAATTCCCTGCATTATTTAACCTCGAAAAATGAGTACCAGACAATTTACCATTATTGGAGCTTTTGTGCTGATAGTCGGCGCTTTTTTAGGATCCCGATTCATCAATAGCCAGAAAAAACCAGCCGAAAGAACCCCGACAACTACTGCCATCAAGAGTGTCAAGACCCGTTTGGCTCAAAATGAAACCATTAGTGCCCCTATTGCCATAACCGGAAGACTAGCTGCCCGACAAAAAATCGAATTATATGCAGAGGTAGGCGGTGTTCTTGCCAGCAGTGGCAAAGCATTTAAAGAGGGCAATTATTTCAAAAAGGGAGAAGCGCTGGTTCGAATAGCAGATGACGAATTCACCCTTAATATCCTCGCTCAGAAGAGTTCGCTCCAAAATCAAATCATCCTGCTCCTTCCGGATTTGAAACTGGATTATCCTGATAGCTACCAGGCATGGAAAACCTATGTGGATGAATTTGACATAAACAAGCCCTTGAAACCGCTTCCTACCCCTCAAAACGATCAGGAAAAATATTTCATCGGAGCTCGCAACCTCAACAACCTGTTTTATACGATTCAAAGTCAGGAAGCCCGAGCTTCAAAGTACACCATCCGCGCACCCTTTAGTGGCGTAGTAACCGAGTCTGGCATTGATCCGGGCACCCTCGTTCGGACAGGTCAAAAAATGGGGGAGTTTATTAATTCCTACCAATTTGAACTGGAAGCCGCGACCAGCCTCGAAGACCTTCAGTACTTCAAGCAGGGAGCTAAAGTGGACTTGCATTCCGAATCCATTAAAGGAACCTGGCAAGGTACAGTAGGCAGAATCAGCGATAGAATTGACGCCAGCACCCAAACAGTCAAAGTATTCATTTACACCAGTGGAAAAGGGCTTAGGGAGGGCATGTACCTGACAGGAACCATTGCCGGCAACGCTGTTGACAATGCGATTTCCCTTGATCGAAAACTCCTGGATGACCAACAGCAGGTATTCGTAGTAAAAGATTCTGTACTCGATGTTCTTACTGTAAATCCCGTGCGCTATTCAGCAGATTATGTGATTGTGAAAGGAATCCCGGACGGTACCCGTTTGCTGGAGGAATCTGTCATCGGCGCTTACAAAGGGATGTCAGTATCCACCTATTAATCCTGAATGAACCTACCTATATGAAATCTCTCATTTCTTATTTCATTAAGTATCCCGTTTCAGGAAATGTGCTGCTATTCGTGATTGCCATATTTGGCTTAAGCGGATTTCTGAACATGCGGAGTACGTTTTTCCCGGAGAATGATGCCAGCTTCATCTCAGTTCAGACCATCTATCCAGGGGCCTCCCCTGAAGAGGTAGAGGAAGGGATTGTGATCAAGATCGAAGATAACCTGAAAGGTCTTACCGGAATAGATCGGGTAACGGCTATTTCCAGTGAAAACAGTGGACAAGTACTCGTCGAAGTACTGCCTGACTATGACATCGACCTGATCCTGCAGGATGTAAAAAATGCAGTAGATCAGATCAATTCCTTTCCTGTTGCCATGGAGCCGCCTGTGATTTATAAACGGGAAGCCATTACCAATGCATTTATTTTTGCGGTAAGCGGAGAAGTGGATTTGAAGACCCTCAAACAATTTTCCCGCACAATTGAGAGCGACCTGCGCGCCGTCGATGGGATTTCGAAGATTGAGTTGAGTGGATTTCCGGAGGAAGAGATTGAGATCGCCGTTCGGGAAAATGACCTCCGTGCCTATGGCCTGACTTTCCAGCAAGTATCATTAGCGGTAAGCACAGCTAATCTGGAAATCACAGGGGGAACCATCAAAGAAGAACGGGAAGAATTACTTATCCGCTCTCGCTCCAAAGAATATTATGCACGTGACCTGCAGGAACTGGTCGTAGCGACCACCTTAGATGGTCGGATCGTGCGACTCAATGAAGTAGCAGATGTTCGGGATCGATGGGCTGATACGCCCAATGGCAGCTATCTGAATGGAAAGCCTGCGGTAATTGTCAATGTGAACAATACCAATAATGAGGACATCCTGTTCATCACCAATTATATCAAGGAATACATCAAGGATTTTAATGAAAATAATACGGCGATTACCTGTTCAGTGATCAATGATGCTTCTGTTGCCTTACAACAACGGATCGACCTCCTTTCCAAGAATGGAATCATCGGTTTTTTTCTGGTCGTAATCCTGCTGGCACTATTCCTTCATATTCGACTGGCTTTTTGGGTAGCCCTTTCTATCCCGATTTCCTTTCTCGGAATGGCGATGCTCGCCGCCCAGATAGGGCTGACCATCAATGTGATCAGTTTGTTTGGCATGATCATCGTCATCGGGATTCTGGTCGATGATGGAATCGTCATCAGTGAAAATATATACCGACATTTTGAGATGGGAAAGGATCGGTTCCAGGCAGCCTATGATGGGACGCTGGAAGTACTTCCAGCGGTATTTTCGGCGATTGTCACCACGGTCATCGCTTTTTCAAGCTTCCTCTTTTTTGAAGGCGTAACCGGCGATTTCTTCTCAGATATATCAGTCGTTGTCATTCTTACCCTTCTCTTCTCATTGATAGAAGGGGCGCTGATTCTTCCGGGACACATTGCTCACTCTCGTGCCCTCAGCGGAGATGCAAAGCCGAATAAAGTAGAGCGTACCTTTAGTCAATTTATGGATTGGATGCGCATGCGCCTGTATGCCCCTGTCCTTCGGTATTTCATTAAAGAACCCATTCTGGGCATCGCGATTCCGATTGCCTTATTAATTCTTTCTTTCAGCCTGGTCGGTGGCGGATTCGTCAAAACGACCTTCTTTCCATTTGTGGAAGGGGACGCGATTACGGTTACCCTGAAAATGCCCGCTGGAATCCGGGAAGAAATCACACAGGGCTGGCTGGATCACATCGAAAAAGCTACCTGGGAGGTAAATGAAGAACTGAAAGCAGAACGGCCCGACGGAAAAGATGTCATCCTCAAAGTCAATAAAAACCTCGGGCCGACTACCTATGAAGGAAGTATGTTTATCCTCTTGCTGGATGGAGAAACCCGGCAGTATTCAATCCTGGGGATTTCCCAGGCAATCCGGCAGAAGGCAGGTGAAATTTATGGGGCAGAAGCCCTGGCCTATAGTGTCGCGACTCCCTTTGGGAAGCCTGTTTCGATCGCCATTCTGGGCAATAATATCGACGCGCAGATAGCTGCTGTAAAGGAAATAAAAGCCGAGCTCTCCGAACTGAGCGACCTGAAAGACATCGTCGATAATAACCAGGAAGGTCTCCGGGAAATCAACGTAACGCTCAAGGAACAGGCGCAAGTCTTAGGCCTCAATCTTCAGGAAGTGATCGGTCAAGTGAGACAAGGATTCTTTGGACTGGAAGTACAGCGTCTCCAGCGGGGAGAGGATGAAGTCAAAGTCTGGGTTCGATACGATGAAAAGGATCGTTCCTCCATCGGAGATCTGGAAAATATGCGCATTCGCCTGCTGGACGGCCGCGAATTCCCTTTGTACGAAATTGCCAATCTGGAACAAAAACGAGGCGTAATCGCCTATAACCGACTCTATGGAAAACGAGAAATCAGGGTAGAAGCAGATTTAGCAACATCTGGTGCTTCGGCGACTGATGTCATTAGTACCATTGAAACGGAGATTCTTCCTGATATCCTTGCCAAATATCCGAGTGTGAGTTATTCCCTCGAAGGGCAGGTACGCGAAACCGGCAAGACACAGGCCTCTTCCTCCACAGTAATGCCGCTCATCCTTATTCTGATGTTGGTGACGATCGTACTCACTTTCCGATCCTTTGGGCAGACGCTTGTCGTATTCCTGCTCATTCCCTTCGGCTTGATTGGGGTAATCTGGGGCCACTTCCTCTTCGGAAAAGCGATCAGTATCCTTTCTGGTTTGGGGATCATAGCCCTGGTCGGGATTTTTGTGAATGATGCACTCGTCTTTGTCAGTGCTTACAATACCCTCCTGAAAGAAGGAAAATCGCTGACAGAAGCAATATACGAAGCCGGCTTGTCCCGCTTCCGCCCAATTGTCCTGACCTCGGTTACCACAGTAGCGGGTCTTTCCCCTCTGATTTTGGAAAAGAGTTTCCAGGCACAATTTCTGGTTCCTATGGCGATCTCGGTTGCCTTCGGACTACTCATCGGCACCCTGGTTATTTTGTTGGGCTTACCCGTTTTATTGGTCTTACAAAGTAAATTCCGGGTTGCGACTGTCAGGCTTTGGGAAGGAAAGTCTGGAAAATCAGCTAACCCCATCACACCGGAAGAACTAGAACCCGCTATTGAAGGTCGAAAAAGCTATCCGGTCCTCTGGTTCCTGACCCCAGTCGCCCTTATCTTATTGATTATGATCATTCGCACCCTTGCTGGCTAATCCTATCTAAGCACTCCTGTTTGCGGGAAGGAAAAAATGAAAACCATGAATCATTCTATATATCGTTTTTGTATCGGTCTGAGCTGTTGGTGTTTATTCACCACATTGCCCGCTCAGGCACAGGACACCCTGACCCTGGGAGCTGCCATCCAAACAGCGCTCTCCAATAATTATGGTATCCAGGTTGCAGAATACACTGCTGAAATCAGTGAGAACAATGCAAACCCCGGCCAGGCAGGGCTACTGCCTTCTGTAAATGCCACTGGCGGATACACCTATTCCAATTCCAGCACCAATGTTACTTTTTCCGAGCCTTCCTTTCCGAAAGTGGATGCAAGCGGCGTGGTCAATCAAAGTAATAATGGTTCGTTGGGCCTTACTTATCGGCTGTTTGGCGGGTTTGGTGCAAAAAATAATTACCGGGTACTCCAGCAGTCTGTCATGCAGAGTCGGGAGCAAACCCGCGCAATTGTAGAAAATACCATCGCGCAGGTTGTCTCTGCCTACTACGAAGTTGCACGACTATCAGGAACCTATAAGATCCTGTTGGAAACGATTCAGGTATCGCGTACCCGTATAGCTCGTGTTCAGAATCAACGTGATTTCGGTAGTGCAAGCCGGCTCGATGTTCTCAATGCCGAAGTGGATTTGAATACAGACAGTGTCAACCTCCAAACCGCAGTACTCAACCTTGAAAATGCACGCCAAAATCTCCTGACGCTCATAGGAGATGATTCCGGGCAGGCATTTGAAACCACCCGAAGAGTAGAATTTATGCCAGAGCCCTTTACCGAACAGATCATGCAAACTGCAATCCGTCAAAACGCATCGGTAAGCCTCGCAGAGCAAACGCTTCGCATCTCGGAGATCAACCTAAAGGTAGCAGAGGCAGCTCGTTACCCAACGCTTGATCTGTCAGGCTCATACGGCTTTAATAATGCGAATAATGGACCAGGTAATATCTTACAGACTCAAAGTAGCCTGGGGTTTACCGGCGGCGCGAGTATTAATTTCAATCTCTTTAACGGCAACCGAACCCGAACCAGTATTCAAAACTCTCAGGTTTCTATTGCCAGTAACAAAGCCCAATATGAAGATGCTGTCCGAAGCCTGCGTCGAGACTTGACAAATGCAATACGGACGTATCGAAATAGCCTGAATATCATAGAACTGGAGCAAAAAAGCCTCGCAGCTGCAAGCCTTAACTTCGAAAGTACTGCCGAACGCTACCAATTGGGACAAGTCAGCAACGTGGACTTTCGTACTGCCCAACTTAATCTCATTCAAACACAGAATCGACTCAATGACCTTCGGTACACAGCAAAGCTGGCTGAAACAGAGATTTTGAGATTAAGTGGCGAGTTGGTGCCGGAATAGGAAATCACCTAAGTTTGAGAAATGGAAAGGGAATACTCGCAGGTACTCGCCATTGATATCGGTAACACGCGTACAAAAATGGCTCGGTTTGAGCAGGGAGTGCGTGAACAGGTTTGGAATTTGAGTACAAATAATCTGACGGCAGAATTGGAGCAGGTGCTCAGTACTTTCCCCCGAACCTGTCAATTGCAGGTTGGGTGGATCAGTGTGGCGGCTCAACAATCCATTGAAGCCCTGGATGCATGGCGATATTTTGACACACCACCTATTTTTACGCCTATTGAATCCCTCGATCAATTGCCTATTGAACATGCTTATGCGACGCCTGATACCCTGGGGATCGATCGGATTGTAGGCGTAATAGCTGCCCAATCCCTGGCAAAGGGAAGGCCCGTATTGGTAATAGATGCGGGCACCGCCATTACGTATGACTATGCCGATGTTGCGGGAATATATCAAGGCGGAGGTATTTCAGCGGGCATTCAGATGCGATTTCAGGCTTTGCATACCTTCACCGCACGCCTGCCGCTGGTCGAGCTTTCAGAAAATATTCCCCTCGTAGGCAACACTACCCATACAAGTATTCGTTCAGGTGTCATCAATGGCTCAATTGCCGAGGTACAGGGAATGATTACTGAATTTCTACACCTCGCCGGGCCGACATTACAGGTGTTCCTGACCGGGGGAGATATTTTGACCTTTGAAAATCGATTGAAAAAGGTGAACTTTGCCGACCCATATCTCCTTCTTAATGGGATTCATATTATTCTGAATCATATTTCAACCTCATGATAAGAGTTTTCACAGTTATCCTCCTAATCATTGTATCAGTGAGCGGGACGCTCATGGCACAGGAGCTTACGCTGAGTCCGTATTCCCGGTATGGAGTAGGAGATATCGTTAATTCCAGCAGTACCCGTAATGCTGCTATGGGGGGAATTGGCGTCGCGACAGACAACTATTTCACCGTCAATCGGATCAATCCTGCGAGTGCTGCTGACATGCTGTTTACCACCCTGGATATCTCCGGTTTTGGGCAGTACAGCCAACTAAGCTCTGAGAATGCCAGTGAAAATCAGTTCACTTCAGGATTTCAAAACCTGGCGATGGGATTTCCTTCCAATAAAAAACTGGTCGTTACTATGGGATTTTCGCCCTATAGCGTAATTGGCTATAATATTTCCGCACAGCGCGAGGTGATGCTCGATACCATTCAGACTGAAGTTACGAGTTATCAGGGCGAAGGAGGCTTGAACCAGGCCTTTATCGGGGCCGCTTCCCGTTTGATGAAAAACAAACTGCGGATAGGTGCTAATTTTTATTACTCCTTTGGCAACTCCAACTATGCCAGAGAAGCCTATTTGCTCACAGGTGCAAATGAGAGCCAGCCCGTATTGGTTCAGGAAGATATTTTTGTAGGGGGCGTCGGCTTCCAGGGCGGATTTATTTATGTAGATACGCTTTCCAAAAAAACCAATACTATTTTGCGAATTGGCGGAACCATTGATTATACCACTCCGCTAAACGGAGAACGCTTAGTCGTAATGGATAATGACCGGATCGTAGATACCCTGGTAAATGAGGAGGGATCTATTCGCTTACCCGTCAAATACGGCACCGGTATTATGATTCACCGTCCCGGCCATTGGTCTATAGGCGCTGACTTTATCTATCAAGACTGGGAAACGCTGGAATATTTTATGGAATCTCCAGACCTCGGCACCGAAACCCGGATTGCTGTGGGAGGAGAGTGGATTCCTAAGTTTGATGGGAGAGGATATTTGGGGAGAATGAGATATCGTTTTGGCGGCTACATGCGGGATACTTACATCACCTTTAACGATACCCGGGTAAAAGATACAGGTTTCACCTTTGGAATTGGCTTACCCGCCTCTTTAAAAGGAAGTTCCCGATTCGATCAGGGACGCGCTTCTTCCCAGGTGAATTTTGCCTTTATGGTCGGAAAACGGGGAAGCTTGGCCGATGGCTTACCCCTTGAGGAATTCTACGTGCGGATGCGGGTAGGAATCAACCTCAACGATCGCTGGTTTGTCAAGCGGGTAGTAGATTAATTAGTATACAGACTTTAGTACAAAGATTACAGACTATATCTATTTGATAGTCAATAGTCCAGATACTCCCTACTTGAACCCCGGTAGTTACCAGGAAATCAAATAAGGAACAATCAACTTTTGAGCTGGCTGAGTCTTGGGAACATCTTTCTTCTTATCTAACCGGAAATCAGGTATGCGGGCTTTTTGTTTCCTGACAAGCCTGTTGTTATGCGCGGGGGTACTCCGGGCACAATCTGTATCAGATTCCCTGTCTGCATTTGAGCAATACTTAGCTACCGCTGCCTTTACCCAGGCATTGGATGTGTACCCTGCGATCCAGGATCATCCCGATAAAGAGGCTACGCTGGCGCGACTTGCTACCTACTTCAGCGCACAGGCTATTTCACAATCTGGAGCGCTTGATTCGAGTCAGGTACAGGCAGTACTGGCCATTCAGCAAGCAATTATCAATCAGGAATCTACCCGATCTGTTTATTGGAATCGACAACGTGGATTGACTCTCCTCTTATTGCGCGAACAAGTTGGCTCCTCTCTCTTGCCCATTTGGGAAGAGAGTCTTCGGGAAGCAAGGCGAGATATGCCCTTCATGGTCTGGGAACAATATGCCCAAACGCTGATGGATAGCTTAACAATCAATCCTCCTCCCCTGGATAGTTTGTTGAAGCGGTATCATACACTGGATGCTTACTTGATGAGTATTACTTTTCTGGAACCAACACATCAGGAAGCCGCGCAACACCTCCGCTCACGGCTCGATAGAGCAATTAGTCAATTACTCCCCACCTGCGAATCACTCGTTCAGCAGTATCAGCAGCGCATGGATCGGGGGCTATTAGGGGCCTCAGATTATGAGCGGCTATATATGCTCATAAGTTTACAACAATGTCCGGCCAGTGCTTTTCAAGATTCTATTCGACAATCACTCGCACGACTTACCTCCCATCCCTATTTACTGCGCCGTATTGCCCTGGATGCAAGTGCCAATTACCAATATAAAACCGCCATCCGGTGGATGGAAAAATCTGCTGCCAGTGAATCAGACCTCGCCCTGTATGCGCGAGATTTACTCATGCTAGCAGACCTTCACATGCGACGGGAAAATTTCCGCACAGCCCGGGTATATGCCCTCCGAGCTGATAAGGCACACCCGACCTGGGGCGAGCCCTACTTATTCCTGGCAAAACTCAGTCTCAATTCAGCAGTTTTTTGCAGATTTTCCGCCTTTGAGCGCCAGGCCCTCTATTGGTTGGCATTGGACTACTGCGAACTCGCTGCTGGCCGGAATCCGGATCTTGGCCCTCGCGTACAAAGTCTCATGACTGAATATCGGAGCAACATGCCAGAACCGGAAGCTTGTCATTTCTATGGCCTGAAGGTAGGGGATACCTTTCCCATTCGCTGCTGGATGGAAACGACTACGACAGTACGATATTGAGTCAGGCAAGTAAGGAATTGCGACAATTCAACCATTTCACAAATCCGAATTGGCCCGGTTCTTGAACTATTGCAGATAATGCCAGTTAGTTTAGCCAAAAAACTAAATAAGATCGAAAAATCGCTACATTTGATTCCGCTTTTACCTAACCCTTATACTTGCTATGAGTCGATTTCTCAAACGAGCGATCAAAGACCGTTACCTCACGATTGATAAAAAGCAAAATACCGTTACCTATTTGCCACAAGGCAAAAAGCGTGTATTGAGTAATCCCGAGGAGCAGGTCCAACTGGATACCTATTTAGATCTCATTTATCAGTACCAGTATCCCCCTGAAAAAATTCGCGTTTGTGAGCCGGTAAAAATCGGTTCCTCCAGCCGGGAGGCAGATATCATGATTTTTCATGACAACGCCGGAAAAGACCCCTACATCGTGGTCGAATGCAAAAAGCAAAAAGTCTCAGCTTCTGTATTTGAAGACGCGATAGATCAGGGATTTTCGTATGCCGCCTCAACCAACGCAGAATATGTATGGGCCACTTCCGGTGATAAAAATGCATACTTTGAAGTCTGGGACAAGGCAATCAATGAGCGCAAGCGAAACCGCATTAGTTCCATTCCCAAGCACCAGGCAGAAAAAAAATTCGGAAGCTCAATTCGACGATCTTTTCGGTATTTTGTGCAGCATCCGATTTTGTCAGACACCATTCTGTTTGCGATGGTGCTCCTCTTAAGCGTTGTCATTTTTTCTAAATTAACAGTCGCCTATCACGACGAGATCCGGCAACTCATCGGCCCCTATTGGGCGGAGTTCGGGATGGATTACAATTGGTTTTTCAATGGCATTGTGGGCGCAAGTACGATGTTCACCTTCTTTTTCGGACGGATTTTCATGCGTAGCCACAAGTTTTTTATGGCATCCCGGGGCAGCAGGCGCCTTACGCTCCTGATGATCGTATTGGTCCTGTTTCTACCCGCCTGGTACCTCGGCGTTTCCAA
>CAYGTH010000003.1:20457-51611 GCA_964352745.1 uncultured Bacteroidia bacterium
AGCCCTTGAAGAGATACAATCGACCCTGGCCGATGGAGTCGGCGAACCCTATGGATACGCCCACCTCCGTTACCTGACCGGAAATATATTTTTTGATCATCAGCGATGGGAACTTGCGGCAGGATTTTACCGGGATGTAACGGAGTTGGAAACAACTGCGGATAATCGAATCTGGATTGCCAAAAGCTACCGGGCTATGGGAGCGGCCTATGCCAATAAGGGCGATCTGGATGAAGGGCTGGAAGCTATGGATATAGCCGCAGAGCAGTTTGAGGAGATGGAAGAATATGAGGCCCTTGGTCGGACATTCAACAGCGCCTCTCAGGTCTATCAGGCGATGGGCAAGCAGGTCGAAGCCCTCCAACATCGCATGTATGCGGCAGAGTCATATCGCGAAGCGGGGTTGCACGACAAAACCGGGTATCAGTTGCGGATGGCTGCGACTTTATACGAACAAAAAGGAAAACTCGACAAAGCGATAGGCTTGTTGGAAGAAGCAATCGAGGCATACGGCGCGGCAGAAGAGCACCTGGAACAGGCACGCGTTTACCAACATATTGGATCCATCCGACAGCGGCAAATGAAATGGGGGAAAGCGCTTGAAGTGTATCAAAAAGCCTTGCCCCTGGCGCAGGAGCTAGCGATTCCCTTTTTAGTGGAATCAATAGAAGATTCTATCCGGGATATGGAAGAAAAAACAGGCGATAAACCCGGCGGAAAAAAAGGATTATTGGGACGCCTGTTTGGGGGATAAGGAAAAAAATCATGAATTTCTGTTTCAATCCTGATGAAGGGAGCAAATGAACTCAGAGAACCCAGTCCGTCGTATATACACATACTTCAGCGAAAAATTCAGTCAGGCAGAAGCTACTGCCGGCCTGGTCTTTTTCCTGATGGGAATCGTAGCCGTCGTACTGATGTTTCGGGCCGCATGGGTTTCTGATGATGCCTACATCACGTTCCGCACGATTGATAACTTCTGCAATGGTCTGGGGATGCGCTGGAATGTCGCAGAGCGGGTGCAGAGTTTTACCCATCCTCTCTGGATGTTGCTCTTATCTTGTTTTTACTATGTTACAAGGGAGGCATTCCTTACCAGCATTCTACTTTCCATTGCCCTCTCAGCTGTAGCACTCTTGATCCTGATTCGCCAGAGTCGCCTATCAGCCTATTCCCTGTTTCCGGTATTGACGCTGCTGATTTCTTCCAAGGCCTTCATTGATTATTCTACCTCTGGTTTGGAAAATGGCCTTAGCTATGCGCTACTCGCGGCCTTTTCCTACTGCTATTTTTATCGCACAGACAAACCCAAAAACCTCGGCCTCCTGAGTCTGATTGCAGCGCTGGCAGCCCTGAATAGGCTGGATACGATTCTCCTATATGGCCCTGCACTTCTCATGGCTACCTGGCAATGCCGGAAATCCTATCAGGCTTCGCTGAGTGTGCTGTTGAAATATGGCTTCCTGGGATTTCTTCCCCTGATTGCCTGGACCTTGTTTTCGATTGTGTATTATGGGTTCCCCTTTCCCAATACAGCCTATGCCAAGCTCAATACGGGAATTGATGCGTGGGATTATTTTCTTCAGGGGATTTCGTATTTTCTGGACTCCCTCATGAATGATACCGTTACGCTGACAGGGATTCTGACAGCCCTTGGATTCACGTTCTACTACCGTAAGCGTAAGGAAAGAGTCTTTGCAATCGGCTTGATCCTGTACCTCTTATATATCCTTCGGATTGGCGGAGATTTTATGTCGGGTCGTTTTTTCTCCGTGCCGGTTTTGGCCGCGGCTATTCTGATTTCCCGCATTCGGATTCAGGGGATTCCGGCCTTGTTGATAGCAGGCATTCTGGGGATCGTAGGCCTAAGCGTACATCGTCCCACCCTCAAATATGGTCGGGACTACCGACCTGTGATGTACGACATCACCGTTTCCGGGATTATGGACGAACGCGGCGTTTATTATGGATGCAGCGGCCTGGTGGGCACCAATCGATACGTAATGGAACCGAGTTGTCCCATGGTAGCATTAGGCAAAACGGTTCGTGCAGCTGGGGATACCCTGGTGGTAGAAGGGAGTTTAGGCTATTTTGGGTATTACGCTGGTCCTGAAGCGCATGTCGTGGATTATCTCGCCTTGTCAGATCCTCTGCTGGCGCGTATTCCGGCAAAGAGTAAAAAGCTATGGCGAATCGGACACTTTGTTCGGGAAATTCCAGCAGGATATCTCGAAAGCTTACAAAGCGGACAAAATGAGTTAGAAAACCCTGAATATCAGGAACTGTATGAATCCGTACGGCTGATTACCCGTGAACCCATTTGGACACGAGAACGATGGAAAGCGATTTGGCAACTGAATTAGCTCTAAGACCCTGTTTGGAACGCTAATTTCCTTAGAAAATACTGGCTTCCGGAACCTGATCTGCACTAGTTGCAATCGAAATAGCTCGCTATTTCTGCTACAACTGACTTGTCAGAACCCTAAATCCAGCATTTTCGCTAACAAATTCGCTGTCCCAAACAGGGTCTAATTCAATCTTCTACCTCTTCCCATTCGGCATCAATAATTTCAGGCTTCTCGCGCTTAGGCGTGCGTTTTATTTTTGCAGCTTGCTTAGGGGCAGCAACTTTGCGAAACCAGGGGAGGAAGACAATTCCTACCACAAGTAAAATGATGATAATTTCCCGAAGACCAAGTCCCATAGATTCTGTATTGTAAAACGAACTTACGCAAATTTGCAGTAGCCCCCAAGTACTGACAAGTAGCTTTTAATTCATAAAACCTTACACGTAGATGGGGTTTGGCAACACGTTTGCTAAATGAAGGAGGTATGGGGCAATCTCCTTTCAGGTTTTTACGTAGATAGTAGTGTACGTCGGACAAATTAATTATCATGAAAAATCAACTAAAAACTTTTATCGCAGCTTTTCTCTTAGTATTAGCAATGGCTGGCACAGCTTTGGTAATAGGAGAAGTGTTGATGGCAGAACAGGAGTTAGCGACACAGCCTACCATCCAAATGGATGAGTCCTTAAGTGTACTCCCCTAGTAACAGACAATAGGCCGGAAGACGGCATAGTATAGATCGTTCCATTTTAGAAAAAAAGCCTCCCACTTGGGAGGCTTTTTGCATGATATATATGCGAATCGCCAGTTGGGCGAAAATTATTTCCAGATCGTCAGCCTGAGCGTAGTCGAAGGCCTAGCGATCATTTCAGGTGGCAATTTTTGCCTAATTGGATTGATTTTGTTGTGCTTCGTACCTCGCTCAACATGACGCGCTCAGCATGACAAAATAGGCAGATTTTCCAACTAGCGATTCGCATGATATAAAAAAGGGGATGATGGATAAGCCTATTGCTGTAGCGTGATTTTTCCGCTAACGGTGCGTCCATCTGCTGCTTTGAGTCGATAGATATACACACCTGGAGCGTAATCAGTGAGGGAAACCCGGAAGTTTTCGCCGCGCGTTGATTGCTGACTCAGGACTCTTCCACTCAGATCGAATACACTCAGGTCGTGAAGTTGCTGATCTGCATTATCAAAGCGAACGTAGGTCGCTGACTGTGTAGGATTCGGGAATACCTTTAGTCCTTCAAATAGAAGTTGTCCTTCCAAATCCGTAGCGCTGTTGATGGTCGTTACAGTTGTATTCGTAATGATAGGCGCATTGAAGTCAAAGAAGATCGAAGCCGTATTGTCAATCTGCGTAAAATCAGCCAGCCCGGGCTTTTGGTCGATAACAAACTTGATGAAACCGTGGCTCAAAGGCTCGTTTCTGTTGGAGTCAACCAGGAGAATATTGTTAAAGGTCCAGTTGACTTCTCTGTTTTCATCAATTGTCATGCTGTAATTGTGGCTGGCACCGAGCATTTTAATCGAGCTGATTTCCAAATTCGGATCAATCACATCAGCTACCCGAACCGTAAAGGCAGTATCGGTACCTGTGTTTTGGAAGCGGATGGTATAGCTCAACTGCTCACCCGGAAGCACAAATCCTTCAGGACCAAAAGCGGGGCTTACTTGTTTGTCATTCGGATCATAAGAACCTACAACTACGCTGGAATCTGTACGAGAATTGTTCGCAACATCCACATCTCCCACAGGAGCGGTAACATCAGCTGTGATCAGCATGGGAGTCCCTAGTGGGACTGTCGCAGGTAGAATCGTCTCAAGCCAGATCGTACGCGTTTCGAGCGGGAACAGGTTAGAAAAGGCAAAGCTTACAGATCCTGTTGCGACACTGGAAGCAGCAGGGGTACTGCTGGTGATACCCAGGTTGCTCGGATGGCTAAAGGTAACCGTACCTGACTCTATGGTGTTTCCTACATTCTGATAACTCACCCAAACGCCTGTCGTAAATCCGGGGCGAAATGGCCAATGACTCATCGTAATACACAAATCCGGAACTGTTCCTACAGGATCCAATACAAAATCAGTGGTAAAGGTCTGTCCTGTACCGAGCGCATTGTGGGTAACGCTATTGCCGGCAGGAGCGGTTACATTAAAATAATTAGGTGGTACAATGGAGAAGGTATAATTCCCAGTCTGCAGTTCAATATCATAAGCACCATTCGCATCTGCAACCCAATAGATAGGACCCGGCAAGATTTCAAGCATCTGATTTCCAACCGGAATATCACCACCATTAAAGGTGCCGCTTCCGTCAGAATCTATATATACCTGCCCATCGAAATGATCCGTGTCGCAGCCGGTAGTAACAACCACCTGCTGATTCAACGAATCAAATCCATTGAGGCTATCCTGAACCATCAATAACACATTATATGTACCTGCTGCCGTATAGATATGGCTCGGATTTTCCAAATATGAAATAGGGCTACCATCTCCAAAATCCCAGTAGTACCAGGGAAATACTGCCAAACCTGTACTTTGGTTCTGGAACTGCACAGGTACATTGACACAGGCAGGATTGGGTGTCCAGCTAAAATCAGCTGTAACCGTCTGCTGAGCCTGAAGGCCCAGCGGTATGAGTAATAAGATACTCATGACTAATAGGAGAGTTCTCGCTTTTTTCATGATTAAAGGGATTCGTTGTTGCAATTGGATCGTAAAGTATCCGGACTTTAGCCAATTTGAAATGGATATTTTGATAATTATTACGCATTCATATATTCATATATAACTCCTACTCCCACAAAATCAGTGAAAAACCAGTATTTCATTACGCATTCATTATCTGAAAATATTTCAGGATACGGAACTGAATCTGTTTTCTAAAAAAAATGAATAGATTTTCAAGGGGAGAAGCAGCACCTTGGCAGAGAATTCCGTCAAAGAGATAAAACAAGCTCCTGATACATAGATGCACAAGCCCTATGAGGCATTAGTAAAAGCCTGCATACAACAAAACCCGAAGGCTCAGCGTGAGTTTTACGAGCGCTTTGCCCCCAAAATGATGGGGGTCTGTTTTCGATATGCCCGTAACCGGGATGATGCAGAAGACATGCTCCAAGAAGGGTTTGTGAAAATTTATCAGAAGCTTACAGCGTATAAGTTTCAGGGATCACTGGAAGGGTGGGTTCGGCGAATTATCGTTCACACCGCGATAGACATGCTACGCAAACAAAAACATCAACAGAATGAGATCGATATCGATCATGCTATAGGAGAAGAAGTAGCAGAAGATGCCATTGACAACCTGGAACTCGAATATTTATATCGTATGATCCAGGCGCTTCCCACGGGTTATCGACTGGTTTTCAACCTGTATGCGATAGAGGGGTTTTCGCATGCAGAAATTGGCGACCAACTCGGAATAACCGCGAGTACTTCCCGCTCACAATACACCCGGGCACGCTCCATTTTAATGAATCAGATACGTGAAGATCGTATGGAAACAAACGTTTACAAGGATGTCAGCTAATCAATTTGAGCGAAAATTACGCGAGCGGATGATGCAGGCGGAAATTACGCCCCGGCCGGAGGTATGGGATCAAGTGGCGGGCAGAATTGAGTCCGATGATCGCCGACGTGGATTTTTCTGGCTCTTTTTTGACTGGGCACTAGGGATTTCCCTTCTGCTCCTGTTCCTATTGCCCTTCCAATCCGCCGAGTTATCAACAGCACTTGCGGCTTCTCCTATTCCCTCTGAAATCCAGGCACCTCCAATAAGTAATGTCCCGGCATCCGTGGAGGCCACGCCTCATCAATCTGGTTCAGAAACAGCACCGAATTTAGTACAAACTAAAATTCCCCTTAATACGAAAGCAGCTGAAATACCTGTACAAGTACAAGTAGGGTCTTCCCCTTCTCAGGCACCTACAATAGCTTCCCAGACTGACCCAGTTGCTCAACAGCCACAAGTCGAAATGGTCCCAGGCACACAGTCTCTGCAACGCAGGTTATTGGGCATAACTACCAGCCCCGGATTATTAGAGACCGAAGCAGCGTGGGTACAAACAAATTCGGTGCCTGAAGCGATCAACTTGCCTACAGAGACGGGAATAGCAGGAGCAACTGAGTATGTAGCGGATACAGAAGCCGATGAGCCAGAAATTGTGTTGGATCAGATAGATTCCCATACCCAGCTGGCAATTGGTACGATTCTTCCTCAAGTTACCGCATCCCCTATTCCCTGGAAACTGAGATCGCACAACAAATGGGCATTCCGCTTCTTTGTCCGACCCGAAAGAAGTACTGAAATCGCACTTGGCTTAACAGAAGACAATGCCTTTTCGCCTGTGATCAACAATTCCCGGACTGCGGAGAGCAATGTGGTTTACGGCAACTACCAGCCCCCCAATGATGAAACGTATTATGTGGTATCTCACCCCCAAAATAGTCTCACTGTAGGTGCGCACGCCGAATACTTCCTCAACCGTAGATTAAGTGTACAGTCTGGTATTTCCGTATCAACCTTTGAGTTGGGAAGTTATGAAGAAGGGGTAGTGTATAGCAATGACCAGCTTACAACGGGCGTGGGTACACCGGTTTCTTTGGATTCTGTCATTGCCCTTGGCCTGACAGATGAATTGAGCTTTGATGCAGCATCTGGTTCTTCTTATCGCAGCCTGTCAATTGCAATTCCGATCCAATTAAATTATTATCTAAAGCGTGGCCGCTCTTCCTGGATGATTGCCGGTGGTGTCTCATTTGCACAACAATATATGGGTGGCACCTCCAGGAGAGCCTCCTTTCAACTAGATGGTTCTCTCACCAACTCTGGAGAGGAAATCGCCTCATTTTCTGGAAGAAGTTTTCAAAGTTATGTACATACAAAGATTTTGTATGAACGGGCTATTTCGAGCAGGTTCGCCCTCTATGTCGGCCCCAGCTTTCAGTATCGGCTGAATAGAGGCAGTATGACTGGTATTCCGGGTGCTTCGCCGCTCCGGCATCGCCTCGGCTTTGAAATGGGAATCCGATTTAACGCCGGAAAATGATAGATGCAGATTTTTTACCTTATACTCATGCGCCACTTATTCATTGCCAGTCTTGCCAGCCTGATCCTCTTATTAGCCTGTCAAAAAGACAACCTGATAGCCGAATGTACCGTTGCCTGCATCTCTGACAGTTGGGCACTGGAAAAAATGATCGGTTCGGCTGATACGGTAGAGCTATTGCCGTCCGGCAGCAAACCTGTGGTATTGACCTTGACGCCAGACGAACATACGGAGCCACGTACAGGCTTATATGCTTTCCCCTATCTACTCACAGGAACTGCCCCGGTAAATACCTTCAATGCGACCTACAATGCCAGTATCAATGGATTTCTGGAGGTCAGCCGCATTGCCACCACATACATTGGCGGCCCTACAGAATTGATCGATTTTGAAGCCCGTTACCTACAAGCCTTACGATCCGCCAATCGATTTGAAGCCTTCGAAGATGATCGCCTGATTATTTATTCTGATTCGCTGGAAACCCGTTTATTTTTCACCCGGGAATAGGCAGCATTTTCAGGAACGATTACGTCTTAATAGTAAACCGTTAACCCATCCTGATATGAATCAAATACCCCCGTATATCCACGCCCTGACCCTATTGTTGTTTGTCGGAATCCTGAGCCTTACAAGCTGTAAGGAAGAACCTGTAGAGGCTTGCATAGATGAAAGTAAAGCCTGTCTTCCGACCTGCCTGTGTCCCGCAGCGTATGAGCCAGTCTGTGGCTGCGATGGCCAAACTTATCAGAATTCCTGCATGGCAGAGATCACGGGACTGATCAGTTATACAGCAGGTCCCTGTAAATAAGCAGGAAGAGGTAGGTTATAGACCATACCTGGAACGCTAACTTCGCTAAAATCCTGAATCATCCTTGATTTGTCCACTCACTTAGGGCAAAGGTTCTCTTTATATCCAGCCTTCGAGAGCAAATGACAGCTTTCGAAGGCTTTTTTTGATTGAAACCTAAAATATCGAAGGAATGATTTTACATTTGGCAAGATATACCTAATTTTAACCGCCGTTCAACTTAAGGAACAATACAAATACATGGCTGAAGTAATCGAAATGCCTCGCTTAAGCGACACCATGGAAGAAGGGGTGATCGCAGCATGGCACAAAAAAGTAGGAGATAGTCTGTCTATCGGTGATTTACTTGCAGAAATCGAAACAGATAAAGCAACAATGGACTTCGAGTCCCCTGAAGATGGGGTACTGCTCCATATTGGGATTGGCGAAGGCAAAGGCATTCCGGTAGGAGCCTTATTGGCGATTTTGGGCGAAAAGGGAGAAGATGTTTCTGACATCATTAGCTCTTATGCAAATAAGCCTGCTACAGGGGCATCTGCTGAAGCCGAAGAAAGCGCACCGCCTCCTCCTCCACCTGTTTCTACCCCTGCACCTGAGCCTGTTGCTGTAGCTGCTCCCGTAGTTACGCCTTCTGCAACAGAGGGTCGGATAAAAGCCTCACCCCTTGCCAAAGCTATGGCCAAGGAAAAAGGAATCGATATCACATTGGTAAATGGAAGTGGTGACCACGGCCGTATTATCAAACGAGATATTGAAAACTATCAGGCGCCGGTAGCAAGCCCTGGGGTTCCGGTAATTCCACAAGTAGCAGGAGAAGAAGGATTTGAAGAAGTTGGGATTTCGCAAATGCGTAAGACCATTGCCCGTCGCCTCAGCGATAGCAAATTCAATGCGCCTCACTTCTATGTGACGATGGAGATCAACATGGACCGTGCGGTAGCCGCCCGGAAATCCATGAATGAAGTCGCACCTGTTAAGATTTCCTACAATGACATGGTCATCCGGGCAGTAGCTGCGGCCTTGCGTAAGCATCCCAAAGTGAATTCTTCCTGGTTAGGAGATCGGATTCGGTATAATCAGCATATCCATATCGGAATGGCCGTTGCCGTTGAGGAAGGGCTTCTCGTTCCGGTGATTCGCTTTGCGGATCAAAAAGGATTGGCTGCAATTTCGCAAGAGGCACGCGCCCTGGCTGAAAAGGCCCGTAGCAAAAAACTACAGCCAAGTGAATGGGAAGGAAATACCTTTACCATCTCTAACTTAGGGATGTTTGGGGTAGAGGAATTTACTGCCATTATCAATCCTCCAGATGCGTGTATCCTCGCAATTGGCGGAATTAAGCAGCAGCCCATTGTGAAAGATGGAGCTATCGTAGTAGGAAACACCATGAAAGTTACCCTTTCGGCGGACCACCGCGTAGTGGACGGAGCGCTGGGTGCTGCATTCCTGGTAAGCTTAAAGGAAATGCTCGAAGATCCCGTTCGGATCTTGATCTAATGCTATCGGGCAGATTGATGCCGAAGAGAAAGCATGCTAATAACATCTTGTATGTGAATATGAAAGAGGCTGTTCCAATGGAACAGCCTCTTTTTTGTGTGCTTACATGATTGATGTATGTATTCGACCGCGGACGTTTACGCTATTTATTGAACCATGACTTTCTTCATGAATCGTCCCGCTGTGCTTTTGACAACCAGAAAATAGATACCCGGTGTCAGGTTGTCGGTTGGCAGGCGAATCAATCCCTGCTGATCAATCGCTTCCCGACGATTGAGTACAACTTTGCCACGCTGGTCAAACAGCGTCAGGATTACCGGTTGTGCCCGGTCCAGATTGAGTTCTACATAGAATCCCTGATCTTGTGAAGTCGGATTGGGATAAACCTGCACCTCTTTACTTTCAAATAGTACAGATTCGATATCGGAATAAGAGAAAGTACCATCCAGATCAATCGCTTGCAGCCGGTAATAGGAGCGACCTTCCAGTGGTTCCAAATCTACCGTTTTATAATCCAGTGTCGTAGTGCTCTCTCCTGCTGCCGCAATCTGCTCAATTGATTCAAAGTGGAATCCATCTTTTGACTTCTGAACCAGAAAGTGGCTACTGTTAATCTCTGATCCGGTTTCCCACGTCAGGACCACCTGATTATCAACAGGCTCAGCCTCAAAACTCAGCAGTTCGATCGGGAAAGAAGTCGGCGTTGCAGCGTACATCGCTGAAGTGGGAATCACCTGCGGCGCTAAACTTGCGCTTGCCCATTTCAATCGTGCAGTTGCATAGGCATGATTCTCATAGTATTCCAGTCGGATTGGAACTTTTTGGAAGGCATTCAGCGCAATACTCCCGCTAAACTCTGCATTGAACTGATCATTCATCTGATCAATAATCAAGACATTATCGACATAGAGCTTGACGCCATCATCAGTCGTGGTCATGAAAGTGAACGTCTCAGTATAAGGCGCTTCAATTTCGCCTTCCCACACTACCGAGAATGTATTGAACGCAATAGCAGGGTCTGGGGAACCACTTCCCCAGTAGAAATCAATTTCGTCATCTACCCGTGTCAATACAGGATTGGTGAAATCTACATTGTCGTAATAAGTCCCGAGAAGGCCGTTTCCATTTCCGGTGCCAGCAGGCAGGATCGAAAAGGTCTGATCTACCGGAGGCGCATCTATATAGGTTCCATTTCCTGATTGCTCGGCACGTACCGTAACCTGTCCCGAAGCACCTGCATTCAATGAAATGGTATTTCCAGAAATAGTAGCGGGGCCCGATACAATACTCAGCTGAACTGCCAGTCCGGAACTCGCTACAGGATTGACGGAAAAATCCGAATCATCAACCACCTTATCACCAATCTCAGAGAATGTGATGGTCTGATGCTTGGAAGGCGCACCCGGCACAAACAAAAACTGTGTAGGAACAATCTGCTCTTGCTGGCTTGTACTTGACCATTTCAAGCGAATTTCCGCCTCATCATACTCCTCATAATATTCAACCTTGATGGGGACTTTTACCCCTGAGGCAAGCGCAATATTTCCGGTATAGTACTGATAATTGGAGGAACCCCACTCGTCGATGATCAGCTGGTTATCAATCCACAGTCGAATCCCCCCCTGATCCCCATATAAACTAAAGGTATAGGTCTCATCATACAGGGCTAAAATTTCGCCTTCAAAGCGAGCAGAGAATTGATTGCCTGGTACCTTGGGATGTGGGGAACCCCCACCCCAGTTGAAATCAATGTTAGGTTCCAAACGGGTTTCTTCCAGAGTTGAGAGCGTTTTATCACTATAATAGCTCGCTATGATCCCTGTACCTGGCGCATCACTTTCAGGATTCAAACTCATGATCCAGTCTGCAATCAATTTAACACCTGCTTCGTCCGCCAGGTTTTTAGCCAATGGCGGCATCGCAATATTAGTGTGCACATCCCGGAGGCGGCGGTATAAGATAGAAGTATTGGTGTCCCCAGGCACGATCACACGCGCACCGGTAATCCCTAATTCCTCATGTAGTTCGCCATATAGAAGCGACTGATATTGAAGCGGCACACTCAGCTTGGTCGTGAATGCCCCCCGGTTGGATGTCCCCTCCTGATGGCAGGAAGAACAGTTGGAATGCAGGTATGAACGAGCCCGGTCTTCCAAAGAGGCTGTAATGTCTTTAGAATTGGTAGCAGCTGGCAATGAACTCAGTCCAGATACGGTGGTATCTATTGCAGTATCAAATATCTCCAGGTGCGCCAGTGTGGTGAGTTGGTTCGCTGTTTTGCCTGTTTTGGGATAATACAAGTCTCCATTAAGTTGTAGCGTACTTGGGCCCAGAACCGGACCTGCGCCATTATTGTGGCATACAAGACACGCATTTCTGCTGGGGTATTGCCATACCACTTCCCGTGGAGAAGTTGCAGTCGCAACCGAGAGGGTATCCTCAAGGCCGGTTAGCAATAAGTCTGCATCAGAATTATCACTCCGCCAGCGATAGGTTACGCCATAATATTCGCCATCTGTTCCGTGAACCATCAAGCGGGTTTCGAGTCGCTTGGTCAGGCTCGGATTGGTTTCATCAATAGGTAACTCAAAGTGCTTCACCAGGACTCCTCCTACCGGTAACCCCCACCCATCATTGAGTGAATAGGTAATTTTCTCCGCGCTGGTATTATGTGTCCCATCATTAGGAATCACCATCCAGCGGGATTTGAGTGCACCATCGGACCAGAAAGGTTCATTCAAGTCGTAAGGAATCATCCAATCAGCAGGCTCCAAAGTAGCCATATCTGTAAAAACGCCTGTCTGCGAAAGCAGTGTGGGAGGCTCTGGCGAAACCGTCTCTGTTGTAATTTTATAAATATCAGAATTGTTGCCCAATCCACAAAGGTAGAGTTCCCCATTTTGGTCTTGTCCAAATGTAGTAATGGCACCTGGGCTATGAAAGAAAAGAAGCTCCTTGGTTGATTCTCCGGTTGCAGCATTGTAGTCAAGCGCCCATACACCTGATGAATTAAAATCAGCACAAAGATACCTACCTGTAAGCGCAGGATTTTCAGAACCCCGATACACATATCCTCCGATGACACATCCGATTTCGGTACGGTCAAAGTCGGCAGTAGGATCAGTCAGTGTGCCCAATAAGGATGTAGGCTGAGGATAGAAACCTGCAATTTTCCCTTCCCGAAATGGCCAGCCATAATTCCCCCCTTTCTGGATAACGTTAATTTCTTCTCTTGCAATCTCCCCAATTTCTCCTGACCAAAGTCGGTCTTCAACGGGGTCGTAAGTCAGACGATGCGGATTTCTGTGCCCAATGGAATAATACTCTTCAAAGTGATTTCCCGTTGGATCTAAAAAAGGATTATCATTTGGAATCCAGTAACCTTCCCCTGAAATTTCGTCTGAGATTCCAATAGGAAGCGTACGAATGGGTGCATGACTCCGTGTGGGATCTTTATCTACATCTATGCGCAACACTCCCCCTTCCAGCAGGGTATCAATGGCCTGGGCTGTTTCTGCGCGAAACTCTTCTCCTAAAGAAAGAAAGAGATAACCATCATTATCAAACGTAATTGCGCCACCCCGGTGAGATTCGTTATACATTCGCTTCTGAATCATAACCAACTCAGAACCAGGATCAGCAATGTGCGTCCCAGGATCAACAGAGAAACGAGACAAGCGACCCCAGACATTCAGAAATACACCGGGGTATCCCGTAGCAGAGACATTGATCTTACTGCTGGTTCCGGATTCACGATAGGGGTAATACACATACACGTAATTACTATCTCCAAACTCCGGGTGAAAAGAAAGCCCTAAAAAACCTCCATCAGGCACTACCGCTGCCTGACTTCTCAAATCCAGAAAGACTGTCTTGCTATTTGCGCTTTCATCATTTTCGAAAAAATGAATCAATCCATCGATTGAAGCAACATATAATCGATTAGAATTGGGTTCCGCTGTGAATACAGTAGGGTCATCAAAATCTAAACTTGGAAATGCTTTAACTGCCTTCCATTGGGTTACCCCACTAGGCGTCGTTTCCGGAAGGACGTTATTCAAAAATACCCCAACAGGTGTTGGCGTATCAAGACCGTGTTGCTGAACCGCAAAAGGAATCAGCGCACTCATAAACACAATACCCAGAATCAGGTACACAAGTTTATTTTGGTGAATGGGGCGATTTGGAGCTTTCTCTTTCATTGAATCTTGTAAATTATGCGATCTAGTGCAGGTTGCCTATCGCGTCTATAAAGCTGTAATGGCATTTGCGAAATGCGAGGTTACCCCCCGTTGAGAAATAGAATATCTTTATTACCAGGAATCTGGTTAATATAATTTTAGCTGAATAATCGGAGAGTCAGGAATAGAAACATACTCTCGAGGTAAGTATTTTCCCGAAAAGCACGTATAAGAGTGATTGCGCATAGTATCCATCGTATAATATATCAATTTAGCCTGATTCAAATATCGTAATAAAATAGCTCCAATTTGTCCAGGGTTGGCCTAATGTCCTTTTTTACGCCTCAATTAGCATAAATCCAACATGTTTGGAATTCAACAAAACAGTTTGCCTTTTTTCTGCTGATTAAATATCTATTGATATGAACGATTACCACCTTGTTTTTTCATTTTTTTTTGAAAAAGAGATATTACTACCTCCTTATTTTTTATATGACTTAATTATTTCAAGGAACCCGTAAATTTCGGGAGCAGGTTCCTCATATTGGCTTCATCTCTTAATTCCAAAAGAAATCGGGCACCCCTCTGAGGTGCCCGATTTCTTATTATCCCGTTTCAAACAGGACAAAAGCCTAATACCTGATCTTACTTATGGATTAATCAGTATTTTCTCATGGTATACAATATCCCGATTCCGAACAGTGATAAAATAGATCCCTGCCGAGAATCCTTCCATAGAAACTTCAACCTGCTGCCGTTCGGTGCTGCCCGGAACTTCCTGCCTTTTCAGGAGGCGACCGTTTTGATCAAATACTTCCATCGTAACAGCTTCTGTCTGTAAAATATCCAGTGTAATCATTTGATCAGGCCCAGGGGGATTGGGATAGATATTTATGTGGGTATTCTCAAAATACACGGACTCAACTTGCGAATAGCTAAAGGTTCCATCCAGGTCCACCGCCTTGAGTCGGTAATAATTTATACCGCTATTAGGTGCCAGGTCAGGGAGTCGATAGCTACGGTTTTGCACACTATTTCCCGCAGCTTCGATTTGCCCAATCGCTTCGAAGCTTTGCAGGTCTCCTGATCGCTCTACTTCAAAATGATCGCTATTGATTTCCGATTTCGTTTCCCATCGGATGTCTACTTGTGCATCTTGTTGATCGGCTTCAAAACTTAGCCATTCTACTGGCAAGACATTATTCAAAGCCGGATAAAGTGCATTCACAGGCACTACCTGCGGCGTAATACTCGCACTGGACCATTTGAGTTGGGCAGAGGCATAGACCCCATTTTCATAAAACTCCATTCGAATGGGAACGCGTTGCCATGCAATCATATTGATGCTTCCACTATTTTCCGTAACGGCTTGATCCTGCCATTTGTCAACAATCAACTGATTGTCCACCCACAACCTTACTCCATCGTCTGTGGTAGTAATGAAAGTGAAGGTTTCGGTTAGTGGCGCTTCTACTTCTCCTTCCCACACCACAGAATAGGTATTGTACGCAACTGCCGGATTAGGAGAACCACTTCCCCAATAAAAATCAATCTGAGGATCCACCCGGCTGAAGATTTCATTGGTAAAATCAGCGTTATCGTAGTAGGTTCCTAATAAACCGGTTCCATTTCCCGCAATTACCGGAACCACATCAAAACTCCGCTCAACAATGGGCGCAGCTTCATAGGTAGCATTTCCAATTTGTTCGGCACGAATGATTACTTCCCCCGTTTGATTAGGTAGCAAAGTAACCGTCGAGCCCAAAATCGTAGCGGGCCCGTCTGCAACTGAAAAGGTAAGGGGCAAGCCAGAACTTGATGTACCAGTTACTGTAAAAGGCGCATCACCGACTTTCATATCAGCCAGATTCCCAAATGTGATAGCCTGGGTCAGCGTAGGCGCATTTGGGGGGAAGAGGAAGTTTTGGGGAATATATTCTTCCAGTTGTGTATCGCTGCTCCAGCCCAGGTGTATTTCTGCATCGCCAGTATTTTCCTTGTACTCAAGCTTGATTGGAACTTTCTGACCAGAAGTCAGGGCAATCGTACCGGAATAGGCTGCCGCTGTCGCATTGGCCCACTGGTCGATAATCAGTTGATTATTGACCCACAAACGAAGACCATCTGCTCCTGCATTTACATGAAAAATATAGGTCTCAGAATATAATGGCATCACTTCTCCTTCCCAGCGGGCGGAAAAATTATCTATTGGTACGATATTATCAGGCGAACCTGTTACCCAGTCAAAATCCACTGTAATATCCGTACGCACTAATACGGGGGTCGTGAGCGTAGCATCGGAGAAATAGGTTCCCTGTAATCCTTTTCCGGCAACAGGAGCCTGCGGATTCAAGCTATTGATCCATTCAGCAATGAGTTTTACCCCTGAAGTATCAATACGATTCTTGGCAAGGGGGGGCATTGCAATTCCATCATGTACTTTTTTGAGTCGCTCATATAATGCCGATGAACTCGTATCTCCCGGAATCATTACCCGGGCTCCAGCGATACCCAGGTTTTCATTTAATTCTCCATATAGGAGGCCCTGTACTTCAAGGGGAACATTGAGCCGTGCGTCAAAATTGGCGCGGTTGCCTGTTCCCGGACGGTGGCAATTCGCACAATTGATATCCAGGTAGGAACGTGCACGGTCTGTGATCGGTAAAACCGGATTAGAGGACGGGACGGAAGTCAGAAGAGAACCAAGACCTGCCACACTGGTATCTGCGGGAATATCAAACATCCCCAGATGCGTAAAGGTAGTCAATTGATTCGCTGTCCGACCTGTACTGGGGTACACAATATCTTTGTTGAGTTGTCGGCTTTTGGGACCGAGTACTTTTCCTGAAGCCGTATTATGACAAATCAAACATTCACTCCGGTCCGGATAATCCCAGGTAACTTCCCGGGGAGAATTGGCCGTTGCGATTGAAAAAGTATCCGTATGTGCAGTAGTAAGCAGATCGGCTTCCAGGCCATTGGCCCGCCAGCGATAGGTCAGTCCATAGTAATCGCCATCTGATCCACGCACCATCAAACGGGTTTCCAGTCTACGGGTGATTGATGGATTATTTTCATCAATGGGTAGCTCAAAATGCTTGACAAATACGCTTCCGACCGGAAATACCCATTCCCCTTTTGCGGAATAAAAAATTCGTTCTGCATTTGTATTGTGTGTACCGTCATTGGGCACCGCCAACCAGCGAAATTTTGCAGCCCCATCCGACCAGAAAGGCTCATTTAACTCATAAGGAATCAAGCCTGCTGCCGGTGTGAGATTCGCCATATCGGTAAAGACGCCGGTTTGCGAAAGCAAAGCCGGTGCCTCAGCAGTAGGCGTAATAGGCGTGAATTTGTATGCTTGATAATTTGTATTGAGCGAGAGAACAAACACCTCTCCATTCTGGTCCTGACCAAAGGAAGAGATATACCCCGGATTAAAGCTACCAATAGCGCTCTTCGTACCCGTGCCTGTTGCAGGATCATAGTTGACTGCCCACAATTTATCAGTATTCCAGTCGCCACAAATATATTTCCCGACCAAAGATGGGTTAAGGGTACCCCGATATACATAGCCGCCAATCAAACATCCCATTTGATTGCGGGTAAAGTCCACTATAGGTTCCGTCAGAGTTCCGATCAAACTTGCAGGTTGAGAAGATCCTCCTGACAAAGTCCCTTCCCGAAAAGGCCATCCATAGTTGGCCCCTTTTGCCAATACATTCACCTCCTCCCGCTGGCTTTCTCCCACCTCCCCAATCCAGATATGGTCTAAAACAGCATCGTAGGTCATTCTATACGGCTGACGAAGACCAACTGCATAATATTCTTCAAACTGCCCTCCTGCCGGGTCAAGAAAGGGATTATCGTTCGGAATCCAGTATCCAATACCTGAATACTCATCCAACACATTGAAGGGCAAGGTTCTGATCGGTGCATGGCTTTTGAGGGGATTTTTGTCCACATCGAGTCTCAATACCCCTCCCTCAAGGAGGGTATCAATCGCCTGAGACGTTGTAAATCTCCCTTCATCTCCCAAACTGAGATAGAGAAAGCCATCATTGTCAAATAACAGGGCGCCTCCCTTGTGCGAAGAATTGTACAATCGCTTGTTGATCATGATCAATTCGGAATTGGGATCTGCAAGATGCGTAACCGGGTCAACTGTAAACCGGGAAAGACGCCCCCAGGTATTGTAAAAGTTGCCAGGATAACCCGCTTCATACAGCACAAACTGCACATTCGCATTGGGAACCCTTGCCCCATAATAGACATATACATAATTACTGTCCAGCCCAAACCGAGGGTGAAAAGTCATCCCCAACAGCCCACTTTCTTCCGTTTCTGCAACCCGGTTTCTAATATCCAGAAAAGGCGTTTTCGTATTCGTAAGTGAGTCATTGGTGATATAGTGAATCAGGCCGTTTCGCTGCCCCACATACAATCGGTTTGTACCTGCTTCAGCCTCAAATACAGTAACGTTATCAAAAGTAAGATTCGGAAAGGCAACGACTGTCTGCCAGTCGGTTGCACTGTTAGGCGTTTTATCAGGCAGGTTTCCGTCCATATAGGCCTGAATCGGAACAGGGTTGTCCCGTCCGTGTTGTTGAATCGCAAAAGGAATGAGGGCGCTGATAAACAATATCCCTCCGGCAAACCATAGAAATTTACTGAGCGAAAATATAATGGGTGAGTTATGAGTATTCATTTTGAAAGCACTTCTGAGTTGAAAGAAAAAGACTGATCTTAAGGCAAAATCATATTTATCAAATTCGATAGCGATGCACGTGTACTATCGGGGCGTACTTCTCCCACTCCCTGTTGTAAAAACGGAACCCAAAAGTCCTGCTTATATCCGATTAGGGATATAAGGCGGGGGAGGAGTTGATACAATTACATCTGTTGACGAAATGGAATAAATAGGAAGGATGGCCTGAAACATAGCAGAGGAAAAATGGGGTCGCGTTCCTGAAATGGCGTTGAGAGACCAATCCGTCAGCTTAAGGAAGGCAACCGATGTACAAGAGAGGGTATCATTGAAGCGATAGCAATATCAATATTTATGATGGCTTATCCAAAAAATCGGCCAACCCAGAAGTCTTCAGGTAAGGAAAAAGTTGATTTTATTGGAGTATATGCCGTTTAATTATTTTTACAAGAAAAAATTATTTTTACGAAAAATCTGAAATTTGAATAAATGGCATACTGGGTATACAAGCCTCCTTTTTGCATTCATATGTTTTATGAAAATGTCCGAATCCAATTCAGGGAGCGGGCTACACTTTCCGCATTTCCGGTATCCTCCTTAGGCTACAATTTTGAAAATCAGGGAATTATGAAAATTCCTTTATTGCTCTATGGTTCAGTAACCGGATTACGCAGATAAAGAAAAAAAAGAGGTAATGGGCCTTTACAGCACTACCAAAAATCACGGTTGAATACAGGCATCCATTCAACAGGGGGAATGGGAGAACTTATATACGGGAGCGAAGCTCATAGAATTGACCAGGTAATAAAAAGTCTCTAATTGTCCGGTTCGCCGGATTCACAAGTGCTGAAAATTGCCAAAAAAGCACGTTTTCGCCTTATTCAATATCTTTTTTCCCAATGTTGTCTATTTTTTCTTCCAGGGAATAGTCAGTCATATTGAGGAGGGGTCGCTTGATCAGGTAACGATATAAAATACTTGAGAAAACGATACTGATAAAAAAAACAATCAGCCACATGTGACGCAGGAATACATATGAAAGGGTAGAGAGCCCCCCCACAATCCCAAGCCACATCCCCAATGCCATCGTTGCCCATCGGTCTTCGGAAACACCTTTTTGACGTGCCAGTTTCGTAACTTCACGCCATACGAAAAAGAGCCGAATAGACTCCAGCGGAACAGCAAATAGCATGATGAGATTGAAGGTTGACATACGTACTAATATACAGATTCCACTTAGTAGCTGCTAGTTTTCGTGAGAAGGATAAAAAAACCCTCCTGATTAGGAGGGTTTTCTATCTATAGGGTTAGCATGAAGGTCTATTCATGTGTACTGACTTCGACCGCGATAGACTCAGGTTTGAGCACTTCTACTGCCTTTGCTTCTGCCGTTCCGGCAGCATTCTTTTCCAGCACATACTGTACAATTCCATTTGAGCTGCTTTCGATCTGCTTCAGGAAAGGGGTCGCGTACAAGCCCATCCAGAACATCAAGACCAGGAGTGGCAGCATAATTCCGATTTCGCGACCCGTCAGATCTGTCAACTTTCTATTTTCGTCTTTATCCAGTTCTCCAAACATTACCCGACGGAACATCCACAGAAGATACACCGCAGCGATGACAACACCTGTTGCAGCCAGTATCGGGAATACACCTGAAATTATATCTGACTGGAAGGAGCCGATCAAAATAAGAAATTCTCCCACAAAGCCATTCAAACCCGGCAGGCCGACAGAAGCCATGATCGTAATCATAAAAATAAAAGTGAAAATCGGCACTTGCTTGGCAATCCCCTGGAAGTCCTTGATCAAGCGAGAATGCCGGCGATCATAGATCATTCCCACCAATAAGAAAAGGCCGCCCGTTGCAATACCGTGGCTGACCATCTGAATCACGGCCCCACTCATCGCTTCTTCTGTAAAGGCAAAAATACCCAATACGATGAAACCGAGGTGAGAGACAGAGGAGTAAGCAACCAGTTTCTTCACATCTTTCTGAACCATGGCAGCCATGGCTCCATATATTATACCGATCACTGCAAGTCCACACATATAGGGTGCCAGTGCAATGGAGGCTTCTGGAAACAAAGGCAAACAGAAACGAATCAAACCATAAGTTCCCATTTTCAACAAGACCGCAGCCAGGATAACAGAGCCCGCTGTCGGAGCCTGGGTATGCGCATCAGGCAGCCAGGTATGCAGGGGAAACAAGGGAACCTTAATCGCAAAACTCAAGGCAAATGCCAGGAAGAGCCAGATTTGGGCACTATCTGAGAGACCTTCACTCACCGATTGCATCGCCACATAATTAGAGGAGAAGCTCGTTCCCTCTACATTGATTCCCATATAAATAATGGCAACAAGCATCAGGAGAGACCCGATCAGGGTATATAGGAAAAATTTCAGCGAAGCATAAATCCTTTCTTTTCCGCCCCAGATACCGATCAGGAAATACATCGGAATCAACACCATCTCAAAGAAAATGTAAAAGAGCAACATGTCTGTTGCAAGGAAAAAGCCGATTACCCCGGTTTCCAATACGAGGAGGAGGCTGTGATATCCTTTGGGATATGGAGCTGACTGATCCGAAGTAAACAGGATCGAGAGTGGAAAAATAAGCGTAGTCAGCATTACCATATAGACCGATACCCCATCGATTCCCAGGGAATAGGAGATATCAATCCCCTCTCCGCTGAACCAGGGCTGACTATAGGAGAATACAAACTCATTAATCGCCATAGCATCCCCCGCAGCACCTGCGTATAAGAAATATAAGACGAGACTCGCCACAAAGGGAATCAGAGAAACGCCAAAACTAATGGTTTTGGATTGACGCTGATCTAGTGCCAACACAAGTGGGACACCAATCAGCGGCGAGAAAATCAAAAAAGTCAACAGGAATTGAGGCAGATTCATTTTGCTTCGTTAAATAGATGCCTGGTTATCTGGACGCTAAAATCGGTTGCCCAAAATCATCGCGTACAATGATATACATTCTTCATTCGCTATTCAATAAAAAGTACCTAGGATTCCAGGCATTTTGATAGCTGCGGCAAGTTACAATCTTTTGGATATTTACACAATCTTGATAGCTTAGCAGCAAGCCAAATGCCTTTACTCACAAAATCATTCAACCATGGACAAATTCCTCGAAAACTGGACCGAAGAGCTCGACGAGCTGGAAATTCAACTTGATTTGGGCGAAGACGAAGCCGCAGAAGCCTTTGAGACTCAAAAAAGTAAGTTCCTGGAGTTGATCGACAAGGCAAAAGCCTCTCTGGAAAAATTGGGACTTGATGAAAAAGCGAGTCATCTCAAAGCGGAGTTAGAGCACTTACAGGTACAATTAGCCCTGGGAAAAGCAGAATCCAAAGATGCTTTTGAGGCCCAAAAAGAAAAAATGGATCAAGCTCTGCATAAGGCAAAAGACAGATTCCAGGGCATAAAGGCCAGCACGGACAATACCTACGACGAGGTTGTTCATACCCTGGACAAAGCCAGTACGGATTTCCAAACCCGGATGGATATGATGCGTCTCCAAATGGCACTCGGTAAAGCCGAAGCACGGGACGCAATGGAAGAGAAGAAAAAAGAAATTCGGCACAAACTCACCGAGGTTAAGGCCAAAGTAAAACAACGCGAAGAGGCAGGAGAAGAAAAATGGGATTCTTTTTCTGAAGAAATCGGAGAAGCATACGACCACTTCAAGCATGCCCTGAAAGGCATTTTTTCCTAAAAAAGCGTACGACATTTTTCCGGCGCCTATGGCTAGAAGATGTCGTACGTTTTTATTTTTCTAAACAGGAGAAACGTCGGATGTCTGCTAATACCGCACCTCTTCCAGTTTGCCGGAATTGATGATTGTAATTTCGCTCATGTGCGTTTGAATGATCTGATCTTCCTTAAATTCTGACAAGACCCGGATCACACATTCCTTAGAGGAACCTACAATGTTGGAGAGGTTTTCCCGTGAAATTGGCATGGAAAAATTTTTGTCCTCAGGATTTTTGTAGCGCTCCTGTAAGAGCAATAAGGCATCTGCTACCCGTTTCCGAACTGTATCATAAGCCAGGTGCAGCAATTGTTCCTCCTTTTCTGCCAGGTTATTGGAGAGCATCTTGATAAATTTGTTGGAGACGTCGCGGTTGTTGTACAACAGCGCAAAAAAATCATCCTTGGGAATTACCATCAGCTCAGTATCCTCCAGTGCAATGGCCGCTTCATTGTATTTGGTATCGGTCAGCAGTGCCTTATATCCAATAAAATCACCGGTTTTGTGCAAGTCTATGATATACTCCTTGGCGTCTTCATTGGTCTTAGAGGTTTTTACTTTTCCCTTTTGGATAAAAAATAATCCCCGGGGAAAACCGCCTTCGGCATAGATTAAATCTTTTGCCTTATAATATCGTGATTCTTGCTGCGCAGAGAGTTCCTGAAGCGCCTCCATTCCCTTGGCTTCATTGATAAACCCTGCGATGCCCTCTTTGTCCCGGTCAAATTCAGTTTTGAGAATAGCACTTTTCTGCAAGCGCATTTCGATGGCATCCAATAAGTCGATATCATCAAAAGGCTTGGTGATGTAATCATCCGCCCCCAATTGCATGCCTTTTCTAAAATCGCTCTTTTCCGCCTTTGCCGTTAAGAATATAAAGGGAATATAGGCCGTCTTGGGATTGCGACTGAGCATCCGAAGCACCCCATATCCATCTAATTCGGGCATCATCACATCACAAATGATGATATCCGGCAGGTGTTCCTGGGCCATAGTTACCCCGATCTTACCATGTTCAGCAGCATATACTTCGTAGCCTGCCAATTCGAGAATTTCCTGGGTATTTTCCCGCATCTCGAAATTGTCTTCTATTAACAGTAGCCTTTTCATAATGATTACAGTTGAGGTTGATCGATTGCGAGAAATAAAATCCGAAAAGTAGTTCCTTCATTTTCCTTACTGTCAAAATCAAGGCTCCCGTTCATCAGGTCGAGGTAGCGCCTGACAATGTTCAGCCCAAGGCCGGTACCTTGGATATTAGTAGCATTATGTGCCCGAAAAAATCGCTCAAACATGTGATGCTGCTCATCTTCCGGGATTCCGATTCCCTGGTCTTCAATTTCAATTCGCATATCCGGGCCAGAGATATGCGTTCGAACAAATATCTGTTTTCCTTCCGGCGAGTACTTGATTGCATTGGAGAGCAGATTAATCAGCACATTTTTGAGTAGCTGAGGATCGCGAAAAATAGGCTTCTTTTCTCCACTATGACTGTATTCGATCGTCTGGCCGGTTTTCAAACCGGGATGCATTTCCTCCACTACATCTTCGACGAGTTCTATGGGATCAAATTGCTGAGGATTGCTATCGATTTTACCCGCTTCTAATTTATCAACGGATAAAAAATCATTGAGAATGCCGGTGAGGTTACGCACCGAAGATTTGATTCTGCGAATATGCTTCGCTCGTTTTTCGGCATGTGCTGGGTTGAGGTATTTTTCAACCAGTGCAGTTGATGAGAGAATTGTGCTGAGTGGCGTCCGGAATTCGTGGGAAGCCATAGAGACAAACCGGGATTTGAGTTCATTGAGTTCCCGCTCCTTTTTGAGGGAGGCTTGCAGATCCCGCTGACTTTCTTCGAGTTTTTCAATGGCCAGGCCCAGGGCTTCGGTACGTGCTTTTACCCGCTGTTCCAACTCCTGTGAGTATTGCTTAAGCTGTTTCTCCGCCTCTTTTACCTGGGTCAGGTCATGCACAATACCGGTAAAAATCCTTCTATCCTCCAATTGTATTTCAGAAACACTCAGGTTAAAGGGAAAGAGCGAACCGTCTTTTCGCTTGCCTTTAACCTCTCTCCCGGTACCGGTGATTCTTGCTTCCCCCGTTTCGTTATACCGCTTGATGTAGCCATCATGTTGACTGTGGTCAGGCTCGGGCATGAGCATCTTGACATTGTGGCCTATGACCTCTTCGGGCTCATAGCCAAACAGCCGCGCAGCAGCAGGGTTTAGCGATTCGATATTCCCCCGTGCATCAATGGTCAAGATTCCATCTACAGCTTTATTGATAATGGCATCGAGCTTGTTCCGATTTTCAATCAGATCCTGCTCCATTTTCTTGCGGTGTGAGGTCTCCACAATAAAAGCAAGTGAAAATTCCCGTTCATCGAGCTTGACATAGCTCAGACTGATTTCAACTGGCACCTCAGTTCCATCCTTGCGAAGTCCCGTCAGGTCCGAACATTTCCCCATAGGTCGGGTCTTGGGCTCCGAAAAATATGAATTAACCAAGCCTCCATGGTGCCCCCGGTATCGGTCGGGAAGCAACATAGAAAGGGGCTTCCCAACCAACTCGGTGCCCGTATATCCAAATACTTCACAACAAGAAGAGTTTGCCATATATATGGTCCCGGATCTTTCCAGGACTAAGATTCCTTCCGCTGCATAATCAAATAAGGCCTTAAAAATTTCTACCTGATGAGGGGTGCTTTCTTGCATGATGTTTCCCATTGATCCCGCGAGCGCTTCATGACCGAAGGGCTCACCGCCGGATGTATGATTCTGTTCCTTCATCGTAAATTAGGCTTTTCAGGGAATAAAACATCTTGCATTTTACCATGTAGTTGAAATACCCAGAGCGGCACGTCTGTTTGCAATGCTAATTGCTGGGTATGACTTTTGTGAAAAAGCTGGCTAAAAATATTGCGGTGGTGGGTGAGCATAACGAGGATATCAATTTCAGCTTCCTCTGTGTATGTATTCAGGCCCGCTACTACCTGATCGTATTCGATAGCATTAAAACTCAGGCTATCCACAATCAAATCATGGCGAAAAGCACGGGTAATAATCTCTTGCTTCAAGACAGCATCCTGGTCTGCTTCGTCTAGAATATGGATACAATGAATGGTTGCGCCGAAAGCCCTTGCAAATACCAGCAAGCGGTCCAGCACGAGGAGGTCGCCATCCTCAAAATTAGTAGCATAGGCAATTTTCCTGATGCCCGTAAAAACGACTGTTTCCGGAATGACCAGAACAGGGCAGGTAGCACGCTGGATCACCCAGGAAGCAGTACTTCCTAATAATTGCGTCCGGAACCCGGGTTTACCACTCATCCCCATCACAACGAGGTCCGGTTGAAGCATTTCGCAAAAATCCAGAATTTCTGCTGAGGGGTTCCCGTTTTTGATCACATATTCTACCTGTACCTCTTGCTGAGAATCCTGAGACTGTGCTGCTACGAGCGTTTCTATTTTTGTACTTATTCCTTGCTCCATTACCGGAGCGGGCCCTGCCCCTACCGATAAGGTATTGGGATCATGGAGAGCAGGAGAATGCACATATAATAAAATGATTTTGGCTTTAAAAGGTTGCGCAAGGGCCCATGCATACGTCAGGGCATGCGTAGCATTGGGAGAAAAATCGATCGGAACTAACAACGTATTCATCCAATTATGCGTGAAAAGCCAGCAGTGGAACTACTGAACTATGAGACATTTTGCGAGTCATGCTGGTTTGAGTAAGGCGCTGAAACCATCCCCGTTTATGCGTGAGCATGGAAAGAATATCGACCTCATTTTCAGCTATAAACAAATTCAAGCCCTCAATAATATCAGTATGCTGGATCATAAAAAGCTCCATTTGGTCGGGATCAATCTCAATTCGGAAGAGTTCTTCCTGAAAAAAGCGTTGAAGCCGATCCCATCCGTTCTCATCTTCGTGATTGATATGTACACAAGAAATCCGGGCCTCAAACAACTGGGCCAATGGAGGCAATGCAGAAGGGAGGCGCAGCTCTTTTTCCTCAAAATTAGTGGCATAGGCAATATGACTGATCCCCTTCCACTCACAGGATTCCGGTATGGCAAGTACCGGGCAGGTAGCTTTTTCAATAACCGCAGCAGTAACAGTGCCTAGTAAGCGATCCTGAAGATTTCCAGCGCCATGGGTACCCATTACGATCAAATCTACTTCCTGATGCTTTGCCACTTCTACAATCTCATCTACCGCAAATCCCTGTGTCATCATATGACTGACCGGAATCTGCTTCCCCCATTCTTTCTGAACCTCTTGCTCATAGCTCGCAAAAGCTTGCAAGGCCTTATCTTTCTCTTCGAGGTTCATCTGGTCAATGAGCTCTGCAGGGACAAAAAAGTTACCCGTATTGGTATAGTGGAAGGCATGATACAGCAATACGCTGGCCCCTAATTCCTCTGCCAGGTGGAGCGTGTAAGTAAAAGCATGGTGGGCATGCTTCGAAAAATCGGTGGGAAACAATATCTTTTTCATGTCGATTGCCTGTTGGGGAATAGATCAGTGGTCGTGCAAGGCCAAAACCGGAACAGACGAATGCAAGGCCATTTCACGGGTATGGCTTTCTCGGAGCATCCGGTCCAGAAAGTGATGCCGGTGATTGAGCATAACAACTATATCAACCTTATGATCTTCGACAAACCGATTAAGTCCATGGATAATATCCACGTCATTAGACAAATAAAACCGCAACCGATCATCCTTTAGTTCGAGTTCATATATTTCCTCAAAGGTTTGTATATCTACTTTATCCCATTCCCCTTTTTGGGTGCGAATATGCGAGCAGGATAAGGTAGCATCAAATAATTGAGCAAAAACCAGTAGTTGCCGGATTACTTCAGAATCCTGTGCTTCAAAAGCGGTTGCAAACATGAGGTGTCGAATCGGTCTGTATCGCGCTTCAGCAGGCACGGCCAATACGGGGCATTTTGCCCCTTCAATCACTTTGGCTGTAACACTACCCATGATTTTTTCAGCCAGGCTTTCGGCTCCTAAAGTACCCATGATGATCAGGCCGATATCATCTCTCTGAGAAATACGAATGATTTCATCTGCGGCATGCCCCTTTGCAATCATTGGGCTTACCTCTATGCTTTTTCCGGCAGTCAACTGTGCTTCTCGCTGATATTCGTGAAAAAACTTCATCGCTTTTTCAGTCTTTTCATCGCGGAGTGCCTGGATAAATTCCTCAGGCACCCACTCAGATTTAAGATTCGTCTCAAAGTTTACATGTAAGAGTACAATCCGGGCAGAAAGGCCATCCGCCAGTTCTAATGCATATTGGAAGGCATTATGGGCAACTTCAGAGAAATCAGTTGGAAACAGAATCGTTTTATTTTGCTGTAGAGAATATGCAATTCCCGACTGGGCATTAGGTTGTACCTGAGTCATTTTTATTCGGATTAATTGAGTGAGAGTCGAGGGGATTGAGCTAAACAATGATTCAAATCTACCTGAGAATTTTTTGATGCTGAATGACCTGATTCATATACAGGAATGATAAAAGTCACTCCTGTTATTTCCCGATTATGTTTTCACAATCAGTAGGGGAATCGCCTGATCCAACTGGATCAATTTTTCCGTTATGCTTCCCAGTATCAACGCAGCAGCAGCATTCCGGCCACGCGCACCTATGACAATCAGATCTGTTTCAGTCGCCTCCGCATGATCGAAAATACTGATTGCAGGAGAAGTCTTATGGGGCTGATAGGTAAAAACAGGAGGCATGACCTGAACGGTAGAAGTATCAGTAGGCAAAAACTGGACATAAGCATCCTGCGCATATTTTCGAATGACTGATGCAAATTCAGGTTCGGTCAAGCCAGTCTTATAATATCCATAGGGTACCTGATACACATGTTGGCACTGTATAGCCGCCGATGGAATTTGGCGACTGATTGCCAGAGCTTGCTGCAAAGCTGCCTGGGAATAGGGAGAAAAATCGGTTGGAACCAGCAGGTGCTCAATTTTTGTAGGGGCGTCTTCCGGAACGAATAAGACCGAACAGGTTGCCTTCCGGGCAAGTTGCTGGGGCGTAATTCCGCTGGCATGATTATCCTTCTTTTTTCCGATAATCAGTAAGTCGATTTCTTTCAAGACAATGCGGCGAAGGATTTCCTTACGGGGCAATCCCTCAATAACTTCATAACTCACCGGAAACGCATTCACATCCGGGAACCCGGCTGCCACTTCCGCTTCCATTCGATGCCGAATTTGCTCATCAACAGGCTCCCGCAAGGCGGGGTATTGCTCCCGAATCTGGTCCGGCAAATCAAAATCATGTTGGACATTCAGGAAATATATGTGAGCAGGCTTAAGACAAGCACTGAGAAATGCAGTGTATTCTATCAGCTTCTCATCCATCTTTGTGAGGTCTAACCCGACAAGGATACGAGTGATTGCAGCCATAATGAGTGGATTATGCGATGAGAGATTATGCGGATAAGGTCGTTGATTTTGAATAGATGCCCCACATAATCTTTCGTAACAAGGAATCATGAAGTACTCAGGTCTGCTATGAGAAATATCATACAGGTAGGTGATTGATAACAGTATAGAATGGGGATCCAGAAATCTGAATTGGAGGAATGGAATTTTTCAAAAACCTAAATCATATCTTGCTCGTAATACTAGCAGGTCACTCCCTATCTGGCCTATATCTTCCTGTTCACATTTGTCTTATGCTACTGGCTTTCCAGTAAAAATTGTCATGGTATTCAGGTATTTCACTACCTGAATAAATGCATGAAATTACATATGCCATTTTACCGATGGCTGTAAATGCTAGTTGCTATAATTAAGTTTTTTCGTTCTCTGACAATTTTAGCGGAGATGCCCGCTGGCAAAAAGAAGCAGGCGAATAAATTCGCCTATACGGGCTTGTAGCGGCGGATTTATCCGCCGACACATAACATGGGAGCCAGCACCCGTGGAAATTGTCACAGAACCAGTTTTTTTAACTACGCCAAGACTAATCAACATGAAGACGTTTACTCCTTTTTCAACTTTGTTCCCTGCCGTTAACAGGATGTGTAATGGCTCGGGTTTCTACTGGTTTTCCGGGAGGCTGAAATACTCGCTTATCAGGATTTCCTGAGGGCTGATGAATGGCCACCTTTGTATTGTTCCTGAGTTCTCCAACTCACGGCACCTGCCGACATCCGGACCTTGAAACCTGGCCTTAAACACGTCCAAACCATGCACTGCCTAATTCTGAATGCCACTCCTACTCAAATTGAATGCGTAAAGCGTAAGCTAAAAAACGAAAAGATCGAGCTTCACTTTATTGACCACCTCAATAGCTGTATGATGACGAAAAAGCAAAGGGCATCCCTTTGTAACTCATGGCAGCCCATCCCTCTATTATCTGCTAAAGGGTTGATGGAATATATGCGAATTGTCGTGAACGTTGACGCGAAGGTGTATATTTTTTTATCGAAAGAAATTGAGCTAAGCAAGTTAGATGGAGTCTCTTTTTTAAAGATCAAGGATAGTACCTTTAACTTGCCTCACCTACCATTTCCGGTTGTATCAAATAATTAAGAAACTGCTCAACCCGAATCAAATAGCCATCAGCCATGAAATTGTAGCTCGGCCTCTGATGCTCATTCGGAAAGCAGGCTTGCGTCAAGACAGACCTCCTCCAAATCAAACACTGACGTAAGCAAAAGCGGCTGGCCATCATTAAGATGGTCGGCCGGATTTTGTTTATTTGCCAACATTTACTGTCTAACGATTTTACCCTCAGCCTACCTCAATGACTCCCTCTACGAAATTGATCTCCCGGCCCCTGTAGACTATATGCATCCGGATCAGCATGGGATAGGTCACTATGAAGGCTCTTTTGGAGCTTCAGTTGCGGACTATTACGATTGGACCAAGGTTACAAATGACAGGGAGTATTCCTGGAAATCCTGAATAAAGGCTCATCTTTCCGCGAATGTCTTCTCGCGAAGAGAGCTTGTTAGGCTATCATTTTTTCCAGGACATCCCCCACATAATAAGCCAATACTGCCGCAACACTGCCAAGTGCGAGGGTTTCCAAGACACCGATCCACCGATTGGTTTCATTGACATAGCTTTTGAGAAAACCGATCAGCACAAAAGCCAGAGATGTCAAAATAGAAGAAACCAGAAATTCATCGGAAATCGTCGGTCCACCCATAAAATTGATCAGGTAAGTCAGTAGGGGAATCAGGCCAACCACGAGGAAGGCGATAAATGTCATGAGTGCTGTGTAAAAAGGGGCTTTGTTACTGGGCATCATCTGTAGTTCCTCCTTCATCATCGTATCCACCCAGCGATCCTGATTAGCCGTAATGACTGATACCACCTCTTCCAGTAGCTTTCCTTCAAAACCTTTATTGCGATAGATTTCGCGAATTTCTTCGATTTCTTCTTCGGGTTTATGCTCGATTTCCCAGCGCTCCTGTCGTTCGTGTTTGTGATAGCTTTCCTGCTCAGATCGGGTTGCCAGGTAATTGCCTATTGACATGGAAAAACCATCTGCGATGAGGTTGGCAAAGCCCAGAATGATGACGATTCCAGCAGATAAATCTGCACCAGAAGCGCCAGCAACCACGGCAAAAGTTGTGATACTGCCATCGATGCCTCCATAGACAAATTCAGGAAGATAGCGTTTGAGGTCCTGGAACATGAAGGGCAATATTATTTGGAATCAGGGGAAAGGATATGTTTACAAGCGGCCTGGCTGAACAAGCTGGTTTTGACTGTTTTCGAGACCGATATGAG
>CAYGTH010000004.1:0-50378 GCA_964352745.1 uncultured Bacteroidia bacterium
TAACAAATTTTCTGTCCGAAACTTGGTCTAAGCGACAGATGAATCCACGGGTACTGTCCGAATTGCACCTATATCTGCAATCGTGTCAATAAGCGAGTATAGAGGTCAATTCCTGCCTCGATTTCAGACAATTTGATGTATTCGTCTGGCGTGTGCGAACGTGCAGAATCACCTGGGCCGATTTTGATTGTGGTAAAAGGCATGAGTGCCTGATCCGAAAGGGTAGGAGATCCATAATAGGTCAGGCCCAATTCCAAACCCCGCTGTACGATGGGATGCTCAATGGGAATCCGGGAAGAGTTGAGTCGAAAGGAGCGCGCTTTTACCTCACATTCTACCGCTTCTGAGATGATTGCAAATGCTTCCTCATTTGAATACTGCTCAATCGTGCGGACGTCCACTACAAAAGCGCAACGATCCGGCACGACGTTGTGTTGAGAGCCTGCTTCTATTTGGGTAACAGTCATCTTCATTTCACCCATGAATTCGGACTGCCGGGGGAACTGAAAAGTTCGGAACCATTCGATGTCTTGCATAGCTTTATACAGGGCATTCTCTCCTTCATTGCGCGCTGCATGTCCAGAAGCACCATGTGCTACGCAATCCAATACCATCAATCCTTTTTCGGCAACCGCCATTTGCATCTCTGTAGGTTCTCCTACGATTCCCAGATCAATCTTCCCGAGTTCCGGCAAGATCGAAGCGATTCCATTGGGGCCAGAAATTTCCTCTTCTGCTGTAGCAGCCAACACCAGATTGAAAGGTAAATTCTCCTGCTCATAGAAATGTAGAAAGGTCGCAATCAGGGACACCAACGGACCACCCGCATCATTACTTCCTAATCCATATAGCGTATCTCCCTCTACTCCCGCATGAAAGGGTTTCCTTTGCCAGCTTTCTGAGGGTTTGACCGTATCATGATGGGAATTGAGCAAAATCACAGGAAGACCAATCTGAGTATGCCGGTTCCATGCCCAAATATTATTTCCCTGTCTGCGGGGGACGACTCCTCTATCCCTAAGGAACTCTTCAATATGCGAGGCTGTATTTCCTTCTTGTCGACTGAGGGAAGGCGTCGCAATCAGCAGCTTAAGCAGGCTAATCGCAGATTCTGTATGGGTGGCTGTGATCATAGCAAGATTTCTGTACCGATGAATGCAGGTGTACCCATTTTGGATAGGGCAGTTGCCTGACAAATATAGACTCGATGCACGCCAGCACGAAGGGCTGCAAATGCATTATCTAATTTGGGAATCATCCCCGCTGCGATGATTCCGCTCGTTTTATATGTTGCGTACAAATCAGGGGTCAATTGGGCAATCACGGAGGCGTCATCTTCGGGGTCCAGCAGAACCCCCGCCTTTTCAAAGCAATAGATCAGATGTACTTCCCGGTTTTCGCTTGCAGCTCGTGCCACACTCGCAGCAATCGTATCCGCATTCGTATTGAGCAGTTGTCCGTTTCCATCATGCGTCAGGGGCGCAAAAACAGGAACAATTTCCCGATCCAGCAATGCGGTCAATTCCCCCACATTCACAGAATCAATATCTCCTACATAGCCGTAGTCGATCGTTTCTACAACCCGTTTGTGGGCGCGTATGATATCGAGATCTGCACCTGTCAGGCCAATTGCCGGGATATTTTTTGCCTGTAATTTTGCGACAATCTGCTTATTCATGAGCCCACCATAGACCATGATGGCCACTTCGAGCATGGACGCGTCTGTGATCCGCCGTCCCTCTACCATTTGGGTTTCGATCCCTAATCGACCCGCCATCTGCGTTGCTGCTTTACCGCCTCCATGTACCAGTGCCCGCCCGCCGATCAGCCCTGCGAAATCCTCCAACAACTGCGCTAATTGCACTACATCATCGAGTATTTTTCCACCAATTTTGATTATGCTTAGCTGTTTCATAGAATTAGTCTTCCAGCATCCATCTCAGGATGGTTTGCGCCGAATATACCCGATTCAAGGCCTGCGCCTGTACCAATGAATTGGGACTATCAATCACCGCATCTGTTACCACCACATTTCTCCGTACCGGCAGGCAGTGCATAAATTTACCCTGATGAGTCAGTGCCATTTTCTCAGCTGATACGGTCCAGGAATCTGTAGGAGATATTATTTTTCCGAAATCATGGTAGGACGACCAGTTTTTCGCATACACAAAGTCCGCTCCTTCAAATGCCTTTTTCTGATCATGCTCGACAGGGGTATCTTTCAATATCCCCGGGGCAAGTTCCAATCCTTCAGGGCAGGTGAGTGTCAGGTCCACATCCGCCTGCTGCATCCAGGTCAAAAAAGAATTAGCAACCGCTTGCGGCAAGGCGCGGGGATGTGGGGCCCAGGTCAATACTACCTTAGGTCGGGGCTTTGTTTTGTGCTCCTCGATCGTGATCCAATCCGCAAAAGCCTGTAAAGGATGACGGGTAGCGGATTCTAAACTCACAATCGGCACCCCCGCATATTCCCGAAAAGCACCGATTACCTCCTCCCGATAATCTGCATCGCGATCCGACAGGCCCGCAAAGGTCCGAATCCCGATGATATCACAATACTGGCCCATTACCGCCGCGGCATCCTTGATATGCTCGGCTTTGTCCTGGTCCATTACCGTTCCATCTTCAAACTCCAGCTTCCAGCCTTCCGAGCCGATATTCATCACCATTACCGACAAGCCCAGATTTGCAGCTGCTTTTTGCGAACTCAAACGGGTACGGAGGCTGGGATTAAAAAAGATCAGGCCCAGCATTTTATTTTTCCCTAGATAATTGAATAAATAAGGGTCCTGTTTGAGTTTGCGCGAGATTTTAAGAAATGCCGCGGGATCGGGAAGGTCGCTAAGGGAGGTAAAGTGTTTCATGGAGGAATTACGAGTTACGATTTTTGATTTACGATTTGGGATTTGGGATTTGGGAATCACGAATGTGAGACGCTACAGCTTTACAGACATCGTCCGTTTCAGGGCCTCAACAAACTCATCTATCGCCGAAGTTTGCAGGGTCAGCGGGGGCAAGATTCGCAAGACATTAGGATTTTTAGCAGAACCTGTAAAAATGTGATGCGCCTTCAATAGGGTGGATCGCAGGGATTTGATTTCGGAATCCATTTCAATACCGACCATCAGCCCTAAGCCACGCACCTCCTGAAATCCCCCCAGTGCAGCAAGTTGAGACATCAAATAGGCACCGACCTTCGTGGCGTTATCCACCAGGTTTTCCTGTTCAATTACTTCCAATACGGCCAGGGAAGCTGCACATGCCAGATGGTTGCCCCCAAAGGTAGTTCCCAACATCCCATATTTTGCTTCAAATTTGGGAGAAATCAGGACGCCACCAACCGGAAATCCATTTCCCATCCCCTTGGCAATGGTGATCAAGTCCGGACGAACATCTGTGTATTGATGTGCAAAGAATTTTCCGCTCCGTCCATATCCAGACTGGATTTCATCGAGAATCAGGATGGTCCCCGATTGTACACACAGAGTTTGAGCGGCTTCCAGAAATCCTTCTCCCGGCAGTTGAATTCCGCCAATCCCCTGAATTCCCTCAATGATAACCGCACAATATTCCCGGGTATTCAGCAATTTTTCGAGCCCTTCCACATCTCCCAACTCCAACCAGGCAACGTGCTCTGTTCCATTAATCGGCGCTTGAATCGTTGCGTTATCCGTGATCGCTACTGCAGCAGAAGTCCGACCGTGAAAAGCGCCTTTAAAAGAAATGATTTTCTTTCTGCCGGTTTGAAAAGAGGCCAGTTTCAGGGCATTCTCAGTAGCTTCTGCCCCCGAGTTGCACAAAAAGAGGTCATAATCTTCATAGCCAGCAAGTTTCCCCAGCTTATCAGCCAGTTCTTTTTGTAAAGGGTTCTGAATGGAGTTGGAGTAGAAGCCTATTTTGCGAATCTGCTGCTCCAGACGATCCACATAATGCGGATGGCTATGGCCAATGGAAATCACAGCATGTCCTCCGTACAGATCCAGGTATTTTGTGCCCTGATCGTCCCAAACGTGACAGCCTAGCCCCTTTACAGGCGTGATATCAAAAAGGGGATATACATCGAATAGATTCATGGGAATAAGAATTACAATTTTGGATTTTGGATTTACGAATTACGAGCCGGCGTATTCCGATTTTCAACTAGTGAATTAGCGCCTGGAGTTTTCCTAAAAATATGCGGCCTTTAACCTCAATCCCCTATCCTCCGGCATTCCAAACATCAGGTTCATATTTTGTACAGCCTGTCCGGAAGCGCCTTTTAACAAATTATCTATCATGCTAATAATCAGCAGCTTATCGCCATGTTTTTCAATGTGCACGATTCCTTTGTTCGTATTCACGACTTGTTTAAGATTAGGGTTTACAGCCGCAACATGCACAAAGGGATGGGCTGCATAATAGCTCTCATACAAGTCGCGGGCCGCTGATTCTGCCAAGGTTGATCGCACATACACAGAAGCAAAAATCCCGCGTGTGAAATCGCCCCGCATGGGGATGAAATTAAGGTCATGGGCAAAATCGGGCTGCAATTGTGTCAGGCTTTGGCCTATCTCAGCCAGGTGCTGATGATTAAATGCCTTGTAGATCGACAGGTTATTGTTTCGCCAACTAAAATGAGTAGTTCCCGTCGGTTTTTGGCCTGCGCCAGTCGATCCGGTAATGGCGTGGATGTGTACTTCGTCAGTTAGATTCTGACTCGCAGCAAGGGGCAATAATGCCAATTGGATACAGGTCGCAAAGCAACCCGGATTGGCCAGATGTTGCGTAGTCCGGATGGCCTCTCGATTTAATTCAGGTAGGCCATACACAAATTCGTGGTCCGCTGCCCGCATCCGGAAGTCACTGCTCAAGTCGATGATTTTTACCGTATCCGGGAAGGAATGTCTCTCCAAAAAGGGCTTGGTTTTGCCGTGGCCTGCGCAGAAAAAGAGGACATCTACTTCGGGGGATACCGTCTCTGTAAAGATGAGGTCGGTATCGCCGATGAGATCTTCATGCACCGCATGAACCGGGTTCCCGGCATTACTGGTGCTGTGCACAAATTGAATATGGGCTTCGGCGTGATTCAGAAGAATTCGTAGCAGTTCTCCTGCCGTATATCCCGCTCCGCCGATGATGCCAATGTTGATCATAGATTCATTTTTTTTACCGCAAAGGGCGCAAAAGAAGACGCAAGGTCCGCAAGATTAGTCTTGTAATTATAGATTATTAACTACGCGACGAATACCATTTTTTATCAGACTTACATTAAAGTTGATGAGCATTCCCAACTTGCAACCTGAAAGCTTTAAATAAGTTAGGACTTGTGCCAAATGCACATCATGCAAGGCTTCAACCGATTTGACTTCAATAATCACTTTATTTTCTATCAACAAATCGACTCTATAGCCCGCTTCCAATTTCACATCATGGTAGATAAGCGGCAGTGCTTTCTGTCACTCAACAACCAAGCCCGCCTGTTGTAGTTCATAGTGCAAGCATGCCTCATAAGCATTTTCCAGAAGTCCAGGCCCTAAAGCTTTGTGCACTTTTAATGCCGCGTCAAAAATAAACTTTGACACTTCATTCTCAGAATACCTTTGCGATCCTTGCGCCTCCATAGCGTACTTTGCGGTTAATTCTATTCCTCATTCACCATCCGATGAATCTTGCTGCTATTGGCCAGTATTTTTGTAAATCCCTTTACATCTTCACCAGACCAGGCCCGGTTCATCTCTCCATAAGTTCCAAACTTGGCGGACATCAGGTCATGAGCCGACTCGATTCCGAGCGTTTGAAAACGATACGGCAGCAATTGAACCCGCACTTTCCCCGTTACGGTACCTTGTGTATCTGCCAGGAAAGTTTCAACATTTCGCATGACTGGCTCCAGGTATTGACCTTCATGTAGCAGCATTCCGTACCAATTTGCTAATTGCTCTTTCCAATACTGTTGCCATTTAGTTAGGACATGTTTTTCGAGCAAATGGTGAGCTTTAATAATAATCAGCGGGGCTGCTGCTTCAAATCCGACCCGGCCTTTGATCCCGATAATCGTGTCTCCTACATGTATATCTCTTCCAATTGCAAAAGGCGCAGCCATCGCATTCAAGGCTTCGATAGCCTCGACAGGGTGATCATATGTTTTTTCATTGAGTCCAACTAACTCCCCTTTCTCGAAGTATAGCACGACTTCTTCGGGCTTTGTCTCGGTTAAGGGGGTTGGGTAGGCTTCTTCGGGCAGATAATCCCAGGAATTGAGTGTTTCTTTTCCGCCAACACTCGTCCCCCAGAGTCCTTTATTCACAGAGTATTTGGCTTTTGACCATTCCATTTCGACGCCGAGCCCTTTCAGGTATTCAATCTCTGCTTCGCGAGACAACTGCTGATCGCGAATCGGCGTAATCACCTGAACGCCTGGTACGATGATATCAAAAATCATATCAAAGCGAACCTGGTCGTTGCCCGCACCTGTGCTTCCGTGTGCAATATATTTGGCACCAACTGATTTGGCATATTCCGCAATTGCAACCGCCTGAAATACCCGCTCTGCACTGACCGACAGGGGATAGGTATTGTTTTTCAGGACATTCCCAAACACCAGGAAGCGGATACATTTTTCATAATATTCCCGAACCTGATCCAGGGTCGTATGGCTCTTCACCCCTAATTCATAGGCGCGACGCTCTGTTTCGGCCAGTTCTTCCAGGGTAAAGCCCCCCGTATTTACCAGCGCCGAATGCACCTCTAATTCCTTTTCCAGGGTGAGGTATTTCACACAATATGAGGTATCAAGCCCTCCGCTGAATGCCAATACTACTTTATCTTTCATTCGAGTAACGATTTGCGATTTGGGTTTTTCGATTTGGGGGTTATCCTATCAGTTTCAGACTAGCTTGACTACTCCGAATATGCTTTCTTTGATCTTTTGAAGCAGTTTGTTGGCTTTTCTTTTTCGCAGGTGCGATTTGTATCGTTGCCAGCGATCATCGAGGGCAGCTAATGCCTGCTCTTCTGGTTCTTTCTCCTTTTTCACAGCTTTCTCCTTTTCCACTGCCTCCTCTTTCTCAGGATTATACAGCATGCCTGTACACAAGCAGAGTTTGCGCTCGGTTCTGGTGAGGACATCAAAATTGGGACAACTCTGGCAGCCATTCCAGAATACCTCATCTGTGGTTAACTCAGAAAAGGTAACCGGCTTATAGCCCAACTCAGAATTGATTTTCATCACAGCCAGACTGGTTGTGATTCCAAAGAGTTTTGCGTCGGGAAATTTCTTACGGGAAAGTTCAAACGCCTTACGTTTGATTCGCTTAGCAAGGCCCTGATGCCGAAAATCAGGCGAAACAATCAGCCCGGAATTTGCAACATATTTATTGTGGCCCCAGGTCTCAATGTAGCAAAAGCCAGCAAGTTGATCTCCTGACAAGGCGATCACGGCCTTTCCTTCATTTATCTTGGAGCTAATATATTCCGGCGTCCGCTTGGCAATACCGGTACCGCGGGCTTTGGCAGCCTCGGCGATTAAGTCGCATACGGTAGCAGCGTATTTCAAATGCTGCTCTTCTGCTACGACAACTTCAGTTTCCATTTCTTACTAAATATACGAGGTAACACAATTGGATAAACAAGCAATAATACCCAAAATGGGGGGTCAAACGCTCAGTAAGCGCATACTTCAGGGTAGCGTGATATGTGAATTATTAGGCCCGAGGGGCCCTATAACGACGGATCGCCCTGGCCTGCTGGCCGGGAAGACAAAAGGGGAAATATGTTCCGTTCGTTTGCATATTTGCTGCGAATATACGCTTTTGATTTAATTTGTGTTCTAACCCTGTGATTTTTTTACAAAAATGAGAGCAATTCTCCAGCGCGTTCAATACAGCAAAGTAGAAGTAAACCAGGAAATCGTCGGAGAAATCCCTCAAGGACTTCTTGTTTTACTCGGCGTTACACATGATGATACGGCAACTGACATCGATTGGTTGATCCGAAAAATCATCAACCTGCGAATCTTTACCGATGAGCAAGATAAGATGAATCTATCAGTTCAGGATATAAAGGGAGACATCTTAGTCATTTCACAGTTTACGCTTTACGCCAACAGCAAAAAGGGAAATCGCCCTTCCTATATCCGATCTGCGCCCCCGGCTATTTCCATTCCAATGTACGAGGCATTTGTCCAACAACTCCGCGAAAGCTTTTCAGGTAAAATTGAAACCGGGGAGTTTGGTGCTGCTATGGCAGTCTCGCTCCTTAACGATGGGCCGGTTACAATCATTCTCGACAGTCGTCAACAGGATTTCTAGGCCTTATTTCCCTAATCAAGAAAGTGCTGTAACCTGATTCATATCCGGCTACAGCGCTTTTTATCTCTTCAGATGGTTTTTAACTTTCTTGTTTGAGTCTTGTCAAATACTCCAGCACATCCCGCAATTCGCGTTTGTCAAGCAAGCCCCCCATCGGCGGCATACTGGAAGGGGCATCCTGGCGCTTGTCTACCTGCTCCTTTTGAATATGCAAGGGTTCCGCATCAGAGGTTCTCAGCGTGAGCTTAGTGGCTGTTTCTTCAGTTAATACACCTGATACCTTCTGCCCATTTTTCAGAGTGAGAGACACTACGCCATAGCCCGTCGCAATCCGATTGCTGGGATCGACCATGGAGATTAGGAGTTCTTCCCGGCTCAATTGATTCCCGATATTAGCGAGGTCAGGTCCAACACCGCCGCCGCCACCGCCTACTGCATGACAGCGTGTACATTGTGCAGATTCATGGTTTCGGAAAATCTCGCGGCCTTTGCGGGCATCTCCGCCAAACAAGGCTTCCCGATAATTGGCCAAAACATCTTCGACAGGCTTATTGGCTTGATAGGTTGCCAATTCACTTTTCAGGCTTTCTGATTTTCCCGCTTCGATGGTTTCTACCAAATCCAGCTCTATCTCACGGCTCAGGCTTCCATTTGCCAATTGAGCTAACATGCTACTCAAAACAGGAGTCGAGGCAGATTCCGGCAATCCTCCAAGTGCTTCCAAGGCACTTTGCTGTTCTTCCATTGTTCCCCTTGCGGCGATTCCTTCCAGTAGTTTTGCCGCTTTTCCAGGTTCCATTCCTACCTCTGATAACAGACTCAGGGCTGCAGCACGGACTGTCTTATCCCGATCTTTCATGGCAATTTCTACTGCAGCGCCTGCTGTCGCTTCATTACTTTTTCCCAAAGCGTTCAACGCTGCAATCCTCACTCCCGGATTCGAACTTTCCGCAACTAAGCCCAATAGCGTTTCCGCCTCTGTATCGATTCTCAGCCGCCCTATCGCTTCTGCAGCACTTGCCTGGATGGTAGCATTACGACTCGCTAACAATCCGGCAAGAATAGGTTGAACCGCTTCACGAACCATAGCCAGATCTCGGCTCACTTCCCCACGATTCCTGCCATCTACCCGGTCCAGCACAGAGGGTTTTGCCCATACGCCTAATACAGCAATAGCTTCTGCACGCAGGGGCTCAGGCGCACCTGCACGGGTCGCATAGGCAGCCACCCGATTGAGGTTATCTGTTCCACCAAGTCGCAAATTGGCGCTTATGGCTCTTCGGATCAGCGCTTCATTTGAAAAGGAGGAGCTTCCCAATAGTTCTGCCAGAGCAGGCATCGCCCCTTCAATCGAATAATCATCATGAATGGCGCGGGCTGCTTCCGTAACAATATATTCATCTGCATCTGCCAAAAAGCCAGCTACTCCATCGTCCTTCATTCTACGAAGGGCAACCACGGCTGCAATTCTCAAGCTCCGATTCGGGCTTCCTGTCAGGGCTGCCAACGGGGCCGCTTCTCCAATTCGGGAAAGGGCAAGTGCCCCGGCATGGCGGAGGTACACATCTGCCTCGTCATTTTCTGCCAGCATCTGAATCAGCCCTGATACCGCATCTTTATGTGCGATTCGTCCCAATGCCTCTGCTGCGAAAAAGCGTACCCGATCGCTTTCATCTTTCAATAATGGCATCAAACCCGGTCCGGCATCTGCATAGCGAATATCCCCTACCCAACGTGCTGCTTGTGCCCGAATTTCCGAGTCGGCATCCCCAAATAAAGTGAGTAATGGGCTCGCAAAACTAGCATCCTTACGAGCCAATTGAGCCGTCCCCCAAATCCCGTGCACTCGTGCAAGCTGATGTTCCCGCTGATTGATAGCAGCTTCCAACACGGTTGCTCCTGCTTTACCTCGTTTTGCGAGGGCGAATTGAGCTTTGAGGCGAATGCGCATATCTGCGTGATGAAGCAATTCTCCTAATTCCGTATCAGACCGCTTCTCCAGGTCTGATTCCATCAGCGCCTTTGTTTCCTGGCGAATGGCCGTTTGAGCCCCTCCGGGTACGTCAAGCTTCCAGATACGGCCTGCATTTTTGGTATTCCATCCATCCAACCAATCAGCCGCATACAAAGCGCCGTCCGGTCCAAATTCAATCCCTGTGGCCAGTACACCCCCCAGCACTTTTTCATCTCCGGCAAATTCAAATCCGGCACCTTTGGGTTCCAGTTGAAAAGCATAAATATTGGATCGGGTAGGGGTTCCCCTAAATTCGGCCAGGAAAAACTTGCGGTACCAGGATTCCCCTAAAGCCGTACCCGGATTGTAGCGCATACCCGTAGGTCCATTGTGATAATTGCGGATAGGGGGGATGATATAGGCCGCTTGCTCCTCATGACGCGGGAGATACATTTTTTCATCCATCCAGACTTTATAGCTGTTATTATCGGGGTCTGTATATTTTCCAAACTGCCAGTTGGTTCGCCATCCGGCATCGGAGCCATTTACGATGTACACGAGCCGCTCAGACTCGCCGGGGTGGTCGCCATCATTGTCTTCGCTGAAGAGGTTTCCATATTCATCGAATACAAACTCATGAGTATTTCTCAAACCTGCGGCAAATACCTCGAAATCACTTCCGTCCGGATTGGCACGAAAAATTGCCCCTTGATTAGGATGTGCATATTGCTTTCCATCCGGGCCTGTTACATTGGACCCGATATCCCCAATCGACCACCACACTTTCCCATCCGGTCCTACCGTAAGACCCGACATACCATGCCCCCCGAATCCGATATGCACATTATACCCGTGGCTAATTGATTCTTTCTGATCAACTACTCCGTCGCCATTCTCATCTTTCATTCGCCACATATCCGGGCCTATCCCTAAAAACATTTCATTTTCATGCAAGAGCAAAGCACCGGCGACATCTGTTATTTCCTCATTAAAATCATCAACTATTCGGAGCGCTTTATCCGCAATTCCATCACCAGAGACATCTTCAATTCGCCAAACCTCATCTTTTTCTACCGTCAGGTCATGCCAGTCGTGCAAAGAGTCGCCATTCAAATCTGACAACCAGGTATTCTCTTCACTTTTTTCAGGGGAGAATATTTTCCGCAAAAAAGCACGCCTATCTTCTACTGTTTGAAAAGAAATCGACTCAGTCATCCAGTCCCGATGTCCCCGAATGTCAAACTCAGAGTGCTTCTGACGATTGGTACGGGTAATATATGCACGCCCCATGTGGTCCATGGTAAGTGCAATGGGATCAGGCGAGAGCGTGTCTACCGCCCATAAGGTCAGTTCCAGTCCCTCTGCAACTTCTGCGGCGACTTGCTTACGGATATCCAGAGCTTGTTTCGCAGTGGCAACAGGGTCAAGTTGAATAATCCGTAATTCTTGTTGGGGTTCTTGCTTACAAGCTGTCAGAAATCCTACAAGACATAAAACCAATAGGCAGATTCTCACAATTGAAATACTCAGAAAAAAACGGTGAATAAGATTCATGAGGCAGATGGAATAGAAAGTGAATCGGCAGAAATTAATCGGGCAGCATGATACAAAAATTCGCGGATTTTACCTTACTCACCCTTTATTGGTCTGGTGTATTCTCCATTAAGCTGATTCCATCCCATAATGAGTCGATTCTATCCGTAACTTGCAGGCATCTCTCACCTACCTGAATACATACGGTTGTGTTGCGTCTTATTCCTTATCTACTGTCTCTTATCTCCCGGGTGCCCTTTGTATCGATTTTAGGGCTGGGGCTGGTCATACGAATTGGATATGCGCTCCTGATGAAAGAGCAGTTGCTGGCAGCCGATGGCGAATATTATGTAAGAACCGCAGAATACATCCTTAACAATACGCCTTACGAACCAACATGGCCACCGGGGCTACCCCATCTGCTGGCTATTTTTATGGGGATTGGGGGCAAAAACTTATTTTCGGTTGTGACCGGCATGCTCCTGATCTACGGGGTCTTCTCGATATTTTTTCACTATATCCTCAGAAAGTGGACTAACCTTCCGATGGCCCACCTGGTTTCTCTTCTCATTGCAGTGTCTCCTGCATTTATCCATCACTCGGTGGCACCACTGAGCCACCTACCAGTTGCTCTCTGCCTGCTCGTCCTTACTTACGTCACCTGGGAGGTTCGGAAAAAAGTAACTCCCGCCTTACTCATTAGCATGGGGATTGCACTTGGTACAGCGATCCTGATTCGGCCAAGCTGTCTTGTCCTGATTCCGATATTATTGCTCTTGCTATTTCCACATATAAATGGCTCTTTTTGGAAAAAAGGTCTTCGCCTGGGCCTCCCGTTCTTCCTCGCTGGAATTATGCTAATAGCCTGGGAAGTGCAGGCTTATCGTACTTTTCACCGGGTTGTTTGGATCAATGATGCCAATAGTTCCAATTTTTATCTTGGAAATAATCCTTATACCCCGATCTACAAAACCTGGTGGCTGGGGTCTCATGATGAATCTCAGAATCCGAACTTTGAGGCCTTTTATGCTCAACAAGCACAAATTCGAGCATTATCGAGGGCTTCACAAAACGATGCGTATACGCGTATGGCTTGGGAACATATCTGGCAGCAGCCGGGTATGTTTTTTCTGCGAACTTGTAACCGAATCCGGTGTTTTTTTGCTTTCGATACATTTACCGCAGCTGTTATCCGCGAACGATTTCCTCAGAAATGGGTATCCAGATATATTATTCTCTTTATGGATTGCCTGGTCTATCTTATTATTGGAGTGGGCGCGATCCTCGGGAGCGGAAATAGCCTGCGATCGAAACAACCGGGAAGAATCCTCCTGATGATGATAATGGCCTATGCTTTCCCTTATTTTGTTGCTTTTTCGCACCCGACTTATCACCTGCCAGTTGTACCTTTACTCGCATTATTAGCCGCGACAGGCCTCTACCAGAAATTCCCTGACTCCCAGGCCCAGACTCGGCAGTGGATCGTGTGGGCCTTGATCTTACTGTTTGGTGCAACGCAACTGGAATGGATCTGGCAAATGAAAGTAGCAATAGGGCCTTAACTTCACCGTGATGACTATCAAACAAGCACAACACATCGTTGATAACTGGATTCAGGAATTTGGCGTTCGTTATTTTTCCGAACTCACTAACATGGCCATTCTTTCCGAAGAAGTGGGAGAGGTCGCTAGAATCATTTCCCGAAAATATGGAGATCAGTCATTTAAAGAATCGGACAAAGCCGTAGATCTCGGTGATGAGATGGCTGACGTTTTATTTGTCCTTATATGCCTGGCCAACCAAACCGGAATTGATCTCGAAGCAGCGCTAAAAAAGAATCTGGACAAAAAGACAAAGCGAGATGCTAACCGGCATAAACAAAATAATAAGTTGAAATGAACCCATATATCTGTATCCTCGGTGCAAACTCCGACATCGCCCGCGCAGTCGCTCATGAATATGCTCAAAAGGGCTACTCCATTTATTTGGCAGCCCGAGATGCAAGTCGCCTGGATGGTGATGTTCAGGACCTGAAGATTCGTTACGGCACGGAGGCACAAGCCCTCGAATTTGATGCCATTGCTTATGACACCCATGAACCATTTTATGCAGCCCTAAGTCCGCAGCCGGAAATCGTTGTATGTGTATTTGGGTATTTGGGAGAACAGGAGCGAGCGCAGGAAGACTGGGAGGAGGCTCACCGGATTTTGGCCACAAACTTTACGGGAGCGGTTTCGATCCTCAATCATGCAGCTAATGCTATGGAAAAACGAGGTTCTGGTAAACTTGTAGGAATTTCTTCTGTAGCAGGAGATCGGGGCCGGGCAAGTAACTATTTATATGGCAGTGCCAAGGCTGGCTTTTCGGCATATTTGTCTGGTTTGCGAAATCGACTCGCCCAAAAAGGGGTCCATGTCCTTACGGTAAAACCGGGTTTTGTAGATACCGCTATGACAGAGGGGCTTGACCTCCCTCCTTTGCTTACAGCAAAGCCGGAACAAGTGGCCCGGGACATTTTTCGTGCTACAAAACGGAATAAAAATGTCTTGTACACTAAGTGGATGTGGTGGTATGTGATGCTCATCATTCGCAACATACCTGAGTCCATTTTCAAACGCTTAAACTTGTAATTGGAGCATAGTTTTCCACATTGCTATGCTTTTAGGAGCTAAAAAACAGGTCAAAACACGGCGAAAATGCTCTTTAAGGACTTTTTTTTCATAAAATCAGGATTTTTCTGCGAATAGTTTGATATGAAAAAGCGAAAATTCCTATCTTGGACGTCATAAGGCCGTATTTTCCTTTAGGAAATCAACAAACAAACCAAATTTATGCGGTCGGAGGTATTAGGCCTCCACGGGTTAAACCAAATAATTCGCTCATGAAAAGATTTGACGAACTGCGCGACCTACTGTCAAGCCTAGAGGCTGATTTTGACAAGTTCTACGACAAAAACAACAATGCTGCAGGTACTCGCATCCGTAAAGGAATGCAGGAACTAAAAAACCTGGCCCAAGAAATCCGGGTTGAAGTACAAGGCATGAAGAACAGCAACTAAGCTTTCTGAAAAATGTCGGGACAATTGTCCCGACATTTTCTTTTTATCCTTCCTCAGCGGCTTTTTTTGATTTTTTATTGGAGAATATAATTATTCGCGATCTTTCCCAAGAATCGTGTTGGTCTTTGTATCCTAATTCTTTACTGTAGACAATTGCTATTCCTCTCCCGTTTCCTGGTAGGGAATTTGGTCCAGTACATATCGAATGCTTTCCAATCTTGCCTGAGGTTTATTATCTGCTTTGATAATCACCCAGGGATTTTCCTTGGTGTGCGTTCTCTTAAACATGAATCGTTTGTACTGGGTATAAGGTCCCCATAGTTCCTGCGCTTTCTCATCAAGCGGACTTAACTTCCAGCGCTTCAGCGGATCTCTTTTCAGCGCGTTCAATCGCCTCAATTGTTCATTCTTGGAAATGGAGAAATAGAACTTAATCAAGGTGATTCCATCATCTATGAGCATCCTTTCAAATCCTGTTACTTCCCGCATAAACCGTTCGTATTGATCTTTTGTACAAAACCCATTTACAGGTTCGACAATCGCACGGTTATACCAGCTCCGGTCAAAGAATACGATCTCTCCCTCATTGGGTAACAGATTAATATATCTTTGGAAATACCATTGGCCAATTTCTTCCTCAGTAGGCTTAGGTAGGGCTACGACCCGCAATCCCCTTGGATTAAGGTGCTCGGTAAAGCGTCGAATGGCCCCTCCTTTTCCTGCTGCATCCCGGCCTTCATAAACGATTACCAGTCGCTGATTTTGCTCCACTACCCAGTTTTGCATCTTGACCAGCTCAATTTGTAAGGTCTCTAATTCCGCTTCGTACTTCGCAAGCCGCAATGCTTTTTTCACATTAACAGTCCGCCCTTGCAACAAATACTTCAATCCTCTCTTGGAATTAAGTAGTTCCAGGTCTTCTGATGACAAGTCAATCATATTCATATCAAGAGATGTGGGAATTATTCGATTCTAAATGAAGGGCGATGAAAACGAGAGATAATATTGGGATCCGGTACAATGACCGTATTTGATTTATCTTTTTCATCATAGTCAAATTGAGAAAGTACATACCGGATACTTTCAAGTCGAGCCATCTTCTTATTGCTTGCCTGCACCACAATCCAGGGACTAAATGAATGATGCGTCCTGCTAAACATTTCTTCTTTATAGTGGGTATAGTCATCCCACATTTCCTGTGCTCTTTCATCAACTGGAGAAAGTTTCCACTGCTTTAGGGGGTTTTGCCGGCGGGAATCAAATCGTTTGCGCTGATCCTCTTTAGAGATCGAAAACCAAAATTTTATCAGATCAATCCCATCTTCATATAACATATGCTCAAACTCAGGCACTTGCCGCAGGAATTTTCGGTAGTCCATGTCTTCACAAAAGCCCATAACCGGCTCTACTACAGCCCGATTATACCAGCTCCGGTCAAAAAATACAACCTCTCCGGGATTCGGGAGTTCGCGAATATATCTCCGAAAATACCATTGCCCCTTTTCAACCTGATTCGGTTTGGTAAGGGCCACGACTCGCATAGAGCGTGGGTTTAGATGCTCGACAAAGCGACGGATTGTCCCGCCTTTTCCAGCCGCATCTCGCCCTTCAAATAGAATGGCAACTCGCTTTTTGCTGGTGGATATCCATTGTTGAAGCTTGACAAGCTCCACTTGTAGTTTGATCAACTCTTCTTCATACTGCAGGGTCTTCAGCAGCTTCCCATAGTTGATACCCTGTGCTTCCATCAGGCTGATAAGCTCTGGCCGACTTTTTACCCTGCTCAATTCTGCTGCTGGCAGTATCTCAGCAAGTTTCTGGTCCAGTGACGCAGCAGATGGCTCACTAGATAATTCTCCCTGGTTACTCATATCTTTCTCTCTTCTATTAATCAATTTAGCTAAGGCCAGCCCCTCATCAACAGGCAATTGTTATGCCCCATTCAGCGCGAAGATACGCTCCACGATGTCATCAATTCGCTCATAGTGTAATACGCCGGGCTCTTCTTCTGCCTCTATTCCGAGTGATATCCCCCATGGAGCACAACCGGGATTTTCCAAAAATGACTCAAGCACATCCAGCGTGTTAAAATGAAGATAACAATGTCCGACTACTTCTTCAAATCCAACCAGCTCATCTGGATGATTTATCGACAATTCGATCCGGATTTCCCGATCATGTTCTTCGCCGGTTTTGAGCCATTGTTTCAGTTCACCTGGATTTGAATCCACATTTGCCCGGATAATAATGCCACCAGGGGTATGCATCAAAACCAGGTCGCTCCATTCTTCCTGAGGCAAAGTAATATGGCCATAGGAAAATGTCTTTTCGACTTCGGGCAACTCTTCCAGGCTCGCGACGTTCATTTCCAGCACAATTTCAGGCCCTGTAAGCCATTGCACCATATTCCAGATCATGGGCACCGATAATTTTCGACTATCGCCCCTCTCGAGGCTAAAGCCTACCAGATCGAATCCTGCAGCTGCGCTGTAGCGAGCATCTTGCAAATTGGTTAAATGAGAAATTTTAAGGCGCATTCGGGCCATATTTATTACGTTCAAATTCAATTCGCAAGTTAGGCCGATTTACTACAATGAAAAAGAGACCCATCCCAAAGGAAGGTCTCTTTTTCTATTTCAGCTGTATTCGTTACGACAACACGTTTACAAACGAGAGAGCAAATCTTTCTTCTTTTCGTTGAATTCTTCTTCTGTCAGAATTCCTTTTTCTTTCAAGGTGCCCAGCTTCTCCAACATGGCCATGATATCATCCGAACTGGATGCATCTCCGCCTCCCCCATTTCCCTGCTGATTATTCATCTGCCCCATCTGATCCATCATCATTTTCCCCATCGCCATTCCAGCACCGAGGTTCATCCCAGCATCCATTCCACCTCCACCGTTTTCAGCAGATTTCTCAATGGCATTTGCAGATTGAAACATCATAAAGTCCTTCAAATCTCCCACCATATTCATTTGAGTATTTTTACGAAGGTATTCCTGTAATTCGGGCGGAAGCGTAATACTCTGAATGGAAAAATCCGTGATTTCAATTCCAAAATCATCAAAAAAGTGAGAAATCCTTGGCATCAAAGCTTCGACAAACTCAGATTTATTCGCCTGCATATCGACGAATGAGAAGTTGCTCTTGGCCATTTCAGCTACTACTTCTGTAAAGCGATCTACGAGTTTTCCTCGCATCATTCCCTCCACATCGCTCAAAGCAACTACCGGACGGGTTCCGACTATTTCCCGGAAAAATTTCTCAAAATCTACCAGACGGAAATTATAGCTTCCAAAAGCACGAAACTCAACCTGTTGAAATTTGCTGTCAGGAATCGTTACCGGGCTCGGCGTACCCCATTTATTATCTGTAAACTGACGGGTATTAAAATAATACACATCTGCTTTAAAAGGAGATTCAAATCCATGCTTCCAGGAATTGATCGTGGTCATAATGGGCATATTGCGCGTAGTCAACTCATAGCGACCTGCCTCAAAGACATCTGCCATTTTCCCTTCGTTGAGCAGGATGGCGGCCTGCGAGTCGCGAACTGTCAGTTGCGCGCCCATTTTGATTTCTTTATCCTGATCCGGAAATTTCCATGTCAGCACATCGCTGCGGAAATCCACCCATTCAATAATGTCGATAAACTGGCCCCGGATGAAGTCAAATAGTCCCATTGTGTGTTGTTCGTTATGATTTAGTCAGTAATAATAAAAAGATGAGCGGTTATATACCTTTTGTCTGGCATCTATACGCATACTTCTTATTACATACTGATTAGATGCTAAAATGATTCAAAAAGTAACCTTATAAATATACAAACATTCCCTTATGATCGGAATATTGAGTGATACGGATTGATAAAAAGTCCTTTCTATGATTGTGCCGGACGCTTATACAGCGGCACGGTAGAACAGGGTTCTCCATAACTCAGCTTTTTGGCATACGGCTTAATTCGTCGGGTAGCCTCTACATAAATCGAGGTCGGCACATCAATATCACTGCACCCTTTGACCACCACCGGGCGACCTTCAAATTCGGAGAAATCTACCGTATCTAATTGTTTCAGGAATAATTCTCTTTCAAGGTCTGCCAGACTCCCAAAAGTAATATGAGCTGCGTATGGCTCCAGCTTTACTGCCAGCAACATGAATGCCCAGGTTTGAACAATCGCGTCTGCGCTACAGGTTATCGCAACAAATTTGCCTTCATATTGCGACCAATCATGTGTCTTCACATATTCTCGCAAGTCTTTCTCTCTCAGGATCATCCCCTGAAACAGCTGATCCTTGAGATCTATCAGGACACGTTCTCCGGGGGTATAATAAGCCTCCAGCCTGAAGGTAACGATAGGGCTTTGCGCAATTCGGTTGACTATTTCTCCTTCCATTTTACACTTCTTTGAGTATCCTAAACTGCTTGTGTATCACCTTCTTCTTCGAGTGTTTCTTCCTCCACTTCTGTTTCGGAAAAGCTATCAGCAGTCAGTTTGTAATATTCGTATTCTTTCAGAAAATAATAAGCGCCTTTGGGTGCAGGGCGTTCCTTATATTTTTGAACGACCATATCCGTAACTGTTTCCCGTAATTGGTCAATATTCCATTTTTCCACCGCAGAAATAAAAACCGCGGGCGTATGCTCTCTTCCATACCAGGTTTTCTCCAGCGATTCACGCTGTTCCGCTTCTATCATATCCACCTTATTAAAGACTGTCAACACCGTTTTATCAGCAAAATTCAGGTCTTTAATGGTTTCTTTCACAACCTGCAATTGATCCTCAAAATTAGGATGAGAAGCATCCACTACATGCAGGAGGATATCAGATTCTTGCGCCTCTGCGAGTGTGCTTTTGAATGATTCTACCAAGTGGTGAGGTAGTTTCCGAATGAATCCAACCGTATCTGACAACAAGAAGGGCACATTATAAAGGAATATTTTCCGGACAGTCGTATCGAGCGTAGCAAACAGTTTGTTTTCTGCCAGTACTTCCGATTTCGTCAGCAGGTTCATAATCGTGGATTTCCCAACATTGGTGTACCCAATCAAGGCAACCCGAACGGAGGCAGAACGATTCTTTCTTCGGGTAATATTCTGCCTGTCTATTTTTTTTAGCTGGTCTTTGAGGCGGGCTATTTTTTCGCGAATAATCCGGCGATCCGTCTCAATTTCTTTCTCACCCGCTCCTTTCATCCCGATTCCCCCCCGTTGTTTGGAAAGGTGAGTCCAGAGTCCCGTCAAACGAGGGAGGAGATACTGATAGCGCGCCAGGTCCACTTGAATGCGCGCTTGGGCAGTTTGTGCTCTTTCTGAAAAAATATGCAGAATTAACTGGCTTCTGTCCAGGACCTTTACTTCTAAGGCCTCCTCAATATTTCGTAACTGAGAAGGGGAGAGGTCATCATCAAAAATGACCATATCAGCCTCTGCTTCTCCAATAGCTTCCTTTATCTCTTTGAGTTTTCCCGACCCCACATAGGTAGCGTTAACCGGTCGTGCCAGCTTTTGAATAAAACTCCGCACAGCCCGCGCCCCAGCCGTCTCTGCCAGAAAAGCAAGCTCATCCAGATATTCTTTTGCCTGTTCAAAGCTTTGATGCTGACTACAAACGCCTACCAGCACTGCTCGTTCTACCTCATCTACTTTAGCAATCGTCTTTTGTTCAATCATATAGGCCTATTTCCTGCTATGGAATTACGGTTTCAATCCCTGCAAGTTACAGATATTTTGCAGGAGTTGGAAGATAGCAAGTCCTCTCTAAGGGTTATCTATTCGCCCTCCTCCTCAGATTCATTCCCAATCCACCACGACTTTCGCCGGTAAATGTCGTAAGTTTGAAGGATGGAAACCCAACTCTCGGTTGATCTATTTCTAACTCACCTTTCTACTTCCGATACCCCCATTCTGGATGTTCGGTCACCTGGTGAATTTGAAAAAGGGCACATCCCGGGTGCGGTGAACTTCCCCCTATTTAATGATGAAGAGCGTGCCATCGTAGGTACTTTATATAAAAAGTCAGGGCGGGAACATGCCTTACTGAAGGGCCTTGATATCATAGGTCCCAAAATGTCTCATTTTGTAAAAGCAGCAAAAAAACTGGCGACTGGGGGTCAAATAGGAATACATTGCTGGCGAGGTGGTATGAGAAGTAGCAGCCTTGGCTGGCTCCTCCAAACTGCCGGATTTAAGGTCTCGGTCCTGGAAGGTGGGTATAAAGCATACCGATCTCATATCCGTTCAGAGCTAGGTAAACCTATCAACCTGATCGTGTTAGGGGGAAAAACCGGCTCTGGTAAAACCGATATCCTGCATGCACTTGCTGCATTAGGGGAACAGGTGATTGACCTCGAAGGACTTGCCCACCACAAAGGTTCCTCATTTGGTGCGTTGGGTCAACTGCCACAGCCTTCAACTGAGCAATTTGAGAATGATATATATACGGCTTTTTCCAAACTCGATACCCAGCAGCGAATCTGGATCGAAGATGAAAGCCACTCCATTGGCAGGGTCTATCTTCCGGGTCCGCTAGAGGTCCAAATGCGGGTCGCTCCTACAATTGCGCTCACCGTACCCATCCAATTCCGGATCAGCCGATTGGTCCGGGAATATGCGACCTTCCCTCAAGCAGACCTAGCCGATTCCCTCAACAGAATTCAGAAACGTTTAGGAAATCAGCGTCTCCAGCAAGCCATAACAGCTCTGGATCAAAATGATTATGCCACCACTGCTGAGATTGCGCTTGCCTATTACGACAAGGCATATACATTTGGCCTTACCCAAAAACCAGAAAAGCAGGTTCATTCAATGGCTGTCAATGCGGATAATCCTTCCCAAACGGCTGAGGAACTCATTCAATTTGTCCAGAAACAGGAAATAATAAGCACCTAATCCATTCATTTTTATATTTCTCTCATGTCTACCGACTCGATAAAACTTACTCAATATAGCCACGGAGCAGGTTGCGGGTGCAAAATCTCCCCCCAGGTACTTGATACGATTCTGCAAACCAATCAGGTTGCTATACCAGACCCCAAACTCTTAGTGGGTAATGCCTCGCGAGACGATGCCGCTGTATATGACCTCGGAGATGGAACAGCAATCGTAAGTACTACCGATTTTTTCATGCCCATCGTAGATGACAGCTTTGATTTTGGGCGAATCGCTTCTGTGAATGCCATGAGCGATGTCTACGCTATGGGAGGCACCCCCATGATGGCCATCGCAATTCTCGGCTGGCCGATTGACAAGCTTCCTCCTGAAGCAGCACAACGCGTATTAGAAGGAAGTCGCGAAGCATGTCGGGAGGCAGGTATTACGCTTGCGGGTGGGCATAGCATAGATAGCCCGGAGCCCATCTTTGGACTTGCAGTAACGGGGCGGGTTCCGATCACTAACCTCAAAAAAAATACCGGCGCGATTCCGGGTTGTCAACTCTTTTTGACCAAATCTCTCGGGGTAGGCATATTGGCTACTGCTCAAAAGAAGGGACTTCTCAAGTCCGAACACAGCCATATCGCCCGGGACCAGATGATACAACTCAATCAAATCGGAGCGATCCTGGGAGCAAAGCAATATGTTCGTGCGATGACGGATGTAACTGGTTTTGGACTTCTCGGCCACCTTTCGGAGATGTGTGAAGGGAGTCAGGTCAGTGCACGGATTACGTATGCGCAGGTTCCCACAATTGAGGTGATTGATTATTACCTGGATCAAAAATGCATCCCCGGTGGCACTCACCGAAACTGGGCCAGCTATGGACATAAAATAGGCCCCCTGACCGATCGTCAGCGCCTGGTCCTTTGCGATCCACAAACCAGTGGCGGTTTGCTCGTTGCTGTTGAGCCTGATGCGGTTCCGGAATTTCTGGAGCTGGCCCAAACTGAGAACCTGCACCTGAGAGCATTTGGAGAGATCACCCCTCCAGCCCAGCATTTGATTGAGGTCGAATAAGGAAGCAGGCAGCCTATTCGTCCCGGGCCAGAATCCGGATAATCTGTCCTTCCGCAATCTCATCTGTGCCCAGTTTATTAATCACTTTAATGATCTCCACTTTGGTATTGTACTGCTTAGAGATTGCCCAAAGTGTTTCTCCAGGCTTTACTGTATGCTCTACCCAATAGGTCCTGACATCTTCAACCTCGTTTTGCTGCGCAGGAGGAGCTGAAGTAGGCGTTTGGGGAGTAATTTCCGGATCCGCCTGAGGTCTAACAGGTGGGGTTGTCGGCTCAGGCTTTTCAGATACGACAGGAGGATCATTTCGAATAATCAGGTCGTCTGTCAACACAATCATTTTTTCGCCTTTCGGCTTCTTGGATTTCAAATAGAGTTTCTGCCCCACATAGATAGTTAAGTCTCCTTTTGACATCCGATTATTTTTCTGAATCTTCCGAATCGTCGTGTAATGAATAGCTGCAATGTGGCCTAAATTCTCCCCTTCCCGGACGACGTGAAAATCTACCCGAGAGGGATGAGATAAAAATAACAAAGTTCCGGGCTTAGGCTCCTGTCCGGGGATCATAAAATTCCATTCCAATAGCTGTGTCAATCGTTTTCCGTATTCGGCGGCTGTTTGCAATAAAGAGCGAGAACCATCATACAAAGCATATGATTTCCCGTATTCGAGGTCCTCTGTCAAGGGGAAATCTGCATATTCCCCCCGGAGTAGTCGCATGACGCTTTGCGCCTTAGGGGTAGGGATTCCAGCAGGCTTATTTGAAGTAACAGTCGTAACAGGGAGGGGTGCATTATCCGGGCGCCCCCCAGTAGACTGAGCGGCAATGGGTTCTGGATTAACATTCTCAGGCCTTGACGGAGTTTCTTCCCGAACGGGTTTTGTTTCGATGGCGGGTTTGGGATCAGGTTGACTGGGCAGAACCTGGCCTTCTCCCGAGTAAGGAGCCGTGGAAGCCAACATAGGTCCGGGTCTCCCTCCTCCCGGTACCTTATTGGGATCGGGTATGTGTCCTGCGTAGGTTTCACCGGCACGAGGGATATAATAAGTAAACGATTCTCCTTTGGGAAGGCGCCTCGGATCCGAAACCCACTGATTATACTGCAAAAACAGCCCTTCTTCTATTCCATATTCCTGATATAACTTTTTGACATGTTCACTCCCGTCTGTAGGGAGTGGGAGCAACCAGATATCCGGCCGTTTCCGCATGGCAATTGCTTCTTCATAAGCGAGTTTATGAGCGATTGCTTTGAGCACATACCAGTGAAGATCTTCAGAAATCACCATTTCATTTTTGCCGTAGTACTGTGGGTCGGTATATGGAATCGCGCCCGTAGGCCCTTCGTAGTAGGCAATTACCGCATATACCCAATTATCAAAGTCACGATTCGCTTTGGCAAAGTATAAGCCTGCAGCCTCCGAAGCGCGAAAGGCATGTTTCCGTTCATCAATTTGTTCATCGACCTGTAAGCCCACTTCTCTGGCAACCGGAGCTTTAAACTGCCAAAAGCCCACAGCATTGGAGGTTGAAACGGCATCAGCCCGTAAGCCACTTTCCTGGATACAAATAAATCTCAGATCCAGCGGAGCCCGGACATTTTGCAGCCCTTCTTCAATAATGGGCATATAGGTATCTGCCCGGCGTACCATATCATTGAAGTACCTCGGGCTGATGTACATATTCTCAACATACTCGGCAATCTTCGCTCTTGCGCCTGGTGAAATCGTCAGTTCCATTCCGCAATAGGTAACCCGCTCAGGGACTGCCTGTCCCATCACTGCATTTCCGATTCCAAAACAAATCAGCAAGGCTATTAGCCATTGTCTGCTCATAATCAATTGGTTTATGGATGAATACAATAATACCTATTTGCCTATGCAAATTCCAGCACCACGTAATAAATCCATCGATTTTGGTTATATTTTCCGACGAACCATCATGATTCCATCGCGGAGAGGAAGTAACACATGCTCTATTCGTTCATCTGCTGCGACTCGTTCATTAAATGCCCGAATCCCCTCGATTTCCCGGCTTTTCAGGTCGGGATCTATCACACTTCCGCTCCACAATACATTGTCTGCCAGAATAAGACCTCCCGGCTTCAATCGATCAAAACTCAGTTCGTAGTAATCCAGGTAATTTTTTTTATCCGCGTCAATAAATATCAGATCAAATGGCCCCTTCAGGTCTGGTAACAGATCAAACGCAGCTCCGAAATGGAGGCTCACCTGGTCCTCAATTCCCGCAGCACGTAAACCTTTCCGGATATAAACTTCCAGTTCCGGATTTTTTTCAATGGCAGTGATGTGCCCTCCCGGAGCAAGGCCTTCCGCAAGGCAGATTGTTGCATATCCGGTAAAGGTCCCGATTTCCAATATTCGCTCAGGTCGCTGAAGATGGGAGATCATGGAAAGGAATCTGCCCTGTACCTGGCCAGATAACATTCGGGGATATAAGACCTTAAGGTGTGTTTCGCGATTTAACTCTGCCAAATATGGAGGTTCCGCAGTCGTGTGCGCTGCGATATAAGACTCGATTTCCGATGAAAGGAGTTCCATATTCTAGCAATTATCAATATACGACAGGCGCTGTTTCAGGCATTCATCCGATAGGTAAGCCTTGAAACCGCATCTTTTGCAAAAATTTCATTCGCCGCTTCCATTACTTGTCCAGCCGTAACCGATTCAATTTCTTCCAGGTAATCTGAAAAAGATAATACATTCCCAAAATCCAGTAAATCTTTTGCCATGCCCAGCATTTGGGTCAGCAAATTTTCATATCCCAGCGTAATCTGTCCCGCCAATTGTTTTTTGGCCTGACTGAGTCGGACGATCCCAAGTTGGTTATCTGTTAACGATTTCATTTCCCGATAAACCAGTTTCCGGACCCGATTGAGGTTCCCATTTTCACAGGCATAATAAATCCCCCAAATCCCACTATCCAAATACGGTGCATAAAAAGAGCTAATGCTATACGTGAGTCCATATTTTTCTCGAATATTCAGGCTCAGCCGGGAATTCATTGCCGGCCCTCCCAGGATATTATTCAGCAACAAAAAAGGCACATAGTGTTTTTGACGCAGGGGATATGCCCAGCCTCCCAGGATTTCATGCGCTTGATTCATCGTAATCTCAATGTCTTGTTCCAACTGATTGGACACGGTAGGCTTCATTCGAATCGGAAGCCCCCCCGGCAATTCAAGTGGAGCCAGGTATTTATGAATCACCCGCCTAACCATCGCTTCCGTAACATTTCCGACGATCGAAAATACAATTTGGCCCTGGGTAAAAGATTTCCGGATGTGCTGGATCAACTTATCCTGCGTAAAATCCTGAATGGAGTCTTTTGTCCCTAAAATAGGAGTTCCCAGGCTATGATCTGGAAAAATCAGTTGATCAAAATCTTCGAATATTGCCTCGTCCGGGGCATTTCGATACATGTCGATCTCTTCGGCAATCACTTGCTTTTCCTTGACTATTTCCTTGTGTGGGAAAGTCGAATTAAACGCAATGTCTGTCAATAGCTCAGTTGCACGATCAAAATGTTCTGCAACCATTGAGGCATAAAGACAGGTTTTTTCCTTGGTCGTGTAGGCATTAAGATCACCGCCAACCGATTCCAAATAATTAACGATATGAAACGTTTTTCTCCTGGCGGTCCCCTTAAAGATCATGTGCTCGATGAAATGAGCTATTCCTGCATCTTCCAGCGCATCATCCCGACTACCGGAATTTATCACATAGCCACAATGGACCGCTCGGGTATAAGGTACATATTTGTACAATACGCGCAAGCCGTTTGCTAATTCAATGATTTTTGTATCCATGGATATATTCAAAACAGGCACAAAAATACGCCTTTCCCGGCCAATATTTCACTAAATTTTCAACCAAATAGGTTTAATCTGTATTTTTGATAAAAAGTAACTTATGAAATTGCATAAACTGTTTTTGCTTGCCGGTCTGCTGGCCTTCTTTTTTCTCCAAAGCTGCGTAGAAGAATGCGATCCTGAACTCAACGACTCAGTAGGAGAACAATTTTTTACGGTGGTCTACCAAACCCCCACAGGAGACAACTACCTTCAGTCTATCTACAACCTCTCCAATGTCGTTGTGTTTTTGGATACCACCGGAGGCGAAGACAAGGTTCCCCAGTTTGAACTCATCTCCCCCGGTTTTAAAGACGATGCATTCGGACCGTTTTTTTATACAGAACGCTACCTTGTACCGGAAACAGGCGAGCCCAATACGGTTACGCTTTATGGTATCCCTTACCGTTTTGATTATTACATCAAGAAAGACACTTATGGTCAGGACACTATTTCGGTAGAATTTCTCATGGAAGTAGATGAATGTAATAACTTCTGGAAATCGATTAAATACTACTACAACGGCGATTTATTGCCGGAGTTTAATGATGCAGAACAGGCTGAGATTGTAGTGGTAGAGTAACCTTCCACGGAAAAACCCATTTGCTACGCAGGTGCTTGTATGAGAACGTACAGGCACCTGCGTATTCATTTCCCCTTGTCAATTAAGCGGGCATTGTTCTATCTTGCGTCCGTAACAATAAACCGGTATTGCCCTTATGGATCTACGAAATAATATTCAGCACCTGTCTAACGATATTTATGAAGAAGTAATCGAGATGCGGAGACATATTCACGCCCATCCCGAGCTTTCCTTCGAAGAAAAAGAGACTTCTGCCTATGTAAAAAAGCAGTTGGAGGCACTTGGACTGGAAGTTGAAACAGGTTTTGCAGATCAGGGCCTTGTAGGATATGTTCGGGGCACACAGGGCCCGGATACAGGCCATACGCTTGCTCTCAGGGCGGATATGGATGCTCTCCCCATACAGGAGGCGAATGACGTCCCTTACCGGTCCCAGAATGCTGGTGTCATGCATGCCTGCGGCCATGATGTACATACCTCCTCGCTCCTGGGCACAGCTCGTATTTTAGCTCAGGTCCGGGATCAGTTTTCCGGGACCATCAAGCTCATTTTCCAACCGGCCGAAGAAAAGCTACCAGGCGGGGCATCCCTGATGATTCGCGATGGGGCGCTTCGCAATCCTGATGTACAGGCCATTTTGGGACAGCATGTACAGCCATTTGTTGACCAGGGGAAAATCGGTATCCGACCGGGTATGTATATGGCCTCTGCCGATGAAATCTATATCCGGGTAATTGGAAAAGGGGGCCATGCTGCACATCCTGCCCATTTTATTGATCCGGTCATGATTGCTGCTCAAATGCTCGTAACGCTACAGCAAGTTGTGAGTCGATCTGATCCGCGTATTCCCACGATCTTATCTTTTGGAAAAATCATAGCAGAAGGGGCCACCAATGTAATTCCCAATGAAGTAACAATAGCAGGCACTCTTCGAACAATGGATGAAACCTGGCGTGAACAGGCAAAACAAAAAATCCATGATACTTGTCAGGGAGTCGCTTCAGCACTGGGCGGAAAAGTAGAAGTCGATATCGTTCATGGCTATCCCGTCTTGCATAATGACGAAAGCCTCACCCTCACCTCGCGTGAATTAATCGCGGATTATGTGGGAGAAGAAAATATCGTTGACCTGGACTTATGGATGGCAGCTGAAGATTTTGCCTATTACACCCATGAAGTTCCTGGTTGCTTTTATCGTTTGGGCACCCGAAATGAAGCAAAAGGAATCGTCCATGGCTTACATACGCCTTTTTTTGACATCGATGAGGAAGCCATGAGAACTTCCACCGGTCTGATGGCATGGTTGGCTGTCAAGCAATTACACGAAATGAAAAGGAAGGGGCGGGAGGAGGGGAATTAACCGACTTCAATCACCTTCATTTTGAGCAGTGCGTCTTCGGAAGCACTTTGCTCTGCAGATTTTTTATTTTTGCCTTCTCCTACGCCGAGGACTTTTTCGCCGACTTTTGCCTGGATACGGAAAATTTTGTTTCGACCATCTCCCTTTTCACCAATTACCTCAAAGCTCAGAATCCCCATCTTTGCACGCTGAATGTGCTCGATGAGTTTATTCTTGTGGCTGATAATCTGGTTTTCGACACGGGTCAGATGGATATGTGGCTCGATAATCTGCTTAAAGATAAATCGCTTCGTTCTTTGGTAGCCCAAATCGAGATACACTGCCCCAATAAATGCCTCTAGCGCATCTCCGTACATCGATTCATTAACAGATCCAGACTGATTGTGCTGAATCAAGCGATCGATTGCCAGTTTCCGGCAAATATTATTGAGGGATTTCCGATTGACAATTTTGGACCTCATTTCTGTGAGGAATCCTTCGTCTTTCAAGGGATATATCTTAAACAGATATTCCGCAATGACAGAGTCGAGGATCGAGTCCCCCAAAAATTCCAGCCGCTCATTGCACCCACGGGCAACTTCAACTTTTTTCTTGGATCGGCGAATAGATGAACTATGTGTAAGTGCCAGCCGATACAGAAAGACCTCACTAGGTACATACCCAGAGATTCGACTAACCTCTTTCACGAATTCTTTATCGAGCGAGAAGTGGAAATTATAAAATTGCTTCGGTGTCAACATAAAATCTGTTCCAAAATAGCAAAAAGCCTACCGAATCACAAGTCATGAGATACCCGAATTTTTACAGGTTGCCCTTCTTTTCAGACCACACTACTAGACAAAATTTTTCTTGCTTGTTTTTTTGACAGGATTTACAAGATTAACAGGATATAAATAGCCTGATTGATAGGATTTTGATCCTGTAAACCCTGTTGATCCTGTCTGGAAATAAAATTTTTGGTATGAAATGTCTAGTAGTATGTTTTCAGACCTTTTTAAACAGTACCGAGGCATTATGGCCCCCAAATCCAAAGGTATTGCTAATCGCGACCTTAATATCTCGAGCTTGAGGGGTATTAAAGGTATAATTCAGGTCGCATTCCGGATCCGGAAACTCGAAGTTGATTGTGGGAGGGACTAACTGATGTTGCATAGCGAGAATAGAAGCAATTGCCTCTACCGCTCCTGCCGCTCCAAGGAGGTGTCCTGTCATGGATTTGGTAGAACTAATATTTACTGAGCTGGCATGTTCACCAAACACCCGCTTAATAGCCTGTGTCTCACTAATATCCCCCAGAGGAGTAGAAGTGCCATGTACATTGACATAATCAACCTCTTCAGGTGTTAAACCTGCATCATCTATTACATTTTGCATGACACGCGCAGCACCGTCTCCATCTGCACTGGGTGCAGTAATGTGATGGGCGTCTCCGGACATCCCTACGCCACCGACTTCCGCATAAATTTTTGCGCCCCGATTTACCGCATGTTCATACAGTTCGAGGACAAGTGTTCCTGCGCCTTCTCCCATTACAAATCCATCTCGCTGAGCGTCAAAGGGACGGCTTGCAACGGTATAGTTTTCATTATGGGTCGACAAGGCCTTCATGGAACCAAAAGCTCCCATACTCACTGGCTGAATAGCCGCCTCAGCTCCCCCTGCCAACATCACATCAGCATATCCACTCTTGATTAGGAGGAAAGCATCAATGATACAGTTGGTCGAAGTCGCACAAGCAGAAACGCTGGAATAATTTGGGCCTTTCAAACCATAGCGAATAGAAACATGCCCGGCAATGATATCTACAATCATTTTGGGAATCAAAAAGGGATTAAACCGAGGTGTCCCGTCTCCCTCTACATAAGATTTTATCTCGTTGTAGAGGCTGTTGATTCCCCCTAATCCGGACCCCATGATGACGCCAAACCGGTTTTTATCCAGTTTGTCCTCATTGAAATTTGCATCCGCCATTGCCTCTGCCGTAGCCACCATAGCATAATGACAGAAGGGATCCATTTTCCTGGCCTCCCTCCTGTCAAGATGGTCATTGGCATTGAAGCCCTTTACCTCACACGCAAATTTGGTTTTGAACGGTGTCGTGTCAAAATGCGTGATCAAATTCGCCCCGCTTCTACCGGAGGACAAAGCCTCCCAAAAAGCAGGGATATCATTCCCAATTGGCGTTAATGCACCGATACCGGTGATAACAACCCTACGCGTTTGCATTTAGGACTTGATATTTTCTTCTAGATATCGGGTAGAATCGCCTACTGTCACGATCTTCTCTGCTGCTTCATCAGGTATACTGATGTTAAATTCTTTTTCAAACTCCATGATTAATTCCACGGTGTCCAAAGAGTCAGCTCCGAGGTCATTGGCAAAGCTTGCTTCAGGAGTTACTTCCGACGCTTCAACTCCCAGCTTATCAACAATGATTTCCTTTACTCTCTCTGCGATTGATGACATTTTTTTTGCTTTTAAGTTTGTTAATCGTTTATTGAAAACGTGTAGAAAAATCGGGGCAAATATAATATTTTTTAGATTCTTACAACTTGTTATTGCCTACTTATTTCTATTTTCGCATTGCGAAAAAATAATATTGGCAAAACGAATTCATATACAGGAACCTTTTGATTATCACGAATATGTGATAGGAATCGCTTCAGACGCTCCGATTTGGAAGCTTTGCTGGGACGTAAATCAACGCTTGGAGTTAGCGCTCCAAAAGCAAGAAAAAGAAGCTCAAGAGCCCGAAAGACTCAACCGTGCAGAAGAAGTACTCGCAACCTTATTTAAAGAAAGTGAAGTGCAGCCACCAGGTGGTGTACAGCACTATTATGAAGATTTGGAATCCAACAGAACACTGGAATATACCCTGTTTGAGGCCGATAGAAGCCTTTCTCCCAAACCAGCCAAGCCATTTCGGTATTTTCTACTGATCAGATCTCATGAAGGAACTGCCCCGGATACGGCCTCAATAATTTCTACCCTTAACCAATCGGAAATCATATTATCTTCGGTTGATATTTCAGATATTAAAAACATTAAAAACATACTCCTTTGACACGGCACAAATTCAGAAGAACCAAAATCGTCGCCACCCTTGGCCCCGCTTGTAGCAATAAGAAAACACTCACCGCAATGGTGAAAGAAGGGCTCGACGTTGCTCGGCTAAATTTTTCTCATGCGGACCATGAAACCCATGAAAAATCACTAAATCTCGTCCGCTCAATCAATAAAGAGCTGGGAACGAACATCGCAATTCTTCAGGATTTGCAAGGCCCCAAAATTCGAATTGGGGATCTGGAAAGTCCTGTAAAAATAAAGACCGGAGATGTCATCACAATTTGCTCCAGCACGACCAAGCATGAGAAAGGACTCATCCCAATCGTTTATGACACCTTCGCAAAAGACGTAAATGAAGGGGATCTAATCCTCATCGATGATGGAAAGGTCGAATTGCGGGTAGTTACCACGAATCGGGTAGATAAAGTTCAATTGCGTATCGAAGGCGGAGACGTGATTCAAAGCAGAAAAGGGGTAAATCTGCCCATGACTAATATTTCTGCCCCCACCGTTACAGAAAAAGATTATCACGATATCGATTTTGCTATCAAGCACAAAGTGGATTGGCTGGCCCTTTCGTTCGTTCGGACGGCAGATGACATTCGATTTCTCAAAGAACTGATTCGCCTGAAAAACGGAACCAGTCGTATCATCGCAAAAATTGAAAAGCCTGAAGCACTGGTAAATATCGATGAGATTATTGCAGCTTCTGATGCGATCATGGTCGCAAGAGGTGATTTGGGCGTAGAAATTCCCCTGGAAGAAGTCCCTATGTGGCAGAAACGCATTATCAAGAAATGTAACCTCGCTGCCAAACCGGTAATTGTTGCCACGCAGGTAATGGAATCCATGATCCAGAATAAGCGCCCTACACGTGCAGAAGCAAATGATGTTGCGAATGCCCTGATAGATGGTGCAGATGCAGTCATGCTCAGTGGGGAAACATCTGTGGGAAGATATCCCATCGAAGTGATTACCAATATGAACAATATCCTGCGCAGAGTAGAGCGAGAAGATGACGACATCTACTACAAGAACATGGAATTGTCTGAGGATGTCGAAAATCCCCTTAACAGTGCTGTAATTGCGACTGCCTGCCGACTTGCAAAAGAGTCTAAAGCAAGTGCGATCGTTGGGATGACCCGTTCGGGATACACAGCCCTGCAACTCTCACATTGTCGGCCCAAAGCGCATATTTATGTCTTTACTGACAATCGTCCGATCCTCAACATGCTAAACCTCGTATGGGGCATCAAAGCCTTCTACTACGATGGGCAGGTAAGTACCGATCAGACGATTCAGGATGTACATGAGAAGCTCAAAGAGACCGATTTTGTAGAACCAGGTGATGTCATGGTCAATACTGGTTCAATGCCCCTGCATGAGCAAGGGCTGACGAATATGATCAAAATCAGCCGGGTGAAACCCAAGGGGCTGTAAGGCTCTCCTTTCGTAGAGTCTCAGAAATTTAAAGTTCAATCCGGGAGCCTGGTGGCTTCTCGGATTGAACTTATTCTTCTCTATGGCTTGCTCTCAAGCTAATTGTTTCTTTATGATCTCCGCTGTCATTATCACCTACAATGAAGCGCGCAATATCGCACGCTGCCTTCAGTCTCTGCAAGGGGTTGCAGACGAAGTGATTGTGGTTGATTCGATGAGCGAGGATGAGACTCCTGCGATCTGCGCTGAGTATGGGGTGAAATTTATTAGCCAGGAATGGCAAGGCTATGCCAAGGCCAAAAACACCGGTAATTCCCTCGCGACCCATCCGTATATTTTATCAATCGATGCAGACGAGGCACTTTCACCAGCGCTGAGAGCGGATCTGCTCGTTGTCAAAGAAGAGTTGTCAGACATAGCTTACTCCTTCCCCAGGCGCAATTATTACTGTGGCCAGGCCATCCGCTACGGGGGCTGGTACCCGGATATCAAAATCCGACTATTCCCTCAATCAAAAGGAGAATGGACAGGCGATTTTGTGCATGAAACCCTACAAATCAATTCCGAAACAGTAGTAAAAAAACTCACCGGAGATTTACTCCACTATACTTGCTACACGATCGGCGAACATGTGGAACGCATCAATCGCTACTCAAGTCTTGCGGCGGATTCCCTGTTTGTTCGTGGCAAAAAAGCTTCTCTTTTTCGTCTTTTGCTGAGTCCTACCGTCCGGTTTCTGCAAATTTATTTTCTCAAGCTCGGGTTTCTTGATGGATTTAACGGATACATCATTGCCAAACTCTCCGCAAAAGCGACCTTTCTGAGGTATGCAAAATTGCGAAGTAAGTGGAAAAATTCATCAAATACTGATGCCTAGCGCTCCGGCACAGAATTTTGCTTTCTCGCCTGCGTTACTAACACATTGTTTTACTCTTTTTCAATTGATTTGCTAACCGTTCGCTGTATGAAATCCCTGCTGGTATCATTTTATCTGTTGCTCCTGCTCTCTCCCGCTCTATTTGCCCAAAAAACATTCGAAGGAATCATTCGATACAAAATTGAACTCACGGGAGACAATGCGCGTGAAATGGCCGCGTATATGCCTAAGTCGTATGCGTATCAATTTAAAGGAAACGGAATTCGCTTTCAGATGAATGGGGGGCTGACAGCAGGCATTATGGGGGACATTTTGATCGATACCAAAAAAGGAGAGGCTTACATGCTCAAAGAAGATTCAAAAACCGCTTACCGAATCAGTACAGCAAGCACTTTTACCGCCCCTACTATCACCGCAACAAATGAGACCCTCAACATCCTCGGCTACCGGTGTAAAAAATATAAAGTAAGTACCCCCACAGAACAAGGCAACGTCATTCAGTATGTCTGGGCAACGCCTGATATAGAACTGGCACCCGCCATCAAAAAGGGCTACAAAACGCCAACAAATGCCGAACAATTGTTGATCGAAGGACTTGATGGTTTCCCCCTGAAAATTATGACTACTGTGCCAGAAGGAGGTTTTATCATGGTGATGACGGCTGCTGAGATCGATCTGCAACGGATGGATAAAGCAAACTTTATGATTCCCAAAGGATACGATCGAAAAGATTTTGATGCCAGCATGTTTGGGGGGTATTGATGCTACCGAATCCGTATATTGATCCCCAATCGCTGGTTTTTCACCCATTATTATTGGTTATGGCATTTCGCTACTTGCTCTTATCTGTTTTGCTTGTTTGGGCTGGGTTTTCTGTTGCCCAGCGTAATCCCGACATCGACATCCTACATTATTCCTTTCAACTGGAAATTCAGGATGGACAGGATGAGATTTCCGGATTTGCAACGGTGCGCCTTCAATTTCAAGACTCCGGTATTCAGGAGATTCACCTGAATTTCATCCAAAAAGATCCCCGGACCGCGCGTGGCATGCAGGTAATCAGCATCACCCAGGCCTCTCAGTCGGTTTCCTATACGCATTCTAATAATTTGATCAAACTTGATATCAGTCAGGCCCCCAGTAAGTATCAGGAAATTCGAACCTATTCGATTCGATATCGAGGAATCCCTGCAGACGGACTCATTATTTCCCGAAATCGCTTTGGGGAACGCACTTTTTTTGGTGACAATTGGCCCAATCGGGCACGCAACTGGCTCCCTACTGTAGATCATCCCTCTGACAAGGCCACTGTAGAGTTTATCATCACTTCACCTGAACACTATGAAGTCATAGCCAATGGCTACAAAGTCGAAGAAAGCGACCTCGGAGGCGGGAAGGTATTGACTCACTGGCGTACCGATGTTGCGATTCCCACAAAAGTGATGGTCTTCGCTGCGGCGCGGTTCGCTATTCGGCATATGGAACCCATCCACGGAATTCCTGTTCAAAATTGGGTATATCCCCAGGATCGCCAGGCAGGTTTTTATGACTATGCTCCTGCCCGGGATATTTTGCTGTTTCTGGAGAATTATATTGGCCCCTATCCTTTTGAAAAACTGGCAAATGTCCAGTCCACCACCCGATACGGCGGCATGGAAAATGCCAGCAATATTTTTTATGCAGAAACTTCCGTAACCGGCAGACGCACAGCGGACGACCTCCTCGCTCACGAACTGACTCATCAATGGTTTGGAAATTCAGCTTCGGAGGCTGAATGGAATCATATTTGGCTCAGTGAAGGATTTGCCACCTACTTTGAGAATATCTGGGTAGAATCCACTCAGGGCCGCGACAGCATGGTTATCCGGTTGAAGGCTGAACGGGAAAAAGTGTTTGCGTTTGAAAAGCGCGCTCCGGCTCCTATCGTACCCCAAGTTGTCTCGGACCCCAACCTATTACTCACGCCCAACTCCTATGAAAAAGCAGGGTGGGTTTTGCACATGCTTCGATCTCAAATCGGGGATGATGTTTTCCAAACCGGCGTTCGCGACTATTATGCTAAATTCCGGGAAAGCAATGCAGAGACGGAAGACCTTCGCCAAATCATGGAATCCGTTTCCGGCCAGGATTTGCAATCATTTTTTCAGCAGTGGCTCTATCGCTCTGACCACCCCATTCTGGCCAGTAGCATGAAATATGATGCAGGTAAGCAGAAAATCCACCTCACGATACGCCAAATTCAGGAAGGGCCAGCTTACTGGCTACCGCTCGAAATCGGAATCTCGTATAAGGATGCTGACTCCAGCATTCAGCGGGGGGTTATGCACAAAAAAGAGCAGACTTTTACCTTTCATTCTATTGCTCCGCCTTCGCGGATAGAGTTGGATCCCAATTGCTTTTTATTGATTGAGTCTACTCCCATCTCGAAATAGATTTTTCGGCAATAGAGACGTCATGATTGCCCGTGAAATTTCGTAGCTTCGCTCCTGCAAGTGTGCCTGGATTGATCCAGATTCGGCACCGGAATTATCGCATGCAGCAAACTCTTCGCACTTACGCTATACATCTTGGCCTTTTTTTACTGACGCTACTGGCAACAACCTTTGTAGGAGCAGAACACGTAAGCGGACGCTTTTGGATCGGCTGGGGAGCCCCACCGGAATACTTACTTTCAGCCTCGGAATTCTGGCTCGGACTGCCTTACTCCCTCTCTTTTCTTGCTTTCCTCACCTTTCATGAATTTGGTCATTACTTCACTGCCGTTTACCACAAAGTGCGGGTAAGTCTGCCCTACTATATTCCGATCTATATCCCGCTGGGGGGACTCGTCTTCAACATTGGCTCATTTGGCGCTGTCATCCGACTGAAAGAAGTTCCCAACAGCACCCGGAAATTCTATGATATTGGTATCGCAGGCCCCCTCGCAGGATTTGTGATATCGGTCCTCTTGCTGGTGTATGGATTTTCTCATCTGCCACCCATGGAGGAATATGTAATGAATATCCATCCCAATTATTTGGAAGAATATTGCGAAGTCCCTACAGAAGCTCAGCAATTACAAACGGTCATAGACCAGGGAGGGCAGACATTTAGAATTGGGACCAATCTACTCTTTGAATTTCTCAAATCCATTGTACCCCCGGATCAAAGTCAGGTCCCGACGCAGTTTGAGGTCATTCATTACCCCTTTTTATTCGTCGGGTATCTCACCTTGTTTTTCACAGCACTCAATCTCCTTCCCATCGGCCAATTAGATGGCGGGCACATCGTATATGGTATGTTTGGTCGAAAGTCCGCTTCTACCATTGCGCGGATTGCAGTCATCTTACTCCTCTTTGCAGGGGGAACCGGATTATTTGCCCCCGACAGGCTAGGTCCGGTTTTTCAATCGATGGGCAAACATATTCAGGAGGTTTTTGCGACCTTCTCTTCAGAGGCCGGGATGAATCTATTTTATGATTCGCTTATTTTTGTAGGCCTGTACCTGTACGCAGTTTTTGTTCGGTTCATCTACAATCGTCTGTTTCCAGGTATTCGCAGAGATCAAACCTGGATGCTAACCATCCTGACCCTGTTATCGCAAGCACTGCTTGCCTCACTGCTTGCCTCACTGATTGGCGGACTGGAAATGAATTTCATCTGGCTGCTCTACGCTTTCCTCGTGGTTCGGTTTCTGGGAGTAGATCACCCGCCTGCTTATCATGAGCACAGGGTCAATTTGCCTCGCCAGGTTCTGGGTTGGGTTGCGATCATCATATTTATTCTCTGCTTCTCCCCAACTCCAATTGAAGTCGTGGGAGGATAGCAGGTAATCGGAGAAGAAATTTCTTATTTTCGTCAGTAAATCAAATAAATTGTTCAGATGACTAAGATTCAACGTCTGCTTGTAGCAAATCGGGGAGAAATTGCGCTTAGGATTATGCGTACTGCCAAGGAAATGGGGATCACCCCTATTGCAGTTTATTCAGACGCAGATCAGTATGCGCCATTTGTACAGTTTGCAGAGGAAGCCTACCGATTGGGCCCAGGGCCTTCCAATGAATCCTACCTGCTGGGAGATGTGATTATCGACTTATGCAAGACCCATCAGATTGATGCCATTCATCCCGGTTATGGGTTTCTCTCAGAAAATGCAGCATTCGCCAAACAAGTAACCGAAAATGGAATTATTTTCATTGGCCCTTCTCCGGAAGCCATGGAACTCATGGGGGATAAGCTCTCTGCAAAAACTGCTGTAAAAGAATACGGCGTTCCCCTGGTTCCGGGCTTAGACGAAGCCATTGTCAATGTAGAGGATGCCCGTGCTGTAGCGGAAGAAATTGGCTTTCCAGTACTCATCAAAGCAGCGGCAGGCGGGGGCGGAAAAGGCATGCGAATTGTCGAAGAGTCCGCCGAGTTTGAAAGCCAGATGGATCGCGCTGTGAGTGAAGCCATCAGTTCCTTTGGCAATGGAGCTGTATTTGTTGAAAAATATGTCGGTTCGCCCCGACACATCGAAATTCAGGTCCTCGCAGATCAGCACGGCCACGTCCTGTATTTATTTGAGCGGGAATGCTCTATTCAGCGCCGGCACCAAAAAGTGATTGAGGAGGCCCCTTCTTCTATCCTAAGTCCCGAACTTCGTAAAGAAATGGGGGAAGCCGCGGTGAATGTGTGTCGCGCCTGTAATTATTATAATGCGGGTACGGTTGAGTTTTTGATGGACGAAAATCTCAATTTCTACTTTCTGGAAATGAATACACGTCTCCAGGTTGAGCATCCCGTTTCTGAAATGATTACAGGCATTGATTTGGTCCGGGAGCAAATTCTCGTTGCTGAAGGCAAGCCCCTCACCTTTACCCAGGACGATCTGAGCATAAACGGCCATGCCATTGAGGTTCGCGTATATGCGGAAGACCCTGCAAATAACTTCTTACCAGATATCGGGAAACTTCACGTGTACCGACAACCCACCGGAGAAGGGGTCCGGGTAGATGATGGGTATGAGTCAGGTCAACAAATTCCCATATTTTATGATCCCATGATTGCCAAACTCATCGTCCATGCGCCGGACCGGGAGCAGGCGATCGAGAAAATGATTCAGGCAATTGATGACTATGCAATCGTAGGCGTTCAGACCACCCTTTCATTCTGTCGATTTGTGATGGAACATGACGCTTTCCGATCCGGGCAATTCGATACCCATTTTGTCAAACACTATTTTACCCCATCGGTACTCCAGCGGCCATTGAGTGATACTGAGCGCCACCTCGCCGGTATCATTGCCAATCTGGTACTGGAAGGAGATCCAACTGCCAAACAACAGAAATCCGAAGTAAAACAAGGTCTTAGCCCCTGGAAACTGAATAGAAGTGGGTAACATGTCGGCACATCAACGACATCGCGGAAAGCATGCAAACGATGACAAGCTATTTCATTCGGATCAACTCCCGGTACTCAATACTGCCGTTGCAGATTTATCCTGGCTACTCAGTCGGGCGTATGGAGAGAACTCCTCCCTCAAACTCGTTGGCGATCGATATCGCCTCACCAAGCGACAACGAAAAGCCCTCCTACGTGCCTCCTGCTCAGATCAACAGCAACAATACAGAACAACTACTGCCCTTTTTCCAGCGGCTCTCCAAGGCACTCATGTGGTCATTGATGGCTACAATCTCCTCATCACCATAGAGGTTGCTTTATCCAACGGCTATATCCTCCATTGCAGGGACGGCGCATATCGGGACATCGCAAGTGTACACAGTACTTACCGGAAAGTAGAAGAAACCCTCCCGGCATTAGTTCTCATTGGCGAAACCCTGAAAAGTCTCCATATCCAACAGGCGCATTGGTACCTCGATGCCCCCATTTCAAACAGTGGCAGACTCAAGGGTATTATGACCCAGCTTTCCACCGAACATGACTTTAACTGGGAAGTAGAATTGGTCAATAACCCGGATAAAGCCCTCGTTTCCAATGAGCGTTGGATTCCCATTTCATCGGATAGCTGGATAATCGACCATGCCAGGGGGTGGTTCAACCTGCATAAGTATATCGTGCAACATATCTTTCAGGCGGAAGTAATCGTACTCAATGGGGAAAGCCTGCCCGAATAATTTTTCACAGGCCCATTCGTTTTTGTAGCGGCTTATCCATCGTGCAAAAAGCACTTGGAAAGCCCAATTTGGGGCCCTACTTTCTTCCTTCAATTGAAATCAGATGAACATAAAATATTTGCTGCTTATCCTCCTCCTGGGTCTAACCGGTTTTTCACTGTTTGCCCAAAAGCCCAAACCCTCAGATTTTGGGATCAAGTCAAAAAAATCGCTGGCATATTATCTCGAAGGAAAACAACAGGCTCAGTGGCGGGATTGGTATAAATCAATGGAAGCCTACCGGGCGGCGATTGAACTGGAACCCGATTTTGCACATGCACATTTTGAGTTGGGTGTAAGCACCCTCGTCAAAACGGAATATGAAGAGGCTCTTGAGCACCTCGAACGCGCATATGAACTTCGCCCGACTGAATTTCCCCCCATAGCGTTTTATCTGGGAGAGGCATATTTTTTTAATGAAAAATATGAGGAAGCCGCCGAGATGTATGTCCAGTTTTTAAATATAGGCCGTGCCCGAAAACAACAATTGGATATTGCCAAGCGCAGACTTCGGAAGGCAGGGTTTGCCAGTGAAGCCATCAAGCGGCCCGTTGCATTTGATCCGATCAATCTGGGCAGCAAAATCAATACTGACCGGGATGAATACCTGCCTTACCTCACAGCAGATGATCAGATGCTGCTCTTTACTTCTCGGCGGCCGGAAAGTCTGGGCGGATTTAATCCGCGGCTCAAGGATTATTCAGAAGATTTTTATTTCTGCAAATGGGAAGACGGTGAATGGACGGCAGCAAGCAACCTGGGCCCTCCGATCAATACCAGCGAAAACGAAGGCGCTTCCTTCCTTACCCCAGATGGAAAAACCATCTATTTCACAGCATGCAACCGAGAAGGGGGAATGGGAAGCTGCGATATCTACGTCTCTTATCAGGATGGAGAAGCCTGGTCTGAGCCTGAAAACCTGGGCCCTATGATCAATACCAGAGGCTGGGAATCCCAGGCCTGTCTTTCTCATGATGGCAATACCTTATATTTTTCCTCCAGCAGGCCTGGTGGCCAGGGCGGTCGGGATCTTTGGTTCAGCAAGCGGATCAATGGGAAATGGATAGCTGCTGAGAACATGGGAAATGTGATCAATTCGCAGGGGAATGAAGATGCTCCCTTTCTCCACGCGGATGGAATCAGTCTGTATTTTTCCTCGGACTTTCATCCGGGATTTGGCTCAAAGGATCTGTTTGTCAGCTACCGGAAAGATGATGGAGACTGGACAAGCCCGGAAAACCTGGGATACCCACTCAATACCGTATCGGAGGAGAGTAATATTTTTGTGTCAGCAAATGGCAAACGCGGATTTATCAATTCCTATCGGGAAGGAGGATTAGGCAGAAGTGATATTTATGAATTTACACTGGATGAAAGAATCCGGCCAAAAGTAGCTACCTTTTTACGCGGCGTAACCCGCGACAGTATTACCCATACCCCCGTCCAGGCCCTGATGCGATTAGTAGATGTCGAATCCGGCGATACAATCAGGCAGGTACTTTCCGGAAGGTCTGATGGTAAATTTTTGATGAGTTTGCCGCTGGACAAACAATATGCCGCCTTCGTTGAAGCAAAAGGCTATCTGTTTACCAGTAAAAGCTTCTATCTCAAGCAAGTAGTAGAAGACACTTATTTTGATCTGTTAATTGACCTGATCCCTATCCGGAAAGGAGTAGAAGTCGTACTGCGGAATATTTTCTTTGAATCCAGCGAATATGAACTCCAGGAAACTTCAGAAGCTGAGCTTCAGTTTCTGTTTCACTATCTCAAAACCAATCCCAGCATCCGTATTGAAATACAAGGCCACACAGACAATGTAGGTGGCGAACCCGAAAACCTGCGGCTCAGTCAAAATCGGGCAAATGCCGTTCGGGAATACCTCATCTCCAAAGGAATTCCTGCCAGCCGAATTGAAGCAAATGGCTATGGAGAGACCCAACCTGTAGCGAGTAATGATACAGAAGAAGGCCGTGCCCGCAATCGCCGAACACAGTTTAAAATCGTAGATTTATAAGTATCTTCCGCAGTAAATCTGCTGCCTTTGAATCTGCTGGTCCAAATCCCTGTACAGGAAATTGAAAAAAAACTCAATTCACAATTGGGGGAGGTGCTGCACGAATCGGGTTTTAGCCCATCTGACGAAGCAGCTATGCAAGTACGGGTACGGAGACGCAGTCCGTTGAAAGTAAGTACTGCCGATAATTCGCTGCTCATCAGTGCGCCCGTACATGTGTGGACCCACCAGGGCAAAAGCAGCGACATGCGGGATTTTTGGAAAGACATCCCGACGGTAGATATTGAAGAGATTGACTTCGAGCTTACTGCCCATTTCCGAATCCAACTCAGCCTCTCTTCTGACTGGGAGCTCAAGGGACAGGTTCAAAGCAAATTTGACTGGGACCGCAAACCCCGCATCGGCATCGGCCTGATCAAATTCAGCGTAACCCGGGTAGTCGGGCCTATCCTCGAAAAAGAATTGGAACAAGTCGCAAAACGGATACAGCGATTTATCGAACAGGATCTCGGCCTTCCCACCTATATACAAGCGGCCTGGGAGGCACTCGAAGCGACGCATCAGGTCGAAGAGACGCTACCCCTCCATTTGGCACTCTGCCCAGAGCCTGCAAGCGTAACTGCAAGCCCCCTGGTCTGCCACCAAAATATGATCCAATTGATCATCGGACTGCCTATCCATCCGGTCGTGCAGCTAGGCCCACTCGTTGCGCCTCTCCCTATACGTCCTGTCCCCTCCTTTCAGCCCCATCCCGAACTGCCCTTACTTACCGAGTCCAGGGTCTCGAGCATATTGCCCTACAAAGCGCTGAGTCGCTTGTATGCGGGAGAAAGCTTCTCCTTTAGGAATGGTAAAACCCAATTGATCCTGGAACAGATACAATTTGACCCACAAGGAGCGGAATTGCATCTCGATCTGCACTTGCGGGGACAAAGCAAATGGTTATTAGGCACTCGAAAACATAGCGGCATTTTGCATATTTCAGGCATCCCACAAACCAGCCTTCCTACTCAGCAAATTGTCTTCCAGAAACTTGTCCACAAATGGAGCGGTTGGGATAGCCTGGTCCGCTTATTATTCAGGGCATATCGCAAAAACATTGCGTCCCAGTTACAGCTTTATATCGATCAGTTATTGGCTAATAGTGTAGCGTCCGCAGAAGCAGCTTTGCATGAAAGCCTAACAGATAATTTCCTGACGGAACAGGTACAGCTTCGTGGAAAACTGGAACTATTTACCCCAACTGAGGTCATGCTGCATGCCGACCACATTCAGGTAACTGCCCTCGTAAAAGGGAATCTGCTGGTCCAGGTTGGTAATTTTTAATTCCCCTACTGCGATTCCGGCAATTCGCTTTCATGCAACAAAACCAGAATCAGCACTCTGGATTTCAACACCTGGAAAATTACACAAAATCCGCCGCGAAGCTTCGCCATGCGATAGTCTGCAGAACCCGCACGCAGGCCTTCAAATATGGGAAATCGAGTGGGAAATCTGGGAATTTCATCAAACACCACATCTAAAAAATCGTCCATCAACACTTCTGCTTCGCTGGGAGATTCGGCGAAAGTTTGTTGATAACGAGTGGTAATGTGTTCGTGAATTAGTTGGGTGAGGACAACTTTTCTTTTTTCTGCCATTCGGGGTGCAGTTGAAAAAATTCTTCGGGAGAAAGTTCGCCACTGTTTTTGGCTTCCTGAATCAAACCCCGCAAGGCTTCGATTGTCATGCGTTGTGGCTTAGGACTCAATTCTTCCTGTTGTTCATCTTCCGCCAAACGCTCAAGAATGCTGATAAGATTGTAGACATCACCGGCAATTTCGGGGTTTACCTGCGCATTGACACGGATTTCCGTGATGCGCCCTTCGTTGTCCTTGATCAGTTTAACTCCTTTCATAGGCTATTATTACATTCAAGATACGCGTAAATCAGGAAAAATTATAATCCTGATAAGAAGACATTAGACAGAAGACTACAGATATTTACCTTCTGGGAATCAGTATCCATGAATCACAGATTGATTCTGCTCATGTGTCCGGCTACTACCGATGCTCTACGATGAGTTCTGGTACTTTATACAGTTGCTTCATCCATTCGAAGCTCTGCTGATTTTTGGGAGTATCCAGACTTTTGAGAATATTTTGTTTCTCCCGGGCGGTGAGGTGCCAACTCAGGGAAGCAGGCGCATCACTGGTTTCTCGTGGGTATTCAAATGCTACGACCTCTACAAATCCTTTATACCACTGCCGCATGTATTCCAACTGATAGTCATTACTCATATCCCGGGACTCAGTGAGGGAGTTATAGCCGCCACCCAATGGGTTGAGCATTTTTCCAAAAGTATTTTGCCGGGAGGGATCCAATATCGGATCCTCGCGCTCATTGTCTCTAATCTGCACAAACACAACGCCATCCGTGTTTTGAGCAAACCAATCCTTGAACTCAAACAAATATTGTAAGGCTGATTGCATGCCGTAATTGTCCATTGCGCCAGCATCCATCACTTCCATAGGCGGCTGACTCGGCAATTCGACAGTAGGGAGAATAAAAGGGAATGTGGCATTCATGCGCAGCGCTGTGGTCATCAGCAAACTATCTGCTCCATGTTGGGCAAATAATCTCCGGAACTCTACTCCCGATGTTTTGGAAGCATACTGATTTGTGATTGGGGCAGGCCGGGACAAAAATGAAACCGGGCTTGCGGCGATATACAATTTTCGGCCCTGATTCAGGATCGTCGGAGTGAGCAGCAGCATGGGAATTCGCCCTTCTTGCTCTGCCAGTCGATAATCCCCGAGACGTTTTCCGGCAAACTCCGGCATATTCTCCGCCAATTGCCGATCAAAGACATAGCCCGTTTCCCGGTCATAGGATTTTCCATCAATTTGTACCGATTGATTCGGCAAAAAGATATCTGTAAATACTTTGAAAATGATCCGATTGAGTAAATCCTGCGAGATATTATCAGCGTATTTGCTATCCTGCAAGGCTTCAATTTCGGCTTCCTGACGTAGCTGGTACAACTCCCTGAAATAGGCAAGGCCCAACATCCCGCCGGAGGCACCTGTCATCAGACGGATTTCATCAGATAAATTACCGCTTGTGAGGCTGTCCAATCTTTGCAGGATATTGAAGGTCCAATAAGAAGAACGAAGTCCGCCCCCAGATGCCATCACAAAGACCGCTTTAGGCCGCGTATGTTTTCCATACTTTCCTTGATAGCGATCCTTCCAGTTTTCCAGCGATGCAATTGTAGCTGCCCGATCTTCTTCGTAATTTGCCTCATTATGCAATACAGAAATAGAAGCCTCCTCATATAGGGCGGGCTCAATATCGTAATTCAGACCAAATGCGTGATTTTGTTCGTGCAAAAAATCTACCCGATCATATAAAAACAGAAAAGCCAGTACCACTGCAAATGCGAGAACCCCTACTTTCCGAAACCAGAAAATCACGGCTCCTGAGGTCATGAGGACCAATGAAAAAATCAACAACAAGGTTGCTCCAGCGGGAATTTGAAAATGCTGCCCCCCTTCCAATAAGCTCAAGACAGCTATCAGTAAAAAGGTCAAAATTTGAAGGGTGAGGAGTTTTCCGTGATTCTGACTCAGGATTCCTACGATATTCCGGAATTCGATATTCCCTAATTCCTCCACAGGCTTTATGTCAAAAGGAAATCGAATGTAATAATCAGCCCGCTGGCGAGAGCGATAACTTTGGCGAGCTTTTCCGAGGATAATCCAGAGGTTTCGGCTGTTTTTCTTACCGATAAAGCCACGCTGTAATTCGTTTCCAAATCGCTGAATCAGCGATTTGCTGGCAAAGAAATAGCTCACAGACAAAATAAATACGACTGATATCCCGAGTAGCAGGCCCATCACTTTTTCCGCAACTCCTGATGAGAATCCCTCATGGGTTTGTACCTGGAATTCGATAAACTGATATCCAATCCAAGCGATACACGTGCCGGGAATCAGGAAATTGTTATAGGAAAAAGTCAGAAAAGGGCTGCCTGTTAAGGCGATAAAATGAAAACGATAGCTCTCATTGATATAGAGCGTGATCATGTAGGCAAACAAAAAGCCTCCAAGCGCAGACCCGACAATAAAAACACTCCAAAAATTCTCTTGTCCCAGATACTCTGGCTCCAGAAACAGGTAATTCATCCCAAAAGATTCTCCGATAAACCCAGAAACTATGCCCATCAGAATCAACCATAAAATCAACAGAGATTTTTGATTGCGAATCTGGATCACCAGTAACTGTACCGGTAATGAGTAGACAAAGGAGCCGAGTATTTTTTGGATTTTCTGTTTCACATTGTTTGATTTTTATACGTGTATTTCGTTCTAACCCGATCAGATACATCTGATCCGAACAGCCGGTAATCTTAGTTAACACGTATAAAAAGTTCCTACCTATTATTACGGAGAAATATAAAAAAGGGTAGCCGGGAATCCCGGCTATTTTTCAATTCGATCTAACGGGGGAAGATGTGAGTAAAGAGATGCCAGATAAAAGACAGGAGAGCTTTCGTGGTCTTTACTTCCCTTCTTTTTTGAGTGGGGAATTGCGGGAAAAAATGTCTATCTGGTCTTCACAATACAATTTAGCATCTAATATCGAATGGATAATCAACTGATGCAGGGTTTCCACTACGCCATAGGAATAGGAAGGAACATAAAAATCCACATCGCCTAAGCCTCGTAGCCGATTATCTGTATCAAATCCGGAACAGGTAATCACCCGGCTTCCTTTTGCTTTAGCAGCTTTTGCTCCCCGAATGATGTTTTCAGAACTTCCGGATGTACTGATACAAATCAGCAAATCTCCCGGATCTGCAAATTGAGATATGGGAGTCGCAAAAACATCTTCATATCCGATATCATTTGCCAAACAGGTAAGGAGGGAAGAATCATTGAAGGCCATGGCTCTGAATTTTCCGTTTTTCAGAAAATCTGTTGCCATATGGCTCGCAACCCCGGCACTGCCCCCATTTCCAATAATCATGATCTTTTTATCAGCCTGCTGGATTTCAGTGAGCCACTCTGTGATCGTTTCCAGCGCAGATCCGTACGCTGTCTTTTCCGCTTCCATTTCCACTTCGATCCCATCCAGGGCCATGTGGAAGGATTGAACATAAGTTGAATAAAATGTTGGGATGCTCACGGTATTTGCGATTATGGGTTGTCAGTTTAAGCTGGCAAATATAAGGATATTATAGGCCTTCCCTTAGTTTTGGCTAGTTTTTGAAACGTATCATCTCTTCATACACCGCCAACATTGCCTGAATGGTCGCTTCTGTATGATAGGTTTCGGCAACGGCTTTCGCGCCGTTTTCTCCCATTCGGGCAGCGAGTTCGGGATCGCGATAGAGTCGGAGAATTTGTTGGGTATAATCCGTTACGTTTTCGGCTTCGTGTACGAGGCCCGATTCCAGTTTGTTAATGAGATTGGCCTGGGCGGGGCAGTCGCTCACAACTTGTGGCTTACCCATCGCCATGTACTGAAAGTTTTTGTTGGCATAAGTGGTGTCGTGATGTGGATTGCGCTTCAGGGGAGAAATGCACACATCAGCGGATTTGACAAAAGAGGGGAATAGGGCGACATTTTGCCAGCCTTCAAATACCACATGATCTGCTATCCCGAGTTCCTCCACCCTTGCCTTCAATACATGGTCGGCGCTGCTTTTTCCTACGAGGATCAAGCGAGCATGTGGAACCTCTTTGAGAATCTCAGGCATCGCCTCTATGGCTGTATCGGTTCCCCTGCGCAGGCCCGTATCCCCGAGGTACACAATGTTCCAGTTGTCTGGATAGCGATTGACCACTTTGGGATCAATCGGATACTGAAAAAAGATGGCTTTGGTGACAGTGTTCGGAAAAACTACAATCCGCTCTGCTGGAATGTCGATATCAGGGTCTTCCAGGATTTGCGCTTTTGCCTCGTCTGTTACAACCATCACCCGATCCATTTTGGCGAGCAGTTGGTTATAGGCATGTTTCCAGCGCTTGGGACTGATCAGGAATTTACCGGGAAAAGTCCGCACGTGTCGGTAGTGCTTCATGATCTCCGGCGTAAACTCATGCACATCCATCAGGACGGGAAGGTTTCGCTTTTGATTGGCACTGAGCACAGCAGGTGCAATGAGCATATTGTGAATGTGCAGCAGTTCGATGCCATTCTCCTGAATGAAACGATCGATCTGCCAGGTCATGTGGGCATGGAAGAAAGGTAGGGTATAGGCAAGGGGAGCAAGTTTCGACAAAATCCAACCGCCGATATGCCGGTGTACCTTCAGGCCGTCGATCTCTTCAAACGGTGCTTTTTGTGAGTCATAGCAGATACAGAACAAATGCACCTCATAGCCTGCTTCGATCAGCGCATTGGCTTCATTCTCTATGCGGGGATGTGTAGGGTAGCAGACATCAATAAACATGCCTACCCGGGGTTGTGTATGCGGAGTTGAGTGCGGCATCCCGTTAGCGAAATAACAATTTTTGTTTCAGCCAATACCTGAAATTCCGATTATCCTTTTTTGTATTGGACACATATTCCCGGTCAAGCACACGCTCGCCCCCATACCCTACAAAATCGAGGAGTTCTGCTCGTCCGGCTTCGGTATTAATAGTCGTCATAGGAAAAATCCGGAAATGCCCCGGATATTTTTCCGACAGGTCAGTCGACATTTCATGATACAGATCCCAATACATCCCGATGGCCGTTTCCTTGTCGGGTTCGTCAAACTTGGGGAAACTGGCATCCCAACGAGGATCTTTTTTCCATCGCTTTCCCTTGTGTTCATACCAGTGATTGCGCTTACCGGTTTTGGTTGCAAAACTGCGCACCACGCCAGGCCGATCTCGCTCAAAACAGATGAAACGCGCATCCGGGAAGGCCACTAGAATGGATTCCACGTAGGGCAAATAATATGAGCCGGTATCTCCAAAAAATGGCTGTTCCCCGGCATACCCCGCGAGTTGATGTAACCAGTTTAAGACGGCTTCTTCAGGACCTTCCCAAGGGAACAGCATCCTCATATCTTCATAAGCGCCCTCGTGTATCACAAAGGCCTCAGGCTGGTCATTGAGAAACCGACTCAAAGAAACTGTACCACAGCGCCCGGTACCCAATCCTATGATTAACTGTTTTCTACTCATGAATGCGCTTTTTTGCTTACTACTACTTGAAACCTTCTGAATGGACTCACGAAATTAAAGGCATTCAGGATTTTCAGATTTCCGCCATATTTGCTGTGGTTGACAAAGTGCGTACTGATCGGCTCATATCCGGTATTTACCAAAAACTCTTTCACTTGTCGATTCGTGTATTCCCGAACATGTCCCATATGTCCAAGCTTTTCGAGCTTTTCAAACTGAGCATAGGGGTTATCAAACCCTTTGCCTCGTAACAGCGACTGAATATTGTATAGCGAGTAGAGGTTAGGCGTAGTCAACATGATATGCCCATCGGGGTGCATGACCCGATTGATTTCCCTGAGCGTCGCAATAGGATTGATGCGAAGGTGCTCAAATACTTCATTGAATATGATGAAATGAAACCGGTTATCCTCAAATGGGATCGGCTCTGTTTCAAAATTACAGCGTTCTATCCGAAGTTTATTTTCCTTGATAAAATCGGCAGCTCGCTCTGGTGCAAGATCGAGCCCTACTGTCGGAAATCCCGATTTTTCCAGCAAATAGGTCATATGACAGGGCAAACTTCCCACTTCCAGCACCTCTCCTTCTGTGAGGTATTTTCGTACCACTTTCAGGTCATGTCGGTAGCGATCTCTATGGAGTCTAAAATAGTTCAAACTCCAATTGACCAATTCGTCCTGGTTGGATTGCAGCGTTGTTTCCAGCTGATTCAATAAGGTATCTAGCGATTCTGTCATGCCTGCCTGCTTTAGCTGGACAAAAGTACGGGATAATGTGGGAAAAGGAAACCATGCCCAATCAGCAGGAGTGAAATTGAAATTCAAATTTGATGTTGCCAAATATTCCGCCCTTTCATAATTTCGACACCATATACTATATCATGAACATTTCCTTACCAACACTGATTGCCCTGTGCTGCTTTATCTGCACAGCCACTGCTCAGTCTCTCAACACAGTCGATTCTAGCCTGCTGGCTAGCCTGCCTTCCGACTCTTTGATTGTCGCCGAGGAAGAACCGAAGCCCCTGAACATAGATGATTTACGAAGACGCATCGGTTACCCGCAAACCTCACGAGATGCAGGATTAC
>CAYGTH010000005.1:0-8601 GCA_964352745.1 uncultured Bacteroidia bacterium
AAAACGAAAAATCCCCATAGTCTACGAATTCTAGACCATTCCCTACGGATGCTAGAAGAGCCCCTGATAAGGTATTTCATCCCCATATCTTGTGGCTGTTTCAAGAATTTGACAACAGCTAACCACAAAACCATGAAATATCTATCGTTTCTTTTTCTCCTCACCCTGAGTGTTTCTCTTTTCGGCCAAAAAACCGAAAGTCCCTACCTCCAGGTCCTCACCGAAAATGCGGTTATTCCCCTCAAGGAAACCACAGTAGATGCACACATTGCCGGGACCATTGCCCATGTCAAGGTTACCCAGGTGTATGGCAATGAAGGTTCTACCCCGATTGAGGCGAAATATGTATTTCCCCTCTCTACCCAGGCTGCCGTGCATAAAATGGATATGACCATTGGCAACCGTACCATTCACGCTGAGATATTTGAAAAGCAGAAAGCGCGGGAAGTCTATGACCAGGCAATCAGCGATGGCAAAAGAGCCGCTAAGCTGGATCAGGAACGGCCCAATGTCTTCCAGATGAATGTCGGCAATATTATGCCGGGCGACGAAATTGCCATTGAAATCTACTACACAGAAATGTTGATTCCCGTTTCTGGCGACTATCAATTTATGTTTCCCGGCGTAGTAGGCCCTCGATTTACGGGTGAAAATACCGCTGGCGAAACCACTTTTGGATTGCCCTATTCCGGAAAAGGAATTGCTGCTACTTTCCGATATGACTTGAAAGTCAAGCTCAATGCAGGAATGATCATTCAGCATATTTCTTCCCCTTCCCATCAACTGGACCTCAATTATCCCAATCCACAAACCGCAGAGATCGACCTTTCTTATAGTAATCAAAATCCTTCAAACCGCGATTTTATCCTCAACTACCAACTGAGAGGAAATGAAATTCAGTCTGGATTACTCTTGTATGAGCATGACAACGAAAACTTTTTTGCTTACCTCATGGAGCCGATTGATCAGCCCAAAACAAGCGAAATTCCCCCACGTGAGTACTTGTTTATTGTGGATGTATCCGGCTCAATGAATGGGTATCCGCTTGAGGTTTCCAAAGAACTGATGCAGAATCTGTTGTGCAAAATGCGGGAGAAAGATGTATTCAATATCCTCCTTTTTGCTTCCAGTTCCGTCAAATTCAAATCGGAGCCGGTAGCTGTTACCGCCGATAATATCGAATCGGCCTTACAATTTCTGATGTCAAGCCGTGGAGGAGGGGGAACCCAATTGTTGTCAGCATTACGGGATGCCTATGCAATGCCTCGAAAATTTACTTCCAGCGCACGGTCAATGGTCGTGATTACAGATGGATATGTCAACATAGAAAGAGAGGCCTTTGAGATGATTCGCAATAAGCGAGACGAGGCAAATGTATTCACCTTCGGAATTGGATCCAGTGTCAATCGCTACCTGATTGAAGGCATGGCAAAAGTTTCACAAAGTGAGTCTTTTGTCGCAACGAATAAAGCAGAAGCATTTAAGGTCGCCCAGAAATTCCAGGACTACATTGCGACGCCTTTACTGACCCAGGTTCAACTCAAAGCAGAAGGGTTTGATATCTATGACGTATCGCCAGCAAGTATTCCCGATGTGTTTGCGGCTCGTCCGGTCGTGGTGTATGGAAAGTGGCGGGGAGAACCTACTGGTAAACTGGTGGTTACCGGATATCAGGGAAGTGGAACCTTTCAGCAGGAATTTCCGGTGAACAAAGCCGTCTTGAGCCAGGATAATCAAGCACTTCGATACCTGTGGGCCCGGAAAAAAATCCAGCAGCTCGATGACTACGCGTCCCTCTTCAATCAGGAAGCCAAGCAGGAAGTAACTGACCTCGGAATCGCCTATAACCTGGTTACCCAGTACACCTCTTTTGTCGCAGTTGATCAGGAGATCGCTAACAAAACGGGAGAAGCTCCGAAGACTGTGCAACAAGTTCTGCCGATGCCCGCTAATGTAGAAAATAGCGCAATCGGTGCGGAGGCTTCGGTATCAGAAAAGACTACGTATCAAGCCAGCTATACCGTGACAATCGAAGGCGTAGCATCTGAATTGACCAGTGCTGAAACCCGTCAGCTCAAAATGTGGTTCCGTGCAAGTTTTTCAAGATTGGCTAAGGCGCAGATTATGCTGAATCATGCCATGCGGATTCACCTCAATGCCGCGGGAGAGATTGTCCGGGTTGAAGTACAAAAGAACGGAAAATGGACTGATGACATTGTTATGAGGGACGCCTTTCGGAAAGCGATAAAGCATACTGCTCCGGTTCGTCAGGCCTTCACGATTAGCATCCAATAGGATCCCATTTGAAATGAGGCCGGATTTACGGGAGGAAGTAGATATAATAAGCGCCAACCCCATCTGCCGAATCCTGTTTATCCGGTCTCTCCTTACAACTTCCTTAATCAAAATCCCCATGTATATTTCCCGTTCTCTCCTGATTCAACTCCTGGTCCTGCTCTTATTGACTCCTGCCTATTCCTGCAAGGCACATCCCCATATTTCAGTTGGGACTCCGATTCCTGCTCGTCAATCCATTGCTTTTATTGCCGGGTATGATGAGGGCGACAACCGCTATTATGACAATGCGAGGGCCTATTTTCAATCCCAAAACCTCCCGATAGTCGATAATTTGTATTCCCTGGAAGAGATACTCACCTGGCTGAATGCGCATGCAGACCATACGGCGTATGCCGAAATTCATATCATCAGCCATAGTAATCCCTGGCGGGGCATGGCGATGCGCGTGCGGCCAGGTGGAGATCGGATTACGGAAAACAGCCTCCGTTCTGCCCTGATTGGAAATGAATTACCCCGGCTTAAGCAAGGCATACTGAACGAAACTCAATTGGTGTTTCATTCCTGTGGGCTCGGGGAAAATACGGCCCTGTTGAGCATGTTGAAAGAGGCTTTTTCTGGGACAGACGCCCCCGAGGTCTATGCTTCTCCCTTATACAATGTATTCGGCGGGCGATTTGCTCCGCATTATTTGGCCAAAGCCTATTATGCCTATTACCCCACAGCCGAATCTCCCGGCCCCTGGGCCATGGCGCAGGAATTCAAGCAGGCACATCCGGATGCGGCGATCGACTGGCGAAAAGCCATGAAAACACGAGAGGCAAAATCACAAGGAGAAGTATATAGTTACCGGTTCAATGTGCCGGTAGAATGGGAGTTTACCTTTGACGATCCGGGAGAAATGCCGGAACTGCGGAACCCGGAGGAAATCATGGACTGGATTGCCGAATCAGATGCTGTAGTAGAAGTCTTATTTGCTTTCAACATCCCGCTTGAAAAATATCGCTGGCGTGCTGTGAAATCAGGGAATACCCTGACCATAAAAGGAAAAACAACTATTCTATGTGTCATGGAACCCGCTATGCAAAGCCCTGGTTCTGATGAATACCTGACAGCAGATATTTCCAATCCGGCATTATATATTAAATTGTAACTGCATAGCAGGCTGCTCCAGCCGGATTCCTGAGGATTTTTCCTTTTATCCAATCGCCCAAAGGGTCATTCCGGATCAGCGGACGAAGCTACGCAACGTCCACTGTCCGGAATGACAGCCGTTTTTGCTAATCGAACGATTAATTATGAATAGAATCATCGGGAGTTTGGTGTGGGTAGGGCTTTGCTGGCTAGTGCTGGGCGGGAGTGGATATGCCCAAAGTCGCAGGATCAGTGCCTATACGCTGGCCGATGGCTTGCCCCAATCGCAGGTCTATGACATTGTGCAGGATCCTCTGGGTTATTTATGGATGGGAACCCAAGGCGGGGGAATATGCAGTTTTGATGGAGAACGGTTTCGGGTGTGGAATGAACGGGATGGCCTGATTTCCAATTATGTCCATGCTATTACCTGGTCAGCGGATAGCTTATTTATTGGGACACGTCAGGGCTTGTCGATCAAAACCCAGCGAGGATTCGTCAATATTCCCGGCCCCCAGATCAATCGGATTTTTGCAGGAGCAGAAACCACCTACCTGGCCACACAATCGGGGATTTATATCTATAAAGGGGGGCACTCCCTTACAAAACTCACCCTACACCCGCTGCTGGATCAGGCTCGCATAAATGACCTGGTGTACCGGGAGGGTCAATTCTGGATTGCATCAAATAAGGGACTCTGGAAAACACAAACGCTGGAGAGGCTTTTGGGGAAAGCGGTCAGCAATCAAGATGTGAAGTCGATAGCGTTTTATCAGGATAAAGTGATCGTTGCTACGTTTGATGCAGGGGTCTGGGTATATGAAGAGGGGAACCTCCAAAAACCCAAGACGTCCCAACCGAGGCGCATCAATCACATTACTCTCCTCAACGAAAATCAACTCTGGGTATCAACGGATAATGATGGAATTTGGGTACTCAATGCGGATGACAGGAGGGTAATCCAACGACTGAGTACAGCCAATGGTTTGTCTGTCTTTCACATTCGCAAATGCCTCAAGGATCGGCAGGGAAATATCTGGATCGCTTCTTCCGGCGGCGGGCTGTACAAATATGCGCAGACTAATTTTAACCATTACGATACAGACTCGGGACTGAAAGGAAATCGGGTCTATGCCGTGCATCGCGATGGAGATAAAATCTGGGCCTCCAATTCAGAAGCAGGATTGGTGACAATAGATAGCCTCGGAATTCACGAAGCAACGAATGATCCCCGAATGCTGAATGTGAAAATCAAAACCCTTGCGAGTGATGAACAGGGGAATATCTGGGCGGGATCAGAAGGCAAAGGAATATTTGTGGTGGGGACTCAAACACGAGATAGTATTGTAGTGGATACCTTGTCAGATCCTGTTCGCCGGGATACGTTCCAAATTGACACGGCCTTCACGCATGTACTTAATCCGGCGAGTGGATTTCCCTCTAATTGGGTCCGGAAAATTCTCATTGACCCACCATATATCTGGGCAGCGACTTATTCGAGTGGAATGATTCGATTCCAGTATGCGGTAGCGGAGGATAGTATATACGACCTGGCACAATTTGGAATGGCACAAGGCGTGGAGCGGATTCTGGTAAATGATATGAGGCGAGACAGCCTCGGGCGCTTGTGGTATGGAACCCGCAAGGGGCACCTGGGATATATTCAGGGAGATCGGGTGGAGCATCTGGGTAATATGCTGGGGCACAATATCGACATAACCAGCCTCCGGTTTCATGCGGGGAAACTATTTGTAGGTACAGCCGGAAGGGGAATTTGGTGGTCTGACCTGGCAGACTCTATTCGCTTTGAGCCCCTTACCGGTAACAAAGCCCTCTATTCTGATAATATTTACCAACTCATTTTTGATGAGGAAGGAAATCTCTGGGCAGGAAGCGAGAGCGGAGTCGATCAGATTGTGCTCAATGAGTCGGCTCAAATGGTGGAGGTCTTTCACTATGGGAGGAATGATGGGTTTTTGGGGATAGAAACCTGCCTGAATGCCGTAACCAAAGACGAAAAGGGGAACCTTTGGTTTGGCACCATCTACGGACTGACCCAGTTCCAGGCCCGCGAGAAAACGATCACGAACACTCAGCCTGTTCTGGAATTTGAAGACATCGAAGTGGTCTATAAGAGCCTCGACACGATTGATGTAAACGATTGGGGGAGAGAAAATAGAATCTTACAATTAGCCCCACGGCAAAACCACCTCGCTTTTCGGTATCGAACCATTGACATTAACCACCCGGCAGGGGTGGAGTATCGCTGGCGACTCAATGAGGCCGAATGGAGCCCCTGGGCAGAAGATAATTCGATCAATTTTGCAGGACTGACCCACGGTGATTTTCGATTTGAGGCCCAATCCCGGAATATCGACTGGATAGAAAGCGAGGTGATTGCTTTTCGGTTTCACATTACCCAGCCCCTCTACGAAAAATCCTGGTTTCAGCAATTATTGATTGCACTCATGGCCTTATTCGTGCTGGCGATGGGGGCGGTTTATTTACGCCGGATCAAACGGAAAAATGCGAAAGAACAAGAGCGTCTTCAATTGGAAAATCACCTGCTTTCCCTGGAGCAAAAGGCCTTGCGCTTACAGATGAATCCACATTTTGTATTTAATGTGTTGAATGAAATCAAGGCAATGGGGATTCAGGATCCTGAAAAAATGAATACGACGATCAATAAATTTGCAAGCCTGCTCCGAGCTACGCTTAATAATTCCCGCGAGGATAATATTTCCCTCGACCAGGAGATTCAGACCTTGCGGAATTATATCGAAGTGGAGCAGTTGATGATTGAAAAGGAATTCAGCTATGAAATCGTACTTTCCGAGGAGATAGACCCGGAGGAAGTCCTCATTCCGCCGATGTTGATCCAACCCTTTGTAGAGAATGCCATCCGACATGGGATCATGGCCGTCAAGCGACCGGGGAAGTTGCGAATCGGTTTTGGAATCTCAGGCGCATGGCTCCACTGTTCTGTTTCTGATAATGGGATTGGAATCCACGAATCACAAAAAAATAAAACTGCCACCAACCATCAGTCGCTGGCATTGGAAGTTACCCGGGAGCGGATCGAATCCCTGGCAGGTGCAAATACGCTTCAAATCAAAGAAGTGGTAACTTCAACCCAGCAAGGGGGAGGGACTCAGGTAGAATTTCGAATTCCGCTCCTGACAGACTATTAATAGATTACGCCTATGCTAAGTGCCATTTTGGTAGATGATATGCCCGCTGCACTCGATATGCTTGCCCACGATATCGAGGCTCGTCATCCTGAGATTGAAATCATTGGGACGGCCCAAAGTGTGGTGGAGGCGGCTAAGCTGATTCGCAAAAAGGAGCCGGATATCTTATTCCTCGATATCATGTTGGGCGATGGGTCGGGCTTTGATATTTTAGAGATTTTACCGGACCTGAAATCCAAGATTATCTTCGTTACAGCCAGTGATCAGTTTGCGATCCGGGCTTTCAAATTTGCCGCAATTGACTATGTATTAAAGCCCTATTCTCCGGAAGAATTGGCACAAGCAATCGCCAAGGCAAAAGAACAAATTCATCCCAACCAGGAACGCCTGGATATTCTCAAGCACACCCTCTCTGCGCCCAACCAAAAACCACAAAAAATCTCCCTGCATACCCTCGACAAAATCATCATCGTGAGCCTGGATGAGATTGTAAGGTGTGAATCGGACAGTAACAATACCTTATTCTATTTCCACAACTCCGATAAGATTTTTGTAACCCGTACCCTGAAGTATTTTTCAGATATGCTCAAGGACTATCAGTTCTTACGGGTACACCAGCGGCACCTGGTCAATCTTCAATATATCGATGCATTTATCAAAACAGATGGGGGCTATCTGATGCTCAAAAATGGGGATAGCGTACCGGTTTCCGTTCGAAAAAAGGCAGAAATAATGGAAATTTTAAGTAGCATTCACAAGAAATATTAGTGCCTTTTTTTTGGAAAAATTCATAAATTGTATTGGGCTTGTTACTTCACCTTTTTGAAATATATGCACGCATTATACCTTGATGATCAGGCTGTTAAGCTTGTTTTATAGATTTGGGTTTCAACTCAAGAGGCACTAAGGTTGGCCTCTTCGTTTATTTTTGAAGGATATAGTAAGTGTTCGTTTGCCTGAACCAAATTGGACGCTTGGGGTTTGCATTATATATTTGATTATCAATATATGCCTAACTGCGGAACTTGTAACTCCCGTTTATGGGGACAGGATTACCGCATTTTTTTGTTCATGTACGCGCTCAATGGTAAAGTCTTTTCCGTGTTTATTCAGCTATTCTAAACGATAAACTAACACATCACTTTTATGATTATTCTCGCATTGATCCTCGTACATTGGTACTTTTCCCTATTCTTTCAGACCTTTTTTCATCATCGATATTCAGCTCATGAGCAGTTTACGATGACGAAAGGATGGGAAAAAGTTTTTTATTTTGCTTCATGGCTTTTTCAGGGATTTACCGCTATTAGTCCCAATACCTATGGCAAATTTCATCGCATGCACCACGCATATGCAGATACAGAAAAAGACGTACACTCCCCTAAGCACGATGGCAATTTGGTTGCTATGATGCTCAAAACGGATAAGTTATTTCGGGCCATTAATAAGGGGGAAATGGAAATAGAAGAGCGTTTCGACAATAACCTTCCTATGTGGGAGTTTATGGAGAAATATGGCTATAGCTGGCCGGTAAGAATCGGTTGGGTGGCTGTCTATATTTCCCTCTACTATGCTTTCGTTCCTGAAAATGCACAATGGATGTGGGCCTTACTCCCCTTGCATTGCCTGATGACCCCCCTTCAGGGAGCGATCATCAACTGGTATGGCCATGTAGTAGGGTATGTCAACCACAAAGTATCGAATACTTCTCGGAACCTGATGCCATTTGATATCTTCATGATGGGAGAAGGATACCATAACAATCATCATGCTCAGCCTAACAGCCCCAACTTTGCACAAAAGTGGTATGAGATTGATCCGGTGTATCCTTTTATTCGCCTGTTTGACTTTTTGGGTATCATCAAACTCAAGCCGAAAGTGGCAGAAAGGGCGCCCGTGAGCGTATAAGCAACAGCAATCATCAACACAACGATAAGGGGTAAAGGAAGCACTTTCTTTACCCCTTTTGTATTTATTTGAC
>CAYGTH010000005.1:8701-46268 GCA_964352745.1 uncultured Bacteroidia bacterium
CAAAAGCGAAAAAATCCAAACAATTCCCCTACCTTTGCGGCCTCTATATATAATACATGACTTTTACAGATTTAGGTATCATTGAACCCATCCTGAAATCACTCAGGGCGGAAGGCTATACACATCCCACTCCCATACAGGAACAATCTATTCCGATCCTCCTTCGGGGCAAAGACCTATTGGGCTGTGCCCAAACAGGGACAGGGAAAACGGCTGCATTTGCCATTCCGATTCTCCAGCTTTTGTATAATGAAGAACAGGGAACCCGCCGGCCTCGCAAGGTGCGGGCACTTGTGGTTACGCCTACACGAGAACTGGCTATCCAGATCGCAGAGAGTTTTTCGACGTACGGAAAATTTACAGGCATAAGGAATACGGTAATTTTTGGTGGCGTAAAACAAGGTTCCCAGACGCAGGCACTCCGCAGAGGAGTAGATATCCTGGTCGCAACGCCCGGACGCTTACTCGATTTGATGGATCAGGGCTACATTAGCCTCAAAGACATTGAGTATTCAGTATTGGATGAAGCCGACCAGATGCTGGATATGGGATTTATCCATGATATCCGGAAGATCATTGCAAAATTACCTGCCAAGCGGCAGTCACTGTTTTTCTCCGCGACCATGCCCAAGGCGATCGTGGAACTGTCTAATAAAATTCTGGGAAATCCTGAAAAGGTAACCGTGAAACCCGAGCAGACAACCGCAGAGCGGGTTGAACAGGCCATCTATTTTGTCGATAAAAAAAGTAAGCCTCAGTTATTGATTCACCTCCTGAAGACAGAGGAAGCAAATTCTGCGTTGGTATTTTCCCGAACTAAATACGGAGCCGACAAACTGGTTCGTAAACTCAGGCAAAGCGGGGTGGATGCTGCAGCTATTCATGGAAATAAATCACAGGGTGCCCGTCAAGAGGCACTTCGTAATTTTAAAGAGGGCAGAACACAGGTGTTGGTTGCAACCGATATCGCTGCGAGAGGGATTGATGTAGAAGAACTCTCCCTCGTCGTTAATTATGACCTACCCAATGTGCCCGAAACCTATGTCCACCGAATTGGTCGTACCGGTAGAGCGCGTGCAAGTGGGGTAGCTTTGTCCTTTTGTGATATCGAAGAAAGGCCTTATCTCCGCGATATTGAGCGACTGATCAAGACAGATCTTGAGGTAATCGAGGATCATCCCTTTCCCGCACAGAATTTGACTCCGGTAGCTGCCCCTAAAAAGTCTCAGGGCCAGGGACGCAATCGCAATTCCGGAAATTCCGGCAATCGCAACAGAAGCGGCGGGAGCGGAAATGGCAATAGCAGCAGTAACAACCACCGAAAAAACCGCCGACCGAATTCTCGTAGGAGCTAAGCAGAAGTCCACTGAATCATCGACAGTTCTCTATTTTTTCCTTATTTTTAGGGAAACGAACAGGAAATGGCCGAAAAAGCATTATCCAATCATACCTACGAAGATTATTTGGCCCTCGAAGCTGAATCCGATATCAAGTATGAATTCCACGATGGCTTCATCGTGGCCATGGCTGGCGGTTCGCCGGAGCATAGTCAAATTGGGGCTAACTTTATTCGATATGCAGGGAATGCACTGGACCGTGCGGGGAAGTCCTGTATCGTACATACGGGTGATTTGAAAGTACATATCGAATCGACCAAGCGTACGTTTTACCCAGATGTATCCATTGTCTGCGAGACACCAACGTATAGCCCCAAAGACCCCAATGCACTGACCAATCCCATCCTGATTCTGGAAGTCTTGTCTGAGAGCACGATGGCCTTTGATCGGGGGGCAAAATTTGCGCATTACCGCCAAATTCCATCTCTCCGGGAATATGTCCTGATCAGTCAGACAGAATCCATGGTCGATACCTATTACCGTACCGATGATGGCACTTGGGAAATTCAGACGATTACGGGCTTGTCAGCGACCGTTGTGCTCAAATCTCTTCAGTGTGAGGTGCTGATGGCAGAGATTTACCGATTAGTACCGGGGATGGAGTAGTTATTCTCATCCCCCCAAAAACGAAATCAAGACCCCCGCAGCTACGGCCGACCCAATTACCCCAGAGATATTACTGGCCATTGCGTATTGCAGAATATGGTTGCTGGAATCGTACTTCAGCGCCAGCTCGTTGGCGACACGGGAAGCCATGGGCACGGCACTCAAACCTGTAGCACCGATCAGAGGATTGATCTTTTTTCGGGCGAATAGGTTATAGGTTTTTACCGCAAAAATGCCTCCGGCGATCGAGATCGCAAAGGCAACAAACCCTCCGGCGATGATCATCAAGGTACGGGGATTGAGGAAAGACTCGGCAGTCATGGTAGCACCGACTGTCAGGCCGAGGAAGATCGTCGCGGTATTGAGAATAGAGCCAGAAGCCGCTTTCTGTAAGCGTTCTGTAATGACGCCGGCCTCTTTGATGAGATTGCCAAACAATAGCATCCCAACCAAGGGAACAGAAGAAGGCACCAGGAGCGAAACGACGGTACCCAGCGCAATCGGGAAAATAATCTTGACCAGTCGGAGATTTTTGATCTCCGTTTTATTGGGATAGAGAATATCCTGCTTTTTCATGTTGATCTTGAGTTCCGATTCTGTCGTCGTAAATCGGACTACCAGCGGAATGATCACTGGTACCAATGCCATGTAGGAATAAGCGGCAATTGCAATGGGACCCAATAAGTGCGGTGCCAGCAAAATAGTTGTGTAGATGGCTGTTGGGCCGTCTGCGCCGCCGATAATACCGAGGGCAGCCGCTTCTTTCATCGTAAACCCTACGGCGATTGCGGCAAAAATAACGGAGAAAATCCCGATCTGAGCTGCTGCTCCAAAGAGTGCCAATCGCAGATTGCGAAGCATCGGGCCAAAATCGGTCAGGGCACCTACGCCCATAAAAATGATCGGTGGCAGAAAGCCTGTTTTGATCAGGGAATAGTAGAGAAAATTCATGATCCCGTACTCTTTGGCAATCTCGATTAGCGTCATGTGCATGACTTCCTCATTGCCTTCAGAGCTGATAACGCCCATATTTCCACCTGGAAAGTTTGCCAGAATCAACCCAAAAGCAATAGGCACGAGCAGCAGCGGCTCATATTTTTTATGAATACCGAGATACAGCAAAAAGAAGCCGATCAGCAGCATCAGGAGGGAACCCGGTTGATGGATGATCTCATCCAGGGCTGTCATCCCATATAGTTTTTCTAACAATTCCATAAGGCTGTAAGCAGAAAGATTAAAGACGAAATACAAAAGATGAATCCTATTTCCGGAACCTGCGGCTAAAGCGGGTATCTGCTCTCAAACTCCCCCTTTCCCGGCTTCCCGAACTCTCTATTCTACTTTCACCAGCACATCATCTTCTTCCACTGCAGCATTATGGGTGGCACAAATCTCCACAACCCGTCCTGCCTTATCCGCTGAAACGGCATTGATGACTTTCATAGACTCAATGTAACCGATCACATCACCGGTTTTGATCGTATCTCCCAACTTAATGGGCGTGTCTGAAGCCTCTTTGGTCAGGAAGAAGGTGCCTTCCAGCGGTGCCAGGATTTCCTGAGCGGAACTGCTTGCTCCATTAGAGGAAGTTTGTACAGGCTGTTGAGTCGTCTCGGTTCCTGAGGTACTTTGTTGGGTGCCCTCTGCGCCATAAGAAACTGTTACCCGAAACTGTTCCCCATTCACATCAATGTTCATCACCTGTGGAGAAGTGGGAAGACTACTGCCTGTATTTCCGGTTGCAGGAGCGGTAGGAGTAGTAGGGGTAGTGGCTTCTTTACGTTTGGCAAGGTCGGCTTCAAAGTCTGCTTTTGCTTTACCGGATTTGTAGGCCCGGTATTGCTGGGGATGCATGGCTAATTCGAAGAGTTCTTCTTCATCTTCTCCATATTCCCAACCCTTTTCATCCATTTCCTTCCGGAATTCATCCAGTGAACCGGAATAGAGATCCTGGGGATCCCCTTCAAAAAATTCTCTGCCCTGGTCCGCGGCCATATGTTGCAATTCACTCGCAATAGGGCCCGGAACTCTTCCGGATTTACCAAGAATCATATCCCAGGTATTATCGTCGAGCATCGACCAGCGCTCTCGTCCCTTGACCATTTGCATGACATTCATCAGGGCCGCATTCTTGACGTATTGGCTGTAAGGCGTAACGAGCGGCGGATTCCCCAGCATGGGCCAGATATATTCGACTTCATTAAAGAGCTTGAGGAGCAGCGCATCCTGTGTCAGCTCAGGCTGATTGCGTTTTGCTAACCATTTGTTGAGGCTGGCGAGATTATTTTCCAAATCTGCCATCAGGCTGCCCATCATGCCACCGGGGAGGCCCGGTCCGATCAGCAGCGAGTTCATAAACCGATTGCGGGGATTGATATAATAGCCCAGGAAATCATCAACGAATTCCTGCGTCATGCTCCGCACCTGCATATAGGCGTCCATGTTGATGTCTGGTACAGAGAATCCGGCATCCTTGAGCATCGCATGGGTGGTGAGGAGATCAGCATGGCCCGTTCCCCAGGATAGGGGTTCCATTCCCACATCAATGATCTCTGCCCCTCCGCGAGCGGCTTCGAGTGCTGAGGCGATGGAGAATCCGGGAGTCGAATGACCGTGGTATTGAATGAGGATATCGGGCTTCTTAGCTTTGATACCCGCTACAATTCGCCCGATAGAAGCAGGACGACCAATACCCGCCATATCCTTGATACATATTTCTTCTGCACCGTAGTCGATCAGCTTCATGGCCAGATCGATATAATAGTCCACGGTATGGATCGGTGAAAAAGTAATGCACAAGCAGGCTTGAGAAACCATTCCTCCTTCCCGGGCATATTCTACTGATAGTTTCAGGTTTCGATGGTCATTCAAACCATCAAAAGAGCGGGAAATATCTGTGCCTTGCAGTTTTTTGAGTTTGAACATCATCCGCCGCAAATCCTTCGAAACCGGACTCATACGGATACCGTTCAAGCCCCGCTCGAGCATCTGCGTTTGGATGCCGGCATCATTAAAGGGTTGCGTCCATTTCCGAACTGCCTGATTGGGGTTTTCTCCGAATAGCAGATTAATCTGTTCAAACCCTCCGCCATTGGTTTCCACACGTGAAAAACAACCCATTTCGATAATGCCAGGTGCTACGCGAGTGAGTTGATCTACGCGCGGCATGTATTTACCCGAAGACTGCCACATGTCTCGGTACACCAGACAAAACTTGATCTCTTTACCCATAGTTTTGATGATAATGCTTATGTCGTTCCTCTGTTAAGGGATTTTTTCGATATGCTGAATACTGCCTTTTCCCTGTGTAAGGCTGGAAACGGCGGCTGTAATCGCAGCCAGTTTGGCAGGCGAAATATTCGACGTAGTGTTGGGTATCGGCTGGCTAACTTCCGGAAAGTATCGGTTGACCAGTTTGATCAAGAGCGTACCGACCCCGACTACCAGGAACAGGATTCCAAATACGGTAATCATGCCTACCCCCATCAGGACAAGTGCTTCTTGGAATATCTCGTTCATAGCCTGTGAATTGAGTGAAATTGATGGCTGGAAAGGCACACAGGTTCAAGACGGAAATCCCATCTTGAACCTGTGTTTGTATACAATAAACTCGCCTTGATCGACTGAAAGCCGCCTTGCATATGCCTTTGCTTGTGTCCGAATCCTTTTCCTCTTTTTCTGTTAGTGCTTGTTTGGAACGCTGATTTTTCTGGCCCCAACATGCGCTAGAGGGTACTAAAGGTACATAAATATTTTTGTTTTAATACCTTGAATAGATATTTTCAATGAGAGGATATTGGGAATAAAAATTTGGTACTAAAACCCGATTTTTTCTAAAAAATTTAGTGTTTCAAACAGAGGATAACACCTTTTTGCGGTTGCTTTGTTAAGAAAAGGAGTAGGAGATATTTAAAAATGCTTATGTATCTTTATCCTCACAATTAGAATGTTGGTTATCGCATGAAACGATTATATAAATCTACGGTTCTCCTGCTATTGATCTCGCTTTGTGGGACCCTAACTTTAGATGCGCAATCCTGGGTAAAAGAGTTGCCGGATATCGGGACTTTTTCCTCTCCGAGAGTTGCGGATTTAAATGGAGATGGGGTAGGGGACATCATTATGGGGGCAGGCCGTGCAGAATTTATGCATTGTGATTCGGCTATGATAGCCCTTGATGGGCTTTCCGGGGAATTGATGTGGAAAGTCCCGGCGGAGGATCAAATATTTGCCTCGGCTGCTTTGGAAGATATTACCGGTGATGGCGCGGTAGATGTGTTTCTTGGGGGGCGCTCAGCGGAGCTAAAGGCTATCAATGGCGCTACGGGAGAGCTTATCTGGGAGTTTATTCCCGGAAATTCGACCGATAAAGCGCGGAAGGCGGGTTGGTTTAATTTTTACAATGCTCAATTCATTCCTGACCAAAACGAAGATGGAATCCGGGATCTGCTTATCTCAAATGGGGGCGATGTATTGGCAGAACCATACGACCCCAAACGCCCGGCTGGAAGTTTACTCGTGATCAGCGCTGCGGATGGTAAAGTATTGGCTAAGGCAGAAATGCCTGATGGGAAAGAAATCTATATGTCGGTGGCGGTGGTAGAACAAGGGGGGCAACATCAGATTATTTTTGGTACAGGAGGCGAGACAATAGGAGGGAACCTGTTTGTAGGGACCCTTGAGTCTGTGTTGCGGGGAGATTTGTCGGATGCAAAAAAACTAGCCACCGGGCCGGATAAAGGCTTTATCTCTCCGCCTGTATGGGCCGATATCACTGGCGATGGCATCCACGAGGCAATCGCTTTGTCTGTCGATGGCCGCATGATGGCCTTTGATGGAAATGACCTTAGCCCCCTTTGGACGGCAAATATGCCCAATACAGAATCGTATAGTTCCATGGCAGTAGGCTTGTTTACTGCAGACAGCATTCCCGATTTTTTCATCTCGATCGCTGCAGGAACCTGGCCTAATTTGGAATGGAATCGACAGTTTATGATTAATGGTCAAAACGGAGTGATCGAATACGCAGATTCGTTGGGCTTTTATCAAACAAGTACGGCTGCGGTTGCAGATTTGAGTGGCGACGGGCGAGATGAAGTCCTCTTAAGCATTAATTATCAGGTGCTTAATGAGTTGTATCAAAAGTATTTTCAAAATATCCTGATCGTAATAGATTTCACCAACCCTTCTCCAATTACGATCGGAGAGCCTTTTATGGGAAATAATATTTCTTCTTCTCCTTGGTTGGGCGATCTGGATGGGAATGGCCGAATGGATATCATCCATTGTCATGGAACCAATGAGCGGCATACCTATACCTTTGACGGATTGCAGATTCACCGATTAGCGACAGATATTCCCATATATGGCCCGGTGCGTTGGGGAGCCTACATGGGCAGCGACTATAATGGCGTATTTACTCCCTGAAGATCTTCGGAAATCTCTGAAATTATTTCGATTTATGAATAAAAAATAGTATTTTTTGTATTTCCTAAATGCAAAACCAGAAAGGTATTCGTCAGTATTCGGGATATCCTTTTTGCTTTTTACCTTCTCGCAGACTGGCATACTCATTATCTGGATGGAGTTCATCCAATATTTTTTACACCCCTAAAACCTGCCTAAGTCTAATTACATGAATCAACGCACAGTCAATTTCCTAAGACACAATCTGTTAACCCTGCTCGCCTTTTCTACATTTTTTAGCCTCTCTCATTTTTCCTATTCTGCAACTATCTATGTAAACGTTGCGGCTGGTGGCGCAAACAATGGCACTTCCTGGGCTGATGCTTTCACCGATTTGCAACTCGCTCTCGCTGCGGCATCAAGTGGAGATGAAATCTGGATCGCACAAGGCGTCTATAAACCCTCTGTTCAGGTAGATGTAGATGCAAGCGGAGGTTCTGACGCGCGCGAAGTTACCTTCCAAATTCCAAGTGGCGTACAGCTATATGGTGGATTTTCGGGAGGAGAAGTTGCCCTTACGGACCGGGATTTTGAAACGAATCTGACGATTTTAAGCGGAGATATTGACAATAATGATGTCAACCTGGACGGAAATGATATCGCTGAGACTTCAGCCGATATTGTAGGGAACAATGCTTATCACGTCGTGTACACACAAAGTGTGTCTGCTTCTACCCGGGTCGATGGAATCGTGATTACTGCTGGGGAAGCAGGCGATTTTGGAGGAGGCAGTTTCTTTAACCCGAACCTGAGTGGTGGTGGCTGGTACAATCAGGAAAATCCGCCTGCTGATGTCAGTAGCCCCCAGATTTTTAATTGCCTGTTCTCTGGTAATTTTTCAGAGCGGAGCGGTGGTGGATTTTTTATCGGTTCTTTTACTGCAGGCACCTATGCCCCCCACATCTCCAATACCGATTTTTTGGGTAACGAGTCCGTCCGTAGAGGAGGGGCGATGTACCTGTTAGGAGACGCAAGTATAATTGATACCTGTAGGTTTATCGGCAATGAAGTTACCATCGTAAGCGATGGTTCTACCGATCCGGGTTCCGGAGGAGCGGCGTCGATGGTAGGGTCTGATGCGATATTTGATCGCTGTTTATTTCAGAATAATCGTGCTACAGGCAATCCGACAGGCCCTTATGAAGGGGGCGGGGGCGGTGCCGTTTCTGTAACGACTTCGAGCTCTGTAACCAACTCGACCGGGCCTTCCCATGTGCAGTTTTTTAATGCTGCTTTTATCGATAATCATGTGATGGGGAATGGCGCAGCATGGGGCGGCGCAGCGGTTCACCGCAGTGATGGAGGTGTACTTCGGATTAGCTATACGGGGTGTACCTTTCATGTCAATACTGCTTCTAATGATGGAGGTGCGATTGCCAATTTTGCACGGGCGCTCGACAACCCTATGGGAATGACCGCATCTATCGAACCTGAATTCACGAACTGTACCTTTTATAATAATGTCGCAAATCGTGGCGGAGCGATATTTTACGATGAAACATTTGCCATTACGCCTCCTATGATGGACGCGCGACTGGAAAATAGCATTCTCCATACCAATGCCGCCATTACAAGCGGCCCCCAAATATTTATCAATAATGGTGCGGCCAATACGATTTCTTATAGCCTCATTGAAGGTTCTGGAGGGAGTGGCGGTGGCTGGGATGCCAGCATCGGTACAGACGGGGGCAATAATATTGATGTCGATCCTCAGTTTGTAGATATTGCGGATTCAGACGGGCCGGATAATATCCCCGGGACGATGGATGATGGACTTGCCTTAACCGGGATCTCTCCCGCAGTAAATACGGGAAACAATGGAGCCGTAGGCCTGGTAGGGGTTACAGAAGACATCACAGGTGCTGACCGTGTCCAGGGCGTTACGGTCGATATGGGAGCTTATGAAGCGCCATTTGCGATGAATCCTTGTGGAGCCATTCCTGTGGGCCTGACGAATTCAGATGTCGGCAATACCGGTAGCTATGCAGGAACAGTTTGTTACGATATGGGAACCTATGAGGTCGATGCCTCTGGAAATGATATCTGGGGAAGGAAAGATGGCTTCCACTATATCTATCGGCAAATGACCGGTAATGGTGAAATTATTGCGCGGGTCGATGATATTGGATATAATAATTTCTGGGACCTGGCCGGAGTCATGATGCGTGCTGATTTGAATCCCAAAAGTAAAAATGTCCTGATGGCAGTAAATGCCGGAGGCAAAGCATTCATGCAGCGCCGGAAATTTACCGGATGGTACACCGGGATTCGGTTTGGCGGGAGTGGAAATACCCCCAAGTGGGTAAAACTGGTTCGCTACGGCAATTTCTTTGCCGGGTACAAATCCAGTAATGGTGCCAACTGGACTTGGGTCGGAACCTTTTATGTCCACATGCCCCATACCCTCTACGTTGGGATTGCTACTTCTACTCCGCTTGCCGGGACCCCCAATCAATACGAAATCAGTAACCTGAGTATCGAAGGAATTGCCTATAAAAAAGAGCCCTTTGATATCGCAAAACTTACCGAAGTTGCTGATCTTGATGGGCCACGTGAACAGCGCATTGTACATGCGGAACCCGTGTTTAATATCTATCCAAACCCGGCAGAAGGGCATGCTCAGGTAGATTTTGTGAGTGAAGTGCAGGATCATGTTCAGATTCAGATGCTGGATTTGAATGGCAGAGTCATTCGCCAATTATATGAAGGTGAGGTGGCCGAAAGAGAGCTGTATTCCTTTGAGTTGGATGGAAACGAACTTCCTGCAGGGGTTTATTTGTTGAAGGTAGAAGGGGAAAGCCAGCAACAAGTACGAAAATGGGTGCTTACCCGATAAGCACGTATAAGGAGATACTCAAAACCCGGAGCGATATCGATCGTTCCGGGTTTTTGTCGTGCAATAAACCCCGTTCTTTTTGTTAGCTTACTGTGTTCATGTACAACCCCAAAAGAATATGCGTACCCCCACACACTTGATTGCATTACTGAGCCTTGTAGTTGTATTCGCTTGTCAACAAATGCCTACCCAACAAGATGCAACGGCTGATCTCGATGAATTGGCGAGTCTGATGACCGGGTCTTTTTCCAGTGCTGCTCAGGCAGAAACGGATACTAACTACTACGATATTACCTTACACATGTACCCCATTTGGGAAACTAAGAATCCCGCCGTTCGCTGGCTGTATGTCGAACAGGCGGTTTCGAGTATGCAGCAAAAGCCCTATCGGCAACGAGTCTATAAAGTGGAAATCGTTAATGAATCGATCTGGAAGAGCAGCGTATTTACCTTGCCTGACCCGGAGACTTGTATTGGGAAGTGGAAAAAGCCCGCTTTTTTTGATGCGCTCACCGAAGCAGATTTAACCTTGCGTACCGGCTGTGCTGTATTTCTGAAACAGATGGGAGACAAGCATTTTAAAGGAAGCACGGATCCTAAAGCCTGTGGAAGTACCCTGCGTGGAGCGTCTTATGCAACCTCCGTAGTAGAAGTAATGGAAGACCGGATCGAAAGCTGGGACCAGGGATTTGACGCAAATGATGAGCAGGTATGGGGAGCAACTGAAGGCGGCTATGTCTTTCTTCGGAATTAATGTTTTATAAGCCCTCTATTTGACCTTCTGCTGCTATCCCAAAGCCCGATTTCAAAACCTGTGTCCGCGCTTCGCTACTCGGCAGGAGCAAAGGGTTGGTATGATTGAAATGAATAAAGTGAACCCCCGCCTTATTCAACTCCGATAACCCACTCAAAATCTCCATACTTTCGACTACAAAAGGGTGCGGAATCTCGGCCATATTTCTGCCGGGCAATTCTCCTTCCTGAAAAAAAGACCCATCGATAAAAGCGAGATCAACGTCCTCTATTTCGGCTATGATATCTCGATCCCATTTTGCCCACTTGTCGATATCGGGAATGACCAGGACGCTGCGATTGGGGCCGGAAATGCGATACCCGACCGTTTCAGTAAACTCATCCCGGTGCGGTACCTGAAAAGGGGTAACGGAAATACGTTCATTCAGTCGAATCATAGAATCGGCTTGTATCAGTTGCAGGGAAATATTTTGTAAGGAAACCAGTTGGCTCCATGGGCCATTTGCTGTGAGGAATTTCGCCATGCGGGGCATCGTATATACAGGTAACCCTTTTGCGCTCATAACCTCCCTGCCGAGATACATCAAGCCCGTATAGTGCCCGATGTGGCCGTGTGTTAGGAAAATACCGGATAGTTGAGGGCTTTTGGTAATGGTCAGCAATTCATCGTACTGCGCGGTAAAGTCTGGCGTTGCATCCAATAGCCAGCAGGATTTACTGATCGGATCGACCAATCCGAGGCAGGAAACACGGCGCGCATTTTCCGGATGCCCATTCAGGTGTGCGCAGCAAGTTTTCTCACACCCCACTTGTGGATATCCGGCATCCTGGGCGATGCCCAAAACTATCAAATAGGGATCGGTTGCCAGGACCTGGAGGGAAGAAGGAGTTGTAGTTTTCTCACCAATAGGGTCGCAGTTGATTCCGGTAAATAGTACCAGGATCAGCATTGAAAGACCGATTGAAACCCGCCTGGAACTGGGTTTAGGGCATTGAAATGGGGTGGGGAAGTATCGGTTATAGAGCATAGCTAAACGTTAACAAAATGTTAAAGCAGAAAACCTTTACGCACTGGATCGTATCTTTGAAGGTAACTACTTAGCCCTGCAAGGGCTATTGGCGGATTCCGATCCGCCAATCCTATTCGCCAAGGCGAAGGCACCTGGCTAGCCGGATCGGAATCCGGCTATAGCAGGCTGCTAAGCAGTTACCTCTGAAGAAGCAAAAGTCTGAAAATAGGAAAGAGTTCTTCCTGTTGAGCGTTTTTTTATGAAAAAATCTCAAATCCATATCATCATTGTGTTGATGGGTATCGCCTTACTGGGGCTGATAGCCTTGCAGGTATATTGGATCAGAAAAGCGGTTGAGCTCAGTGAAGAAAACTTCAATACAAGCGTCAATGATGCCCTCAATCAGGTCGCTCAGCGGCTGGAGCAAGAAGAGTTTAATGTGTTTTTTGTCCAGGCTGCGGAGGAATTGGACATTGTGAAAAAAGAGAAAAGAGGAGTAGGGCACAACGCTGAGCCGGGAAAGCAGCAAGTAGAGCATAGCATTACCGTAAAAATAAAGGGGGACGATTCGGGGTCAAATTTTACGGAAGTTCGGACCGTTACCTCGCGAAAAGATAGCCTGGATATAGAACAATTGGAATCTATAGATGTGCGTAAAGGTGCTGCTGCACAGCGTTTGTTCGATTCTGTATCCGGAAACGATGTCCGGGCTGAGATGATCGTGATTTCGACAGATTCGCTTGCGCCTACCCAAAAAAGCATCCACCAATTGGAGTGGAATGATAAATACCTTGACGCCTTTCAGCAAACCCTGATTGAGATTCAGATGCGGGGAGGCAGGATCGAAGACCGCCTGGATTCAACCCGGATTGATTCACTCATTGCACTAGCTTTACAGGATCAGGGCGTGAATCAGGAATATCGATTCTGGGTAGAGTCTTCAGCGGACGATTCGCAGTCGGCTTCTCATGTTGTATTTAAGGCAGGTAATTTGACCGTGGATGAATTAGATGATTCCCGTCATAAGGTTCAACTGTTTCCGGCTCAGGGATTAGAACGACGAAGTTTTCTTCATGCATATTTTCCCCGTCAGCAGCTCTATACAATGCGGGATGTCTGGTGGATGACTGCTGCTTCGGTACTCTTTACCAGCATTATTCTGATCTGTTTTGGCTTGACCATCCGCACCATTTTTCGGCAGAAAAAACTCTCCGAAATCAAAAATGATTTTATTAATAATATGACTCATGAGCTGAAAACACCGCTTGCTACTATTTCACTGGCGGCTGATTCTCTCAGAGGGATGGAGGGGCCGCCTCCTGTAGGCCAAATTGATCGATATACCGGCATTATCAAAGAAGAAAATCAGCGGATGCACCGGCAGGTGGAGCGCGTATTGCAAGCCGCTCGTTTTGATAGGGGAGAAGTCGCACTTCGACTCGAACAGGTGGATGCACATATGCTAATTCAGCAAGCGGCTACGCCTTTTCGGATGCGGATCGAAGAGCGAAAAGGAACCCTGCAGGTAGAACTGAAGGCGGATTCTGCGCGGGTATGGGCAGATCGGGTTCATTTTTCCAATATCATTCACAACCTCCTTGACAATGCTGCCAAATACAGCCCGGATACGCCGCAGATACAAATACTGACCCGACAAGAGGGAACTGAGCTTGTTATCCAGGTTGTGGATCAGGGGAAGGGCATCAAAAAAGCAGACCAGGCTTATATATTTGACCGATTTTATCGGGTGCCTGCCGGAGATTTACACGAGGAAAAGGGATTTGGGCTAGGATTGAGTTATGTGCGTGAAATGGTAGAAGCACATGGCGGAACCATTGCTGTCCGGAGTAAACTACATGCGGGCAGTACTTTTACCATCCGCCTGCCGCTATTAGTTAAAGGGGCCAAATGAAACAGATATTGCTCGTCGAAGATGAACAGAATTTTGGCGCTGTATTGCGGGATTATCTCGGTATGCATGATTTTTCGGTTCGCTGGGTACAGGATGGAAAAGCAGGGCTGAACGCATTTCGGAATGGGGACTACGGACTGTGTATCCTCGATGTGATGATGCCTAAAATGGATGGATTTCATTTGGCAGAAGAAATTAGAAAACACAATACCTCCATTCCAATCATCTTTCTGACTGCCAGATCGACGAAGGAAGATGTGCATAAAGGTTTTCGGGTCGGAGCAGATGACTACCTGACCAAGCCTTTTGATTCAGAAGAATTACTCCTGCGAATCCGGGCTATTTTGAAGCGGACTACTACTGCCGTTCCTGCATCAATGGACTTTCCGGAAAAATTTCATTTGGGAGCCTATCGCTTTATCTATCGTCTCCACAGCCTGAGTCGGGGGGAGCAAACCATCAAGTTGTCTCCAAAGGAGGCAGACTTACTTCGGCTGCTGTGTTTACATCAAAACGATCTCTTGTCCCGGGAGGAAACCCTGCGCCAGCTTTGGGGCGACGATAATTATTTCAATGCCCGGAGCATGGATGTATTCATTTCCAAACTCCGAAAGCGACTTCGGGATGATCCTTCCATCCGGATTGAAAATGTACACGGCAAGGGATTTCGGCTGATGTTTGAGAGGTAAATATTCCTAAAATGTATGCGTCAACCCAATATTCAGGACCTCCCTGAATTGAGTCCGAGGCCCTTTTTCGCCTGTCGGCTCTCCATTAGGACCCACCAGCGGGTTGCCTTCTCCATCCTTTAACTCAAACATAATGTCCTCATCATAGATCAGGTGTGTGAGGATATTGGCAGAGAGGTATTTATTCACTTTGAAGGCCATCAGGGTTTCCCAGTTCACATCAATACTGGTCAGGTTCGTCAGGTAATTGGTGAAAAAATCGGCTTTAGTTTGGATCGTTACATTCTTCATCAACTCTTTTTTGAATTTTAGGTTGACGTAGGAACCCAACTCTTCTCTATGGGTCTTTCCCGCAAACTCCCTGGGCAAGTAGTTGGTACTCAGGCTGGTATCGGACACGATCGTGAGTTTTGCATTGAGTGGAGAATAATAGATACTGAATCCCTGCTTCTTGAGCTGATAATCGAGGCCTGTTCCGAGATTGAAGTAACCCGGTGCCAGAAAGCGGGAAACCAGATCGCCCCGACTGCCGTCTTTATTGATTTGGTACCCTGCATTGAATTGGGTGCGGATGTTGAGGAGGGTAGTCGCCAGGAATTTTTCGGAGAATTTTAGCCCGAACTTTGATGTGAAATCAATCTCATCTTCATTTTTGATGAATTCGTTTTCATCCTGTTTCAGCAAGCCATAGGCCAAAGAGAGATTGTTTTCCCAATTGGACTTGTACGTTTTAAATATGTTACCCAGCTTGATTCGGGCAGTAACCGAATATGCATCGAGCCCTCCGCCCCTCTGCCAGTAATTCCCAAAGGCAGACTGCGTGAACAATAAGCTTTCATTGCCTGTGAATTGCCACTGGGGATATACGTCGATTTTTACGGGCTTTCCCGCTTTGAAATCTTTTTCTTTTAGTTTTTGCGTAACGGGTCGAAAGCCTTTTCCTTCGATTAATAAGGTGTAATTCGCGGGTTCTATTCCTTCTAATAGTACCTGCCCGCTGCTATCGGGTGAAAGCATCTGCCCGGTTTCTTTGACGATAAGGGTGAGGGTGGTAAGGTCTTTTTTGGTGGCATGATTCGTAAGCGTGATCAAAACGGAGTCCGGCGAATCGGCGGCTTGTACAGCGGGAAAAGAAAAAAAACAAAGAAGCAAAAGGCTAACAATACGGATGGAATTCATGGGGGAGGGTTATTTCTTAGCTACGATTTACGAATAGAAAAACACTTCGTTTCCAGGAAAACGAGTTTGCAGTAAGCTTGAGTGTAGAATCGTCGGGTTTAGTTGATTTCGTTCTGTTCTGTTCGCCAATTCCAGTAAAAAGCTCCAGCTACTGCGATGACAAGCAACAAAGAGAAAATCAGGGAAAGCGTCTCTCCCATCAAATAAGAGCGCGGCTCAAATTTGAATTCCACGGTGTGTTTTCCTGCTGGAAGGTGCAAGCCCCGCAGCACATAATTGGCGCGAAAATGCGGAACAGGCTCATTATCGACATAAGCCTTCCAGCCTTTTTTGTCATTGTAATAGACCTCGGAGAATATCGCGATTTGTGCTTGTGTGCTATTGGTTTCATAGACCATGTGTTTAGGCGAATAGCTGACAAATCGGATGCTGGCAGTAGGATCATTAGCTGCCTGAAATCCATTCACCTGATCCTGAAAACGCTTATCCACTACAGCAGTTGTTGCTACATTGATGGTAGCAAGTTTCGCAATTTCATCATCTGCATTTTCAGCCATGACAATATTTTGGATAAACCATGAGGTGCCAAGATTGCTGGGATTGCGAAGCGGGGCGCTCTCTGCCTGCAGGATGATGTAGCGGGTATTGAGCATGTTGATCGCATTCAGCGGCGCAAATATGGACCGAATGAGCGAATCCGTTGGTGCGGTATTCTGGAGCTTTTGCAAGCCAGCAGCCAGCTGCTGAATATTGGGCTGGATTTGCCGCGAAATCAAATCCTGGTATCGGCTGAGTTTTGCCGCATGGTATCCCCCGATATGCTTATGATGATAGGAAGTCATCGCATCATTGAAGGTATTGGTACTCAAATTCAGCACCCGGTAATGCGGGTCTTTGTCTTGTAAAATCTGTTGGCTGGCTGGAGTAGGCGCCATTCGCTGGGCATAAGCACGCTCCTTGACGAAGTTTTCATTATTCAGAAACCGCCGGTCAATAGGCATCATGTCGATAATCATCGCAAGGGCCAATCCGACGTATAAGAGGTTCTTTTTGATCGTATTTTGCAAATACAACCAGATAAGTCCACCTGCAGCCAGAATAAAAAGTACGGATCGAAGCCCATCCATTCGGAGCATAGAAGCCCGGTCTGTGTAGAGGGCATCCAAAAACTGGGGCACCATATTCTCCGGAATACCGCGTCGCGTCAGGGACTGTACATCCGAATTGTAGGGAGAACTATCGAGCGTCGCAAAATCCATCACGTAAGGGCCGATCAAGGCCAACACCAGGGCCAGCCCTCCGGTGATTCCTGCAGCCATCATTAATCGCTTGCGATTGACTTCCAGGTTCGCTTTATCATCCGTAAGTAGTTTCCATAAGCCCAGCATGCCGAGTAGTGGCATGGTGAATTCTGCTATGACCAGTAACATCGAAACTGCCCGAAACTTGCTGTACATCGGGAAGTAATCGAAAAACAAATCTGAAAAACCCATGAAATGCCGCCCCCAGGACAACATGATGGTCAATATCGTAACAGACAGCAGCCCCCATTTTAAAGGCCCTTTGAGCATAAATAGACTCAAGACAAACAAGAAGCAAATAATTGCACCTGCATACACCGGACCTGAGGTGCCGGGTTGGTCACCCCAGTAAGTCGGCCAGTTTGCGACGATTTGTTTGGCTTGCGATTTATTGGTGATGCCAGAGAGAAGCTCGAAGGTTTCAGAACTCTCGCCAACATCGCTATTAGAAGCTCCGCCCATAAAATTGGGGATGAGCAGCGTAAAGGTTTCGCTGATGCCATAGCTCCAGCGATATGCATATTCTTTATCAAGCCCCGAGCTTTGTTTTTCTCCATTTGGTGGGGTCAACTCTGATGGCCCACGCATGGTCTCGGCGGCATACTCAGCTGTAGTCCACAGACGGCCGGTATTGGGTCCGACTGCCAGGATTGCCGCTGCAAGCAGAGCAAGAGAGGCTTTGACGAATGCCGGAATTTGTTTTTCCATCGCCGCAGAAATCCCATAAGCGATAATTAAGAAACCAATTACAAAAGTCAGGTAGTAGGTAATCTGAAAGTGATTGGCAAATAACTGTAGGGAAAGAAACAGGGCTGTTATGGCCGAACCCATTAACCATTTCCCCCGATAAGCAAGAATCACTCCCGCAATCGTAGGCGCCATATAGCCGATTGCGATAGCCTTGGAAGTATGGCCTGCCTCGACGATGATGAAAAAATAGGAAGAGAGCGAAAAGGCAATGGCCCCGACTGCACTGAGCAAGGGGTCAAGTTTGAGCACATTCAGCAAAAAATAAAACCCCAGGAATAACAGGAAGATAAAACTCACCGGACGAGGGACCAGATTGAGGACCTTGTGAACATAAACGATCAGGTTATTTGGATGCTGCGTACCCGATTGATAGGCAGGCATTCCGCTAAACAGCGTTCCTGTCCAGAGGGCTTCTTCTCCATTTGCCGCCCGATAATCACTTCCTTCCTTAGACATCCCCTTATACTGGAAAATATCATTTTGAAACAGGATCTCTCCTTTCAATACGGGACTAAAATAGAGAAAGAGGATGACTAAGAATCCCAGAATAATTCCGCCATGAATCAGGATGGGTTGTAGCCATTTTGGACTTCCTCCGGCTTTAGGTTGCCGAGGACTGGAAGACGGGCTGGCGGACTGTTTCTTAGCAGAAGCCTGTTTTTTGTTTGGCTTTTTGGCCATAGCGGTATTGGGTTTCAGAAGGTTTCTCCAAAACTAACACCCTACGAGATTGCATCAAAATATTTACGAGGGGATTCAAATCAACTAAGGGGGTTACACGCGCTCGGGCAAAAACCGCTTTAACCAGGTCGATGAGAGGGGCTGTTCCCATTTTGAGAGGTCATCACTTTGACTGAGAGAATGGTCAAATACCTGAGTGTCGGCTGTTAATTCTCCGGATTCAATCAGCGACTTAATCTTTGAAAAATGAACAGGCTGGATTTCACCTGTAGGATCCCGGTAACAAACATAGGCGGCTTCCATCCACGGTAATCCGGTTTGCGTAAGAATCCTTTCCACACCTCGTTTGAGGCTATCGATAGAGCAACCGGAAGGGCGTGCCTTGCCGGGATCAGACTGAATAATCACAAAACGATCATATACAAACTGAATCAATCCGTCTACGGGCGTGCCATGTGATTTCCAATTAGCGAGAAATTGCTCAAAGCCAGCCTCCAGTTTCACTTTTTGTTCGGGGCTGGGTTGGTCCTTAAGGGAATAAAACCACGTGTAGGTTTGCATGGGCCTTGTTGCTTTACAAATGAATCGATCACAAAGATAAGGAGAATTGAGATGGGAAGAACCTGTATGAGAAACGATAAGTAAACCAGGTCTTAGCCCGAAACGGAAGCAGCATAAATCTTATCCACATATGCCTGATACCGTTTCTGAATCACGCGGCGTTTCAGTTTCAGCGTCGCCGTCATTTCTCCGCCATCCACTGTCCATTCATCGGGGATGAGTGTAAAGCGTTTGATCTGTTCGATATGGCTGAATTCCTGATTGTAATCATCACAGATTTCCTGAAAATGAGCCAGTACTTTGGGGTGTGTAAGCATCACCTGCCGATCGCTGTAGGGAATACCCTGACCCTGGCACCAATTTTCGAGATAAGGAAAAGAAGGCACAATCAAAGCCGAAACAAATTTTCGATTTTCACCTACCACCATCATCTGCTCAATGAAAAAGGATTCCTTGAACCGGTTTTCAATAGGCTGGGGAGCTACATACTTGCCGCCTGATGTCTTGAAGAGTTCTTTGATACGGTCGGTAATTACCAGGAATTTACCTGCAATAATTTTTCCAACATCTCCCGTATGCAGCCACCCTTCCGTATCTATTGTTTCGGCAGTTGCCGCTGGGTTTTTATAATAGCCCAACATGACATTGGGGCCTTTGACGCAGATTTCGCCATTTTCAGCGATGCGGACTGCTACACCGGGTATAGGAATCCCGACACTGCCTTCCAGCGTGCCGCCAGGTTCAAAGCGATTGAGGGAAATCACCGGAGAGGTTTCAGTTTGTCCATATCCTTCTCGTACGCTCATTCCACCAGCTGAAAACACTTTACATAATTTTGGGGAGAGAGCTGCAGCACCGGTTACGATCCCGATCAATTCTCCGCCCAGCGCTTCCCGCCATTTGCTAAAGACCAGCTTACGGGCGATAGATAACCGAAAATCGTACCACCAGCCCATTTCCTTATCGACCTGATACCGCAATCCGAGATCAAGCGCCCAGAAAAAAAGACTGCGCCGAATACCCCGCATTTCGAGCCCCCGGGCAAAAATTGCCTCGTACACTTTTTCCAGCAGGCGCGGAACCGTTGTGAAAAAATGAGGTTTTACCTCCAGCATATTATCCCTAAGCAGAATGGGATCGAGGCTTTCCGCATAATAAACGGAAGCTCCCATATATTGATAGAGGTAACACACCATTCGCTCAAAGACGTGGCATAGCGGTAGAAAACTCAGGACCCGGTGCTCATGGCTAATGGGTAGGATCGTCGTAACCGATTTGACATTGCAGAGGATGTTGTCATGGGAAAGCATGACGCCTTTGGGGGTGCCGGTAGTACCGGAGGTATAAATGATAGTTGCCAGATCATTTGGGGCAATGCTATCCCTTCGATTGGCCAGCGCCTCATCCGAAGTGTCCTTGCCAGCTTCTGGCACGGCTGTCCAGTGCTGGACCCCTTCGATCTGATCAAAGGTATAGACTTCTTGCAGGCTGTCAACTTCCTGTCGAATGGCCTGCACCTTAGTTAGTAATTCGGTATCGGATACGAAGGCCAGTTTGATGGCTGCATGGTTGAAGATATAAGCGTATTCCTGCTGGCTGATCGTGGGATAAATCGGTACGACCACAGCACCGATTTGCAATGCCCCCAAATCGGTAAAATTCCATTGAGGTCGATTGTTGGAAATGATGGCAATGGTATCGCCCGGCTCAATGCCGAGTGCCAGTAAGCCTTTGCTCATTTGCCTCGTCTGCTCAATAACCTCAGCAGTGGAATAGTGCTTCCACTTGCCGTGAACCTTCTCCGCGAGTGCCACTTCCTGTGGGAAAATTGCTTGCTGATATTCGGGAATTTCAAACAGCCTGTTAACCTCCATACGCTTTTCCTTAATCAATAATACCCCAGATCATAGAACAAATTCCATGAATTCCTTTGGACAATTTCGTTAAAAAAATTGACTTTTTGTCAAGCCTGTGGAAAGGCCGTATATGTTAGGTTGGGAGAAGAGCAGGTAGGAAATTAGCTATCATCCGAATAGTTGTCAGCAGAATGGAAGCCTAAAGGGTGATTTTCCGATTAGGGAATGTCGAGGTATTTATGCGTTTGAATGCTGAGACGCCAACGGGGATTTTCGCGAACATAGGCAATTATCTTCTCCGTAAGGATGTCCCGTTTGCTCCATTCTACCTGTAAAAAAAGCTGCGTGTGCTCGCCGCATTTTGCAGCCTGCATTTCTGCCCATACAAAATCATGGTCATTGTAAATGATGATTTTGAGTTCATGCGCTTTTTCATAAATCTCTTGTTGGGGCTGGAGGAATTTTTTGGGAGAGAGGCAGATCCAGTCAATCTCGCCTCGGAGGGGATGTGGCCCTGCGGTTTCCATATGGACAATAAGGCCTTCACGGCGAAGGGTTTCAGCGAGTAAGGTCAAATCATATACAGTAGGTTCTCCCCCCGTAATGACCACGCGTTCGGTGCCAGATGCGAGTGCTGCTGCTGTGATGGCCTCACAACTCATTTTAGGGTAGGTGTCGGGGTGCCAGGAGTCTTTTACATCACACCAGTGACAGCCTACATCACAGCCCGCCAGCCGGACGAAATAGGCGGGTGTTCCCACCCAGGCACCTTCTCCCTGTAAGGTGTAGAAATGCTCCATCACCGGTAGGGGAGAAGTTAACCCTCGTTCCAATTTTACTTCTTTTTTTCTCCGAATCATTCCGTTCTCGTTGAACCGGCAAAGGTAATGGGTTTTTTTGGGATAACCATGTAAGGTTTGGAGACAGAGGGAATCAAAACACTTCATTTCCTCTCTTCAACCTATACGGGTTTGTTGAAAGATCAGACCCGTAATGTTCTTTTTGAGAGGAGGATCATTGGCTACATTTCGGAGCACTGAAAAATATGATCCATTGGAAACATTGATCCGAAACATAACCCTGACTTGCTTGCTTGGTACCTTGCTTCAATTTGCAATGGCCCGGGCTGAAGTCGATTCCCTTGTCGCGAAACTAGATACTGTACAGTCGGTTGAAAGCGAATTGACGGTATTACATGATATTATTCAGAAATATACCTATTCCAATCCCCGCTTGTCAGATAGCGTGGCAAGGGTGGGCTTGCGCCTGGCGCGTAAAGCTGAAAACCGCTATTGGGAATCTGTGATGTTGTATGAGGCGGGAATTTCGTTGGCAACCCGCGGTATTTATGGAACTGCTTTGCGGCATTTTGATGAGGCAAAAGAGATTTTCGAGATTGAGACTACCTCTACTCCTGAAAGCCGAATCAAGGTCGCCTATGCATGGAATCAAATCGGGATTGTCTATCATGATAAGGCGGAGTACGCTCGTTCCCTGGAAGCCTATCAGGCATCCCTCGCAATCAAAAAAGAATTTCGCGAATTAGACGCAGAGCGCTATGCCGGAACAACAGCCACTACCTATAGCAATATCGGGATGGTTTACAAAGATCTGGGGTTGATCCGGGAGGCACTGGATCATTTTAAGCTGAGTGAAGGAATCTACGATCAGTATCCCGCCCAGGAGGGAAAAATACTCGCCCGAAACAAAGCGATTGTATATGGGAACTTATTGGAGGTGTACCTGGAAATGGGGAACCTGAAAGAGGCAGAAGTGTATCATCGGAAGAGTTATCACCTGAATCAACTGCTGAAGGATCCGGCAGCAATGGTAGAGTATTTTGATAATGAAGGGGATATTGCTGTGGCAAAGGAAGAATGGGATCGTGCTGAGGTGGCCTATAATAAGGCATTAGCGCAAAGTCGAAAGGCTGAGAATCAATTTGAGCAAGCACTTTTGTACTATAAGATGGGGACTCTCTATCTGGAACGGAAGCAGATGGAATTAGCAAAGGAGCACTTTATGAAGGGGCAGTTGATCGCGCTTGATATTGGCGCAGCACAGTTAGTGGCTGACAGCTATCGATACCTTTCCGCTTGGTACGAAGCAAATGGTAAGCTGACAGAAGCCCTCTTGAGTTATAAGAAATGTGTGAATGCCGAGGCTGAAATATTCAATGACAGAACTGTAAATGCACTCAAGGAGGTTACAACGCTATGGAGCCCTGAACGGGCTGAGGATCAGGTGAAATTATTAAGCCTGGAAAAAGAATTACAGGACCGTCGGATCGAGTATAGTCAAATTCAAACGCTGGCAGTCTGGATCATTCTGTTGATGGTATTGATCTTGTTTGTTGTACTCTTTCGGAGTTTCAGACAGAAGCAAACCACTAATCGATTGTTATCTGCAAAAAATGAAGAATTACAGACTGCCCTGAATCGACTCCGGGTAACAGTCGCTCAATTGCAACAATCGGAAGCAGACCTTCGGGCGGCAAATACGGCGAAAAGCAAGTTGTTTTCGGTGATCTCTCATGACTTGCGCGGACAATTGGGAGGCATACTGACCTTCGCTTCTTTCTTAAAGGAACGTGCTGGCGTTTTTTCTCCGGATCAACTCAGCCGGTTTACCAATGAGTTTTACAGATCTGCTGCCAATATGTTTGAGTTGTTTGAGAATCTGCTGAGTTGGTCTACTTCTCAAATGAATCAGCCCGTTTCCTGTCGGATACAAATGCGTGAGGCAATTCGGGAAAATCTACGCATTCATTCTGTTCAGGCCCAGTCAAAATACGTGCGGCTTGTATCCAATTGCGATGAAGATTTGTATGGATTTGCAGATAAAAACATCCTCCATTTTCTGCTGAGAAACCTGATTTCAAACGCAATCAAGTTCAGCCAAATGGAGGGAGAGGTTTGCGTAACTGCCTATCGCGTCCCAAATGGGGTAAAGGTATCGGTTGCAGATCGGGGGCTTGGGATGTCTCCGGAGTTAAAAGATTCTTTATTTAAACCGGGCGAGCATCCCTCGACTATTGGTACCAATAAGGAAAAAGGTGCTGGCCTGGGATTATTACTTTGCCATGAATTTGTGCAAAAGATGGGCAGTGATTTTGAAGTCGAATCCAACCTGGGGCAAGGCACAACGATTTCCTTTGTCCTGAAAGATTTGTTATTGGAAACGCCACTCATAGAAGTCAAATCGAAACCAGCCGAAAGCACCAGAGCAGTATATGAACCGGGATAGGTAGACTTGATCAATTGAGGGAGAAAGTAGCCTTGTAGACTTCCAGGGTGTTTTGGAGGAGCATGGCAACTGTCATTGGTCCTACACCACCCGGTACGGGCGTAATAAAGCTGGTCTTAGGGGCTACGGCCTCAAAATCAACGTCTCCTTTGAGTTTGAATCCTGACTTTCTCTCCGGTGCTGCTACCCGAGAGATCCCAATGTCTATGACGACTGCTCCCTCTTTCACCATTTCTTCGGTGATGAGTCCGGGTTTTCCTACTGCTACGATGAGAATATCAGCTTGAACACAGAGTTGCTTGAGGAGCTCGGGCGGGGTGTGAATATGACAGATCGTAACCGTAGCCTCACCCGGATACCCGCCTCTTGACATCAGAATAGACATGGGCCTGCCGACGATTCGGCTTCTGCCTACAACTACGCAATGTTTGCCTTTTGTCTGAATCCTGTATCGACTGAGGAGTTCCAATACGCCTTTGGGGGTCGCGGAGATAATTCCCGGAAAATTTAAGGTAACCATACCGACATTGGCAGGGTGGAATCCATCGACATCCTTACGCGGCAAAATAGTACGGGTAATGACATGCGAAGGAATATGATCGGGTAGGGGCATCTGAACGATGATCCCATCTGTATCGGGATCATTATTAAATGATTTTACTTTTGCGATTAGCTCGGCTTCGGAGGTCGTTGCAGGCATTTGGACTGTTTCAGAAGCAAATCCCACATATTCACAGGATCGCATCTTATTTTTGACATAGGTCTGTGAGGCCGCATTTTCCCCAACCAGAATCGCCACAAGTTTAGGTGGACGATATCCCTGCTGAAGGTATTGTTGGGTCTCTATCCGAATCTCTTCTTTGACCGTTTGCGATACTGATTTTCCGTCTAATAACTGCATGGGATGTGGCAATTCTGATTGGTTGCCCAAAGATAGGCAGGTCAGCGAGAGAATGCCATTTTTTGTGAAAATTCTGACAGACTCCTTATTTCTCAGATAAGCTGTTATTTTTGTTGGAGGTACATATCATTACTGTCTGAGATCAAAAAAACATGGAAAGATTAGTTGACAAGGTTGCCGTTATTACGGGTGCTGCCCGGGGGATAGGAAAGGCCGCTGCACGTATTTTTGCAGAAGAAGGTGCGAGCATCATTATCTGGGATGTGTTGGATGAAGGTCGGATAACGGCTGAAATGCTCCGTGAAGCCGGGCATACGGTTGAGTTTGAAAAACTAAACACACGCGACTATGAGGCCGTGGAAGCGGCAGCTGAGCGGATCTATCAGCGTTTTGGTAAGATTGATATTTTGATCAATAATGCAGGTATCACGCGGGATCAATCTTTTCTGAAAATGTCACACGAACAATTCAAGGAGGTGATTGATGTCAATTTGTACGGGGTCTTTAATTGTACCAAAGCCATTGCTCCCTATATGAAATCAGCAGGATATGGTCGAATTATCAGTACTTCCTCCATTGTAGCGCTATATGGCAATTTTGGGCAAACTAACTATGTCGCGACCAAAGCGGGCGTGATCGGTATGACAAAAGTATGGGCGCGGGAATTGGGGAAATACGGAATCACCGCTAATGCCGTAGCCCCAGGATTTGTATTAACCGAAATGACCCTCGCGATCCCCGAAGAGATACGAGCTGGAGCCGCAGCTCAAATTCCTGTGAAGCGATTAGGAGAACCTAAAGATATTGCCTATGCCTACCTTTACCTGGCATCAGATGAGGCCTCATTTGTCAATGGTATTTGCTTAAGTGTCGATGGTGGGGCTGTTGGGTAGTTGTCAGAATACCAGGGTTCAGGTTCTTCAATATCCTGAAAGTAAGGTTCCCATTCTGCTGCCTGGTAAGAAAATTGATCCGAGAGCGCCCGATAGGCTTCAAAAATCCTTTCCAGATCATATCGATAGTATAAGTTGAGGTACTCATAATCCTTTGCCTGGCAACTCGCGAGTAGCTGTTCTGCCTGGGGAATGAGTGCTTCAGACAATAGGTAGTCATGGCTCATGAAGATGGGGTGCAGACTGAGGTCCGGATGTTGGTGTTGGCGTATGGATACGAGTTGGAGCGCGTCGTACAGGGCAATTTCCACTTCTTGCGTTGCGTCAGGTTTCATCCGATTGAGCGTGCGTACAAGGTGGTGGATGCTGAGAATCTCCCGTTTCATTTGAATCAATTCTTTTCCACTATGCACAGTTTGGAGGACTTGCTCTATTGCTTCAGTTCGGACCTGAACTAATACGTGCCTGAGTTCGCCATGAATCATCTGTAGATATCGGAGTTGGGCATCGAGCGTGGCGCATACACTGTCTGCCTGAGCCAGTGAATAGACATAACGCTGGGTATGATGAGAAAGCCACCACCGGCTTGCCGTAAAATCTTCCATTGTTGTTTCATATAAAAAGATCAAATCGCGGAAAACAGCTTGGGTGGAAGTGTCGGGAAAAGGAGGCATGATCCACGTAGAGTCAGTTAGTAAATCCGGCTGTGGATATGGAACAAAGGGCAAACGGGGATATGCTTTTCCAGCATGAATTGAATGTCGGGAATTGCGGTATTTCTGAAAGTCAATCGAGAATTGAGATACAGCTTCGCTGAATACGCGCGAGATGCCTTCTACTTGATCGCAATAATGGATAACTGCCTGATGGTCAGGAGATATATTGCCTGAAAATGCAGGGGTGATACCTGCTAATATGCTGAATAGTGCAAGTCGTTGTAATAGATGAGTCAGGTACGCCATTTGAGGGAGTAGATAATTTTGACCTGGGCAATTTCCGAACTACCGGGAGGGTTTGAAGGTAGTTTTGATGAGAAAACTTACAGGTGTAGGAAAATTCGGCAATTTGGTGGGAATATAGGCCCACTTATTAGTGGGCCTGTATTCGGCGTAGTTATTTAAGGATGGGTTGAATTCTGGCGGGATGTTTGTAGCGGTAGTCGCTGTCCCTCGGCGAAATCCGGGAGCGCGCGCGAGAGTAGATAAAGATGTAGGAATCCAATCAAATAGCTTTTGAAAATTCGGCCATAATAATCTAAAATTGGAAATATTTTATGATTGAAATTTACTGGAACGATAAATTTGGAACTTATACTGTGAAGCTAATTCCTGCAATTCTTATTCTTTGCTTGTTTTCCAGACCTGTAATGGCCCAAGAGGATTCACATCCGCTTACCCTTGAAACGGTCATCAATGAATTTATGGGCGCTTATCCCTTTTCCCTGGATAATCGCTTTAAGCTATCTGTATACTCCGAATTGAAGGGGAGGTATTCAGATAGTTTGAATATGATTTCTATGCAATTTGGAAACATGGGTACCATGTTTTTCTTTCAAAACAACTGTCTGCTAAAAACGAATACAAACCTGGCTTACTCACTGGATCGCTTTGATGAAAATGGTAATAAAGCCTTTGCCATGAATCAAAGTATGCAGGAAATGTTTGAAGGCGTGATGCTGCTCGGGAATTACGGCGCTGACGAGGCCTTTATGCAGTTTGTGGATGAGGGGTTAATGCGAAAGAATATTCAACCTTTTCACAAAGTTTATCTTCGCCACATCCTTTTGAAGTATGGGAAATATGATCCTGGAAAGCGGCAGGTCGTTTTTCAGTCGAATTGGATTCCGCAAGAAGGAAATGACTATCAGGATCCCCGAAAAGAGGGGATTGTTCGCCGACATACTTCTAACCTGAAAATGATCCTGGATGATCATACCCTGCGTGGATTTTATGAAGAGATTGGCGGTGAAGTCTATGTGCACAATGTGGATCGGAATGTAGTTTACGCAAGTGCAGAGGATTTTAATTATAACAATATCACAGCTTTTAAACTCTTTGCACAAAAGCTGTTTATTGAGTCGATCCAATACGTTGTACAGTCCGAATCCATACGTATCAAGGAAATGTCGCAAGTCAGCCAGGTATTGATGTCTTCTGCAGAATATGAGTCACCAGAGCTGGATATGTCCATCAACCTGCCGCCCCCTGCGAAGCCCTACGAAGTCAAACCGGCGATAAGCCATAAAGTTGTCTATCTCCATACAGAAGAGGCCCTGGCACCGCTATATCACGAGTATAGCTGGATCCCTATGATGCTCACCTTGTTGCGACACAATCAGGTAAATATCGGTGAACCTGATGTGATTCGATACTTTGTAGATCAACCCTATTTTTCCCGGGTATATGATCAGTTGAATGGAGATGAACGCGATAAGGTAGATCAGTACCTGAGTTATCGTTAATAACCAGAATCGATTTTTTCACATTGCATCAGCACCCGGAACTTGTATAGCGTTTCGGGCGCTGCTCATTTTGGGGAATTTGATTGGGAAATTCTGAAAATATGTACCTTTGAAATAAATATTCAATTCCTGAGGAAGCAGGAATATCATGGAGCAACCTTATTTACAATCAGATCAGGCAAAATCATTATATGCCAGCCTTACTCGATCCTTGCAACTGGAAACGGTATCCTATCAGGTAGCCAATCAGGTATTTGAATTGTTCAAAGTCGAGAATATCGATCAATTATTGGACGACTTGATCGCCCTGGACGATGATGATATCAATATTGTGGACGAACGCCTGCCTTACTGGGCGGATTTATGGCCAGCAGCAATTGGGCTGTCTGCTTATGTATTGGAATCTGATGAGGTCGGCCCCGGAACCCGGGTATTGGAGATTGGGTGTGGACTCGGCTTGTGCGGGATTGTAGCTGCCAGGAAAGGCGCAGAAGTAGTCATGACGGACTATTTGCCCCAGGCTTTGGAGCTTGCTGAACTAAATGCTCTCAAGAATCTGGACCGACCCTTACGATTTCAGCAAATGGATTGGCGGGAACCAGATGCCGATTTGCGCGCGGAAATTCTCCTGGCTTCAGATGTAGCCTATGAAAACCGAGCCTTCCAACCCCTGTTCCATGCTTTTGAAAGTCTGCTCTTACCAGGAGGTAAAATTTTGCTCAGTGAACCCCGTCGCGAAATTGCCCGCCCTTTTTTAGCTGCAATTCCCGAAAAAGGATATCAGGTATCTCAGCAGCTGATATCAGTAGAATTTCAGCACCGGAAGGTGGGTATTAATGTCTATGAAATTCAGTTGCCGTCTTGAGAATGAATTGGACACTATTCCACAGGAGGTTCGTAAATCTCAACCAGCGAATCGACAACATCTCCTAAAGGATACTCCTCAATCAGAAAATAATGTGCCGTAATGCCATCTATCGTGGCAAAAAGGAGCAATGCCTCGGTCAGGGAATCTGCCGGAACATAGGGAGCCAATAAGCCTTGCAGGCGACTGATTACCACATACTGCAATTCTTTGATTTCCTGTTGCAAAATCTCCTGAATACCTGACTGCATCCGGACACTGTGAAACAATCGCCAAAATTTGCGCTCTTGCTTGAGTGCAGCAAAGATGTGATACAAATAGGCGTGTAGCGGTCTTGCCTGCTTGAGATCAGGAGCTAAAAGCACCTGATTTAAGGATTCGATTCCCTCCTGAAAAATGTATCGCAGTAGTGCTTCTTTGCTGTTAAAATAATTATACATCAAGCCTTGTGAGACACCGGCTGATTGAGCAATTGCTTTGATGGAAGTACTCGCATATCCTTGTTCGCTAAAGAGATCAATGGCAGTGTCTACCAGGTGATTACGGCGATTGGGAGCAGTTTTGACTGAGGTATTGGGCTTCATACTGAATGAACCTTCGCTTTGTGTTGGGAGATAACATAAAAAAATCCGCTTTCTAATCCATAGAAAGCAGGCGAATTCATCCAAAGATTACCAGCAAGTACCCAAATTCAACCTCAAAAGAGGTTGGTTTATTTGGACTTGGAAGGTACGAAAATCGTATGGATATTGAGGCTGACACTGAATGATCAGTCAGTCTGGCTGCGCAAACGGCAGGAAAAATTCAGCATTGTTAATGCGATTACTCGCCGGGTTCGAGGAGTTCCACAACAATATCATCGGCATAAACGGCTCGCGAACCATCTGCATTCCACAAATAGACCTGTAATACGTCCCCTTCCTCGTAATTCCGGGGAATCCTGACTTCATATTGTAACAGGTGCCATTGCCAGGGATTCATCAGGCGCTGGATGCGTGCACCGGTCCAGTCATAGGTTTCATTGCCCCGAATAAATCTCGTTACCAATTGGGCCATATTCCATTCGCTCCACTCAATGTCTGTGTACATGACCTGCGCGCGAACCCGAATCCAGGACTTCGGCTTAGGCGCTAATGCTCCCAGTGAGATCTCTACAAAATTAGACGAGTATTGATTGCTTCCGTCCAACTGGTAAGCCTGCTGGCCTGAGACTTTATGTTGGGTCGTGATGTTCAGGGTATCAGATTCAAAGTCAGTTGCAAACAATTGCCGGATTTCCATGCCCCGCGTACTGCCCAACTCTTCTCGTACATCCAGGAATTTTTTGTCTGCTTTTTGCGCGCGGGAGGAACCAAATATTTTCCAGTAATAGGCTTCTGTCATCAATTCAGGGTGCATTCCGCCGCCCGGTGCATGGGCTTGCCAGGTCATAATCAGGTTGAGATCCATGCACAGAAACATCAATATAAATGCTGCAATACGCAGGATTTTGAATTGGATGACCCACGCGACGAAAGCTGCCATCGGGATCGCAAGTGCCGCATAGGACTGAATTACCGGACGGGAACCCAGGCTGCCGCCGTACCACCAGATATCCCAGGCAAACACGATATACAGATTGATCCCGATATAGGCCGCCAGTGCTAAGAACAGATATTGGCGCTCTTTTTTGAGTAGGAGGATGAGGAATCCCGCCATCGCAAACAGCATAACCGGCGTGTACCAGAACCAGCCTTTCCGGAAGCTGAACAGACCATTGATAATATGAGGTCGAAACCAACTGAAGCCCTGATCTCCGTAGCTGTAGTACAACCAGTGCCCCGAAGCGTATTTCCAATACATCAATTGAATAGCGCCCATCGAAATCAGGCCCGCAGCAAGCAAGCCCACCTGAATGCGATTTTTCCAGACCAGCTGGAGCTTCTTTTGGAAGGTCGCTTTATTGGTGATTCCCCAGCATAAGGGAATGAGAATCGCGATCAGTTCTATTGGACGCACGATGGTAGCCAGGCCGATCGTCAGACCGATAGCGAGCGCAGACCAGCGTTGGGGTCGTTCATGCCATCGGATGGTCAGCCAAAGTAACAGGGCATAGAGGGTAAATAAATAATTGTGGGTCATCGGCCCGTCAATCGCCGAATAGTTGAGGTAATTCGTAGCCAATACAATCACCCCGAGGGTAATTGCCGTAACCAGATCTGAGAAATACCGCAACAAAACCCTGCGGAGAATGAGTAGTCCCACGATGCTGTAGGCAATGCTCCCCATGGCGATGGCATATTGATAAGGGAGGGAAAGCCCATCAATGGGGTAGCCGAGGAGATGGGCAAATAGGTGCCCGATCAGAAAAAATGGCAGATACATCAAAGCCATTCCGATCGGATATTTCATGACATAGCGGCCATCAGGCTGCTGCACGGCATGGTGAAAGTCTCCGGCAGGTCGGTAGGTCTGAAATAATTCATCGATAAAGCCCAGTCCATCCAGATCGCCATAAATAAACTGCGCCGGTAAATAGAGATAGTAGCCAAATACATCCCAACTCAGGGTCGCTTCAGTCCCGGGATTATCCCATTTTGGATAGAGATAGGCAACCCGAATCAACACATAGCTGAGGAGAATTAGGACCGCGAGGGAAATATAGGGCTTGTTATTTTTCATGTATCTCCAAAACTTATGCCTACGCCGCGGGCTACGTTTACTAAACCGGAAAGAGGATCTACAAAATTATAGGATTCCGTTGCATGCTTGAGCGATACATCGGTGATAGCGGTACCACTGAGGGCAACCATCTGCCCAAATTTTCCCGCGATTGCCAATTCAAAAGCTTTTACACCAAATCGCGTCGCCAGGACCCGGTCGTAAGCCGTTGGTACACCTCCGCGCTGTAAATGGCCCAGCACAGTTACCCGCACACCGAAAGGACAATGTAGTCGCTTCAGATCTTCCGCCAGTTGATAGCCGATTCCGCCGAGTTTCACATGGCCGTATCCGGCCTCTGCCACATCTCGGGCCACTACGGTTCCATCTTTGGGTTTGGCTCCTTCTGCAACGACTATATTGGCAAATCCCCGCCCATTGACATAACGGCTGTTCACCCGTTTGGCAACCAACTCAATGTCATAAGGGATTTCCGGAATCAGACAGACTTCAGCCCCTCCTGCAATCGCTGCATGCAAGGCAATCCAGCCCGCATCCCTGCCCATTACTTCCAAAATCATAACCCGGCTGTGACTCGTGGCGGTCGTTACCAGTTTGTCTACTGATTCTGTGGCAATCTGAACCGCCGTTTGAAAGCCAAATGTGCTGTCTGTAGCGGATAGATCATTATCTATGGTCTTTGGAACGCCGATAATGGGACAACCCATTTCAAAAAAGCGTTGTGATATTTTTTGAGAACCATCTCCTCCGATACTCACGACTGCCTGGAAGCCCAGGTCCCGGATTTTATCTATGACCTCTTGTGAGCGATCTTCAGTAGACCATTTGCCACCTTCCTTCTGAACGGGAAAATTAAACGGATCTCCTTTATTGGTGGTCCCGATGATCGTACCGCCTTGAAAGTGAATGCCAGCTACGCTTGCATCCGTCAGGAGTTCCAGGTTCATGGGTTCTCGGAGCAGCCCGTTGTAGGCCTCAATACTCCCATATACTTCCCAGTCTCCTTCCTGCGTCGCACGTTTGACCACAGCTCGGATAACTGCATTGAGACCGGGACAATCTCCCCCTCCGGTCATGATCAGTAGTTTTTTCTTCATATTTTTTAGCTGTTATGCAGCTTGACTGTCAATTTTATCCTCCAAAAAGATCAAATTAGCCATATTTTTTGGTTCTCAGCTACCTGATTCAATGAAGTTTAGGTGAAATATAGGTGATCGAAAGATCATCGATCCAAATGGGATGCTGAACAGCGGGATTGACTAGTATAAGGCGAAAGCGATCTGCTGCCTGAGGTTTTCTCGGCATCCGGCGATCAAATTGTACTTCATACCAGTTCCAGCTTCCCGCGAGCCGTTGGAGTTTTACAAAGACATTTCCATAGGCTTCTCCTGTCCCGTCTCGAATAAAGGAGGTCCGCAATTCGGCCATTTGTCCTTCGTCTCCCGGGCGCGTTTCATAAAAAACATACGCTTTGATCCGAAACCAGCTATCTGATTCGATGCCGGTTTCCTGGAGCGAAACCTCATATAGCGGGATCTCGGAATGGGCAGCATTTGCGGAAATAGCCTGCGCGCCAGACCGAAAATGTTGGGTGCTGATATAGGCCGCGGAGTCAGATTCGGCATCTTGTTCGAGTAATAGGCGCACCTCCCGACCTTTTGTACTGCCCAATTCTCTGCGAGCGTCCAGGTATTTTAAGTCGCTTGGTTTGGCGCGGGTACTGCCAAACACTTTCCAGTAATAGGCATCATTCATATAGTCGGTCCGGAGTCCTCCGCCCGGCGTATGAATTTGCCAGGTCTGGATGAGATTTAAATCGGTACAGAGGAACATCAGCGTAAATCCCGCTATGGCCCAGGTCCGGCGTGGAAGCATCCAGGCGATCGTGGCGGCAAGGGGAAAAGCCAGTAAAGGATAAGATTGAATCATGGTTCGTTGTCCAAAGCCACCGCCATACCACCAGATGTCCCAGGAAAAAGCGATGTACATATTCACGAGGCTAAAACCCGCCAATGCAAAGAAAAACGAGCGATGTTTTCGAAACAAGGGCACAAACCCGATCAGCGCAAAGACCATCATCGGCGTATAAATCAGCCAGCCTTTGCGAAAACTAAAGAGGCAATCGATCAAGTGAGGGTGCAAAAAGCTGAACCCTTTGTCATCGCCATAGCTGTAAAAGAAAAATTGCCCGCTTACTGATTTCCAATACAACAATTGCAAACTTCCCAGCACAACCATCGCAAGAACGAGCCCTGATACATGGCTTTTATATTGCCAGAGGTGCTGGATTTTTTTGCGGATATCTGCCCGATCCTGAATACCCCATAAGAGCGGAATCAATACCGAGATGAGTTCTGTAGGGCGACTGATGGTTGCCAATCCGATCAATGCACCCAATGCGATTGCAATGCCAATGTGCGCCTTCTCATGCCAGAGAACGGTGAGCCAGAGAATGCCTGCATAGATCGTAAACAGGTAATTATGCGGCATGGCATTATCGGCAGTGGTGTAATTCAGATAATGCGTACCCACGACAAGCGCTGCCAGGGTAAGCGCAACCACTCCATCTTCAAAGTATCTGCGCAACAAGGTCATGACCAGCCACAAACCCAGCCAGGCATAGCAGATCCCTCCCAATCCGATGGCGACTTGATAGGGATAGGAAAATCCATCTGCCGGGTAGCCCAATCCCTCTGCCAGAAGATGTGCAAGGAAGAAAAAAGGCGCATACATAACAGACAGTCCCAATGGATAGGTTAGCACCTGTTTCCCGTTCGCTAATTCGATCGCATGGCCCATTGCGGGGGAGGGATTGCCATATGCTGCTACGATTTCAGGCACAAATGACAGGGTACTCAGGTCGTCATAAATAAATTGTGCGGGGAGGTAGAGGTAGTACCCAAATACGTCCCAGCTCAATACAGCATTGGCACCTCCGAGCTCCCAGCGCGGAAAAAGAAAAGCTACCCGAAGGATGACATAAGCCAATAACAACAGGACAGCGAGGGAGTATGGAGACTTTTTGAGCATGTGTGGGATTCCCCGTACAAGAAACTGGTTCCCGTATCCATTTCCAAATACTGGAATGGGATTCCGAATCAATACTTAAAAATTGCGTAGCTTGTTTGCGGAAGTTTGGCCAAATATGGAAATGATTCGTCCAGTAGGAGAAATTGGGTATTTGCTTTGGCGGTTGATGTTGAACCTCCGGCATAGCATACATGACCATAAGCGCATCTTCCGGTATTTGGATGAAATAGGGGTTCGCTCCATTCCCCTGATCCTGTTGATTGGCCTGTTTGCAGGCGGAACGGTTGCCTGGCAGGCAGCTTATCAGTTTAAAGGAATGGTTTCCTTGTCGGTGTTGGGAGGACAGGTAGTTCGGGTGTTAATGATGGAAATGGCACCTGTCTTGACAGCATTGGTAATTAGTGGTCGGATTGGCGCTTCTATGGCCGCAGAGATCGGTTCTATGAAGGTTACAGAGCAAATAGACGCCTTACATACCATGTCTATCGATCCGGTTCGGTATATTGTGCTACCCCGTTTTATTGGCCTGACGGTGATGATGCCAATCTTAACCTTGTTTTCGTTGACAATTGCAGTGTTGGGTTCTTATGCGGTTTCTGCCTGGTTTTTGAATATTACGCATCAGGTATTTTTCGCATCAGTAAGAGATTTCTTCCAAGTGGAAGATTTGGCGGGGGGGCTGATTAAGGCAATAATATTCGGAATGATGATTGCCCTGATTGGTTGTTATAAAGGTCTTAGTACCACCGGTGGAGCCAAAGGAGTGGGGGATTCAACCATATCGGCATTCGTGATGTGCGCGATTTCTGTGCTTGCTGCTGACTTCCTCCTTTGGATAATTTTGTTTTAAAAGATTGAGTAGTACCTAGATTTTTTCTATGTTTGCCTTTATTGTATGCCTCTTGCTCTAAAAATTCCATTTTTGCGAAAAAACATCCCCAAACTTATGATACGCAAATGTCTCCAGCGACTACCAGCAGTCATTTTCTTACTCTTGTTGCTGGGAAGTCCTGTTCTTACCTGGGCACAGCAGTCGGATAAACTGCTGCGTAAGGCGAATAGTAGCTTTAATGCTTATGATCTGGTTGAAGCAGAGGAACTGTATAACGAGGTCCTTGCTCTGGATCCGAACAACTTCGAAGCTGCCTATAAATTAGGTCTGACCAATTCCTACTTGCAGGATTACCGCGAAGCACTTCGCTGGTACCGGAAAGCGGTAGAAATAGATCCCGCCAGAAACGATACGGTCCACCTGCGGGTTGGACTCGCTTACAAGCGCTTGAATAATTACCGCAAAGCCAAAGAATCTTTGCAGGAATTCATCACCCGCCACGGTGCAGATGATGAATATACAAAGAGAGCGGAATTGGAAATCAAAGGTTGCGACCTGGCTGAGGCAGCTGCAGGCCAAAAACCTCCCTACAAAATTGGGAATGTTTCCTTTAATTCTCCCGCGGGAGATTTATTTCCTGCGTACCTGGATCAACGTCAGGAAGATAAATTCCTGGCTTTTACTTCCCACCGCCCCAAAAAGAAGAAACGCAGGAAAAAAATGGAGACAGGATTGGGAGAGCCTGAATTCTCTGACTTGTACTTCGTCGTTCGCGAAAATGATAGCACATTTGGGGAGCCGGAAAATTTCGGGAAAGTAATCAACACCAAACTGAATGATGGAACCGCTACTTTTACAGGAGATGGACTCACGATGTTCTTCACCATCTGTAATGATAAGCGCAACAAATACGGATGTAGCATTTATGAATCCCGCTACAATCCGATTAAAAAAATATGGGGAAAGCCTTCTCCGGTAGAAGGAATTGCCGGCCAGAAAGAAGTGGTCGTAAACAGCAGAGGCAAGACCAAAAAAGCCCCGACAGATGATCGTCAGCCTTATGTAACCAAAGATGGCCGAACCATCTTCTTCGTCTCCGACAGAGGAGGAGGGATGGGTGGATTTGATATCTGGTTCTCCCGCAAAGTAGGAGCAGGCTGGTCTGCTCCCATCAATGCAGGCAGCGTGATCAATACTGCATTTGATGAATTGTCTCCCTTTATCAACAAAGTTGGTGAGAAACTGTATTATGCCTCAGACGGACTGGGCGGATATGGAGGATACGATTTATACAGCGCAGAAGGAAAAATTGGTGAATGGCGCGACCCGGTAAATCTCGGTGCACCGCTCAACTCCAGCTATGACGATTTTGGGGGATACTGGATGGATGATGATTCGCTCGCCTATATTACTTCTAATCGCCCCGGCGGACAGGGAAGTAATGACATTTACTGGGCAAGACTTCTGTACTATGCACCTCCGCCATTTGAGGTTACGGTACAGGGCATAATTCGCGATAAGGATACCAAGCAGGAAATTCCGTTTGCGACGGCCATACTCTACGGATATACGGATCAAGGGGCCCTGATTGCATTAGATACCTTTAATACGGATCAGGCGGCTCAGTATGAATTTCCATTGGAAAAAGACAAAGACTACAAAGTCCTGGGAAATGCACCTG
>CAYGTH010000006.1:0-14167 GCA_964352745.1 uncultured Bacteroidia bacterium
CAGGGAAGCCGACGCTATGAATCTGAATCTGATTCCCTACCCCACCTGAAATTCCGCCTGTGGGAACACCCTGGTAATTAGGGTCCTCAATAGCCGTCAAGCGGGTAATCTCATTTACATTGCGCGTAAAGTTCACACCCAATTCCCAACTTACCTTATCATTCAAGACCGGTACTACATTAACTGCAACTTCAATCCCATTGTTTTGGAGGTCACCCACATTTGTGGTGATAAAGTTGGTCAGGTTCGTACCAGCCGGAACTGGAATAAAGTTCAGGAGGTCTTCTGTATAGCGCTGATAATAGTCTACAGAACCATAAATCCGGTCATTCAGGAATCCATAGTCAAAGCCCACGTTGTAAGTAGTAGTTTCTTCCCATTTGATATTGGCATCATAGCCATTCGGACGCAAAGTATTGTAAAAGGTATTGCCGAGTTGATATCTTGCATTATCCGTACTTCCCAAATAGCGCGCAAGTGAAGGGTAGAAGTCATCATTAACATCTTGCTGGCCTGTGATTCCAAACCCTACCCGCAATTTCAAATTAGAAAGGGTTCCGGAACCTTGGTCCACCATTTTCCAGGCAAAGGCTCCAGCGGGGAACATGCCCCATTTATTACCATCTCCCCAACGAGAAGTACCATCGCGGCGCAAGGTAAAGGTGAATAAATACTTATCCAGGATATTGTAATTCAAGCGACCAAAAACGGATAAGAGGTACCATTCTTTAGGATCTCTATTTGCAAACCTGATGGAATCTGCTCCAGCATCTTTAATTGCAAAACTATAGTCTTCCCGGAAAAAGTGCTGCCAGGAATAACCGCCCATTACATCCAGGGTAGTCGTTCCGAAATCTTTTACATAATTCAGGTAGAAATCAAGCAGTTCGTTTTTCTGTGTTTGCTCGTATTCTTCAATACGGCCTCCGCCTGCATATTCAATTCCGGAATTAGCAGGCACAAAAATAGACCCTTTTCCACTTGAACGGTCATAGCCAAGGTTCAGATTTGCGCGTAACTCGGGTAAAAATGCGAAACGATAATCAAAGGAAGCATTGGCGATATACCGATATACATCCGATTTATCCTCTTTGGAATTGAGCAAGGCTAGCGGATTATTTTGTGCAAGTGTGTTAGGCGTCCCATCTGTTTGGGTCCAGAAGAAATAGCCCCCATAAGGGCTTGCTGGGTCCATCACCGGCTGTGTCGGATCAAAACTTACGGCATTTCCAATTGCTCCATTGTCCGCAAAATCATTATTAATCAACATGCCTTTCAGGCCGAGGTTGATTTGCAGGCGATTGTTCAGCAGTTTCGGATTCAGGTTAATCGAGCCGGTAGTTCTGTTAAACTTATCTGTTTTTAGCAATCCACTCCGATCTGTATAGCCCAGAGAGACCCGATAGGGAACGCTCCCTACGCCGCCAGACATGTTTACATTGTGGTCATGCGTAACGCCAGTTTGGAAAATTTCATCCTGCCAATCCGTATTGGCACTTCCCAGCAACGTACGGGCCGGGTGTCCATCTGCGAATTGCTGGCCGATCAGCGTGCGATATTCGTCGCCTGACAGGACGTCAATCTCATTTGCCCGGTTACTTACCGCTACACTTCCATTATATCCCACGACCATCTTATTTCCCAGTGCACCTTTTTTGGTGGTGATGAGGATAACCCCGTTGGAAGCACGCGAACCATAAATGGCGGTTGCAGAAGCATCTTTCAGTACGGTGAAAGTTTCGATATCATTGGGGTTAACAATATTGAGGGGATTACGAGATCCTGAAATCCCATCATTTGCTACCGGAATTCCGTCGATCACAATCAGGGGATCATTGGAAGCGCTCAAGGAAGAGCCACCCCGAATCCGGATCGTTGCTCCTCCTCCGGGATCTCCATTATTAGTAATCTGAACCCCGGCGATTTTACCCGTCAGGAGTTCCTGGGGAGAGGTAATTGCGCCTTTGTTGAACAGTTTCTCATCCACGGCCTGAATAGAGCCCGTAGCATCACTCTTTTTCACGGTACCATACCCAACGACAACGACTTCGTCAAGTGATACAGCTGAAGAAAGGGCTACATTGATTACATTCGAGGTACCGATGGCAACATCTTGTTGTTCATAGGTAACATAGCGAAAGGAAAGGCTTGCTGCTCCTTCCGGCAATTCAAGGCGATAGTTTCCATCACCGTCTGTTCCGGTACCTGTCGAGGTGCCCGGTACAAATACAGTAACACCAGCCAAGGGTTCGCCAGTGTCACCATCTGTTACTTTGCCGCTGATCGCTCTTTGTCCCAGGACGAATCCGGGCAAAAGGGCTACTGCGAGTAACAGCATAGTAGAAATCGTAATTTGTCGCATACGTAGTTTCATTGTTTAATAAGACATTAAGTAGTAAGCTTCGTCCTGGATTTCAGTCAATTGTTGATTCATAGGCTTTGTCGTTGGGTTGACGAATATATTATCGAGAAAAATCAAGGCTGATACATGAGCTTTCCGGCAGTCGTTTTGCCTGCGATAGAAAGCCGATAGAAATAAGCGCCAGGAACCAGTGGCTGACCTTCGCCACTTGTTCCATTCCAGCGAATTTCACGAGGTCCGTTTCCATACACCTGATCGCTCACCTGGCTGACCACTCTCCCGGTCATATCCAATATTTCCAGCGATACAGCGCCGGATTCGTTCAGGTCAAAAGCGAATATCACTTCTGCAGAAAAGGGATTCGGAAATAAGGACAATCCAATCCGGTCAGCGAGGGCTTCATCCGTAGAAAGTGTAACATCTGGCTGGGTGAGTTTCACATCGGTATAGAGTCGGTACTCACCGGGATTGAGCGCGAGAGAAGTACTGACATTGGTTACATCGAGGCTATCTCCGGTAAAAAACTCATACCACATGCCGGTGTGCTGAAAATTAGGAGAACCCGTTGCCAGTGAGACATTGAAGTTTCCCATGACCGTTACATTCATAGTAGGGTCATTGAGGTGAATGCGCTTGAAGGCACCCTCAAGGCTCACCTCAAAATCATCCGTATCGAATACCTCATGGCTATTTCTTAAATTGATCAGGGCCGAATAGACCCTGTACAGCTTGATCCGTTCGGGGATCAATTGATAGTGCCAGCGGATGGGTTTTTCTCCTGTTCTGCCGTTTTCGTCGATGGATACCTCATATCCCAATTCGCCAAACTGCCATATCATCTTGGGGCCTGGAATGGTAAAAAAGAAAGCAGCGGCCTGCTCCATTCGCTCCAGTGCCGTCGTCAAATCCCGCGTGCTATAGGGACCGGAAGAATTCCCAAAATTGAGATTTTTATACATCAGGCGTTCTTCATCATGACTTTCCATGTAGCCTACGACATGTGGATCTGCCCATCCTCTTTTCTGATATGAAATCCATTCAAAGTTGGAATTGGGCAGGAACCCCATAGTTGCCTCGTTGTAGTCGTGAACCAGATTGCCCCACAGCATAAATCCATATTCCGACAATTCCTTTTCTTCCGAATTATCCGCGAAGTGCTCAAGGATGATATAGGTTTCCGGTTCATTCGCCCATACCTGATCCGCCATACGCTTGAGCAAAGTGATCCGGGAAGCGTCATACCCACTCCAGGCCCCCACATTTCCACCGAAATTCACCTGCGTGAACCCTTTGGAGAGATCCATCCGGTATCCATCAAACCGATATTCATTTACCCAGTGCTCCATGACCCGATCGACAAACACCTGAGTAGCAGGAGATTCGTGATTGAAATCATACCCGACATTGAAGGGGTGAGTTGCATCCGGGTTGAACCAGGGGCTGTTTGCTGCGGGTTTGTTATTTGCAGCATCCCAGTACATTTGTACGAGTGGGTTAGATCCAAATGAATGATTGAGGACCATGTCCAGAATCACAGCGATACCACGGCTATGGCAGGTATCAATGAATGCTTTTAGGTCATTAGCAGTGCCGTAATATTTGTCAACCGCAAAGAAAAAGCTGGGATCATAGCCCCAACTGCTGTTGCCTTCAAACTCCATAATCGGCATCAACTCAATTGCATTGATTCCCATTCGCTGCAAATAATCCAGGGTATCAATCGCAGTTTTATAGTCATGCGCTGCCACAAAATCCCGAATCAGCATTTCGTATATGACGAGTTCTTCCTGATTGGGCCGCTGAAAGGTTTGGGTCTGCCAGACATAAGGTGTCTGCGCAGTTTGAAGAACTGCAAGAATGCCCGGCCCAACTTCATCCACGGGATATGGCTTTATATTGGGATAGGTCGAATCAGCAATCCAGGGATCATTCCAGTAATCAAGTACTTTCTCGGCATAGGCATCGGTAATAAGCAAACTTTCATCTATCCCAAATAAATATGCATACTCTTTGCCGGGAATAAGGCCTGAAATCTCCACCCAAAATCGATTGCCATCCGGCGTCTTTTTCATAAAAGCTTCCGGCACAGCATCCCAATTATTAAAGTCTCCCACGGCGACCATACTGGTCTTACCCGGTGCATATTGAGAAAGGATCACGGTACTGTCATCGATATAATTGACCCCTTCCACCATTCCGGGTGGGAGTGCCAGAATCTCCTGTGGGGGACTTACGAAATACCGGATCGAATCGACAAATGTATCAGTTCCATTGTCCACAACTGCCCTGACTCTCCGAACACCGGGCGCTGTCAGGGTATCGGTATAGGAAATTTCTTTATCAAAAACCTGCTTGACAAGCACATTATTAATAAAGAGTGAAATAGTAGCAGAATCAGATGAGGAAACCTGAATAGGAACCAGTTCTCCCGGGTCATAAAAGCTGAGGTCAAATGGGGAAATAATTGCAGCTGCTAAGGAAACCGTATCAAATAAAGGATAATAAATATCCGAACCGTTCCCCTCTCTTCCGACTATTGTTCCATCAGCATTTCTGAACACAAAGGCTATTTCCTCAGCATCCTCCCCTACTGGCAGCTCATAATAAGACCGTACATGATACCTGATCTTGTGCAGGTTATTCCCCAAGTCTTCCATCAGGATACTATCGCCTGTCATCGCCCAGGTCCCCTGCTCATACTGCCAATCTGAAGGCGAGGTACTTTGTGAAGTAATAAGCCCTGTGTGGACATAAACAGGCGAAACTCCCGCCAGGGCAGCATTGCCTTGCGTAGCATCATAGATAATCGTGACGGTATCATCAGAAGTAGGAAAGACAGGATCTACTGAAAGAATCTGAGCCTGCACGATAGGTGCTGTCAAAACAAACAGACTCAAAATGAGCAGGTTTACATATTTCATAGTAGTAGTCGCTAAGGATCAGAAAAAAAGTCTGAATTACATTTATTAGGGAATTAAATTCCATCTAAGTGTAATTATTACACGAAGTTACGAGAAATTATATGGAAAAGAAAAACTATCCTCTTTTTTTCTGAATCATTTACCCAAATGAAGGAATATGCAGGCCCTGGTCTGACCTAACAAAAGCATACGGGAATAAGGTCTGCCTTCATCCGAAGCAGAAATGCAGAGGAAAACCTGAAAAACTAGTAAGAAGAGGGATTATTGCTGGGAAATAGCAATTTTTTGATTATGAAGGATCTGGCCTCTTTGCTCCATACTGACAATATAGAGGCCTGCTACCACACCAGGAATAGCAACTGTATGGGACTGTTTCCAGGGAGAAAGTATCTCAGAAAAAACCAAACGTCCATCAACGGCATGAACTGTCAGGCGAATCGAATCCTTCTGGAAAGGGGAATTAAATTCGATCATTAAGGCTCGATGGTTTTCTTCCAGTTGGATTTTAAGATTAACCGTATCGATTTGAGCGGGATCGATCGCAACCCTACTTTCTTCCATCCACTGAATCCCCCCATCGAGCTGTAGATTTTGTTGAAAATCAAAAAAATCGGCATTTTCATAGTGCGAACCGGCCCCCCATCGGGTGGAGCATGGAGAAGATACCCAGGCGGGTTCCCAGTAAACAAGCCCCAATCCTCCATTTACCTGAATAACTTCAGACAAATCGGATAACCATGCTTGCTGGTTGGCAGGAGTAAGCGGTGAATAGGCAGCATGTGCAGTATTCAGGATGTTATTCGCATTATCATTTCCCAAACTCGTCCAGGGATACCCGGCCTCCACCACCATCACCTCCCTGTCATACGCCTGCTTTAGTTGAGCAATATAAGTCCCGACCGCTGCAATGGATGAATTGGCTCCATGCCATTGGTGGTAATAGGAAAGTCCGATCACATCAAAGTCCAAAACGCCATTTGCAATGAAATTACTAACATACCAATCAGCCGCTGCCGGATCTGCCAGGTGCAATACAATTTGCACAGACTGGCCAGCAATCGTTTCAACATCCCGAACAGCACGAATGGCCTCATTGAACAAGATGCTATTTCGTGTCCAATCCAGGGTCCAACCTGCGTCATTTGTTGCCTGGGAGAGCAAAATTCCGCGATTGGTTTCATTGCCAATCTGGACCATTTCAGGAAAGAGGTTTTCCTGATGGAGCTGTAGCAAGGTAGCATGCACATATTGATACAAACTATCCTTTAATACAGTTGTATTATCTACCACACCCGCCCATGCAGCCGGAACCACCTGTTTTCCGGGATCCGCCCAGTCATCTGACAAATGAAAATCCAACAACACTTTCATGCCCAGTGTTTTTGCACGATGGATACTCTTTTTTACATCTGCCAGATCGCCATATCGATTGCCGTTATTCAGACTGTCATACCAGGAGGGTGTATGCCAGAGGCGAAGTCTTACAAGATCACACCCATGATCCGCAAACATCTGATACGGGTCTTTAGGCACCTCATTCTCCAGATAACTCACCCCACAATCTTCCATCTCATTCACATAGGACAAATCAGCCCCCACGTAAAAAACCTGCGCATTCCCCCCGAATATACAGGCAAGGAATAGGGTAAGGCAGAGTAAGGATGTCTTCATGAAAGGGGCTAAGTGTTAAAAAAGACATTGCTAGGCGAAGCCATCTAGTCTCATAAGAGAAAGCGTCTCAAAATTCTTATCTACTTCAATGGTAAAGGATTTTCCCAAATGAGAGGAGAGACTTTCAAACATGGTAATCTTACCATCCACTACCATTCCGGCTGGTAAGAAAGGCAGGCCATGAAAGGTAATTTGATAAAGATCATACTCAGCATTGAAGCGCCCCTCTGTCCGCTGAATCATTTGGAGTCGTGATTTTTCCCCTGTTACCGTGAATGTCCTTCGGCGGTAGTTTCCCTGTTCGTAGTCATAATAGTCTCCGTCATCCTCGTACATTTCGCTACTGCGGCTACCTTTGAGAAAATAAACATGGAGGTGCATGTGCTCCATTACCTTTTCCCCGACATATTGGATGATAGGATACTGGGGAATAACGGCTCCTGCCCGAACAAAAATGGGCATTTCTGCTATTGGTGCTTCTACTTCTATTTCTACCCGTCCTTCCATTAAACGGTCTGACCAGTAGTGATACCAGTCACCTTTGGGAAGATATAACTTTCGGGTGCGGGCTCCCTCTTGCGTTACCGGGCATACCAGCAAGTTTTCCCCCACGCCAAACTCATCCATCCGAAAATGAGTTTCCGCATTTTCCTGGTCAAGGAACACGAGTGATCGCAGAACAGGCGTGCCGCGACTTACATATTGCCAAAAGGCTGTATAGAGATAGGGTAAGAGTTTATATCGAAGTTCGATGGTTTTTTTGGCAACTTTTTCATATTCATCTCCAAATGTCCAGGGTTCCTGATCGCCATGGTCCCCGGATGAATGTGTTCTGAAAAAGGGGTGAAATGCTCCGAGTTGTAACCAACGTGTATAGAGCTCTCCTGATGGCCTGCCAATAAATCCGCCGATATCAGACCCACAAAACGACAGTCCGGAAATACTCAATCTTTGACATTGGAGATTTGCCATCCATAAGTGTTCCCAGGTCGCGATATTGTCTCCCGTCCAAACAGCGGCATATCGCTGTATCCCCGCAAATCCCGATCGGGAAATCACAAAGGGCCGACGAGGATATACGGACTCTTTTGTTCCATGATAGGTAGCCCGAGCCATTTGAGAAGCATATACATTATGCGCTTTTTGATGACTACAGGGATGTCCATCGTAGTCATGCCGGGTATCGGCAGGAAAAGTTCCTCCTTCTACCTCAAATATGACGGGCTCATTCATGTCCGTCCAAATTCCACGAATTCCGGACTCCATAAAATCCGTAACAAGTTTTGCCCACCATTTCCGAACCTTGGGATTCGTAAAATCAGGAAAATGGCATAAGCCCGGCCATACTTTTCCTTCCATCAGCGGGCCATCTGCCCGGCGACAAAAATAGCCTTTGTCAATTGCTTGCTGATAAACGAAATAGTCGGGGTCAATTTTGATTCCGGGATCAATAATTGCGACTGTTTTGAATCCATCGACTTCCAACTCAGATATAACACGCTTGGGATCGGGAAATCTCTCCTCATCCCAGGTGAAACACCGGAATCCCTTCATGTATTCAATGTCCAGTTGGATCACATCGCAGGGAATTTCCCGTTTACGGAATTCTGTTGCTACTTCCTTCAGTTTCGCCTCCGGGTAATAACTCCACTTGGATTGCTGATAGCCCAAGGCCCAAAGCGGGGGTAACTCAGGACGGCCGGTAACGGAGGTATAAGCCTCTGCGACTCGTATTAATTCCGGGCCATACATGAAGTAATAATCCATCTCTCCTCCCGGCGCCCAGAAGGTAGCTACGTCTCCTCTTTCATGTCCAAAATCGAATCGGGTTCGGAAACTATTGTCAAAGAAAATGCCGTAGGCAATTCCATGATGCAAGCCGTAATAAAAGGGAATATTCTTATATAGCGGGTCTGTTTGGCGCTCAAACCCGTAGGTATCTGAGCCCCAGTTTTCCATCCGTCTTCCTTTTAGGTTCAACTCAAAGGGTTTGTCGCCCATCCCATAAAAAGACTCCTGGTTTTGAATCCGCTTGCTGCAAAAGACCCTATTCCCTCCCCATTCTGCATTTCGCTCCCAATGATATCCTCGCTCGTCTTCTGAGATAAGCGTGCCTTTGCTATTATGAATTGTAACATGAAGGGTTTTGCTGACTTTGCACTTGAGCTCGTCCGTGATGATATGGTACTGATCTCCTGATTCGATCAATTCATATTTACATTCCGGAACGGGTAGCGGCTCCCCTATTGCATAAGAGAACTCATCTGCAAAACGCCCTTCTGGCGAATATCGAAATCGAAGTATATTTTCACTACAGACCGTAACTTCTAAAACCGTTTCAGGACAATACAGGTAAAACCGGTTTTCCTTCTGTTCCCAGGATTGTACAAGCTGTGGGGATTTTTTTCTCGAATCAACACCTGATCGGGTTGCTTCCATAAAGATTCAATTTATATATCAGGTAATCAGGAAGAAGACAGTTTTTCTGCCCCTCCCATCAGGTGGAATGCCACCAACTTATCGACAGGATCTTTTACTACATCGCCCAATTGGACGGATCGAATTGCACAGGCTTCTTCCAGGAATTCCCGAAAAAAGAAGGCAATAGAACCTACAAAATCCACTTTGAGAGATTCATAGTTTTCGTACCGACATACAGTAGTGTCTAAAAATGCGAGTATGCGATCCTTAATCATCACCCGGATTTCGGGCAAATGCCTGAATGGTGTAAGGTGTTTAGCCAGTTCTGCCATGCGAACATTCGGACTGTCAGCATGATGCACCTGGATCTTTATTTCGTAAATGGTATTCCCTTCCTCTTGCTCCAGGTATTTCTGCACTTCTTGCGGAAAATCATGTTGTAGCAATCCCTTAAGAAGGGCTCTGCCCAAATCTGCTCCCGAGCCTTCATCCCCAAACAAATAGCCATGTCCTCCCAGTGATTTTACGATCTGATAGTGTTTGTGATAACAGGAGTTAGAGCCGGTTCCGAGAATACAAACCACGCCTTCCGGGCGATGCGTACTCCTGGCAGCTGCGAGCATATCATGCTCCACCTGAATTTTGGATTCTGGCAGTATCTGCCGGAGCAACCTGTCCATAATCGCGCGCTGAGAAGCCGCTCCCAGTCCTGCGCCATAAAAGACAACTTCACTTATATGCTCCCCATCCAGGTGGGTTCGAAACCCATCCTGCAAGCCTTGCAGGATATCTTCCTCTTCCTGGTTATTCGGGTTAAACCCTTCCGTGCGAAACGTTTTCGCGACTTTGCCTTCTCTACATAGTTTCCATACGGTCTTGGTTGACCCACTTTCTGCAATCAGCATATGACTCCTAAATTTTCTTTGACGGTTAACTCAAATTGTATCCTGAGGCCTGGGGCCTCAACTGCAATTGAAAATCAGATATTATATTGAGATAGTAAATATACGCATCGTATGGAGAATAAAAAGCCGGTCTGCCGCTCAATATTTCGAGCTCTCCTTTTTCCGGGCGGCTCATATCCGAGAAATATTCAGTTGCCTGAAGACGAGACCATAATTGGATTTTTTCAGAATCCCCGTGGGCGAGCACAACCTCCTCCAATTCATGAATTTTTCGCAGGGCTTCTGCCTGGACAGGATCGGCCTTTCCGGGTCGCAACCGTAATTCTGCCTGGATTTCTGTTCCAAATTCAGCGGCATCATATCCCCCTATAGAATCGAAGTTTTTGATCACCTTTCCCGGGGTCTGGAAATTATTTCCAAAATCGTGAATCCATGTTTCTATCCATTGTTCCCAAAACGGAAATACGCCAGTTCCTACCGAATGAAAATGCCCCAGATTTTCATATTCCAAAAACAAGGTAATCAGGTCTCCCCCCGAATTTCTTAGCCAATGTGCGTAAGTATTCGGATGAAGGGGAAAATGTTCCCAGTTGGTATCTGAAAACCGCTGTGCCAAATCAAGGGACAAGCCCTGGTTACGTGGCATGAGCTTAAACAAAGGAAGGTCGGGCGGATGGTACAGGTGATTGGGGTTTCTATTGTGATAGGCGGCAGGAAAACCTTCACAGATGATTCCGTCAATCCCTAACTTTCCAGCGAAATAGGCAAGATGGTTTCCATGCAACAGAGCCGCATTGGCCAAGATGGTGGGGTTCTGCTGAAAATGTTCCCACACCTTATTCCGGTGCAGGATCACCTGGCTAAAAAACTCTTTGCGACTAAAAAGAAAACTCAAAGAATGGTAGTAGGTGCCTGCCAACAGTTCCACACTCCCCGTAGCAACCAACTCCTGAAAAGAAGCCAGCACTTCCGGAAAGTGCTGCTCTAATTGTTCAATCAACACGCCACTCATCAGCAGGGAAAACTTAAACTTCCCGGGATACCGATTGATCAACTCAAGCATCTTGCGATTAGCAGGCAGATAACACCGTGCTGCTACCTGAGCAAGCTGCTGCCGACTCGCCTCATAATCAAAGTACTCCCCTGCCGTTCCGATTTCGAAAAAGCTATATGGCCGAAGAAGGTACGGCTGATGAACCTGAAAACAGAGATTTATGGTAGCCACTTGTTAGCGGTTTATAAAGTTAATTGAGTATATCGTACAATCGGATAATCTTCAGCGCTGCCTGATCCCAGGTCAAGGTCTTTATCTGCTCCTGCAACTGCGACAACAGGATACCCGTTTGCTTTCTGTCGTCAAACAATTGGCAGACCTGATCTGCAAGTGCCTCCGGGTCATCAAAGTGTGCATGAGGTGCCATCGGCAATACCTCCCGGGCACCGGATTCGGTGGAAAGCACCACTGGCACATCAAATTGAACCGCCTCCAGGGGTACGAGCCCAAAAGGCTCCGACACAGAAGGCATTACGCACACATTTGACATGGCAAAAAGATCATGCAGCTTATCTCTTTCGAGAAACCCCGTAAAGTGAAACCGGTCGCCGATCCCAAGCATGGCAACAGCATCGATCATATCTGGCAAGAGATCTCCTTTCCCAGCCATTACAAATCGCACGTCATCTCTTCTTTCGAGGATTCGCAAGGCCATATCCAAAAATCGGGCTGGGCCTTTCTGTCGGGTAATACGCCCTGCAAAGCTTACCAGTTTTTCAGGAAAAGCGCGCTTCCGGCGATAAGTAAGGACAGGGGTTACGCCGTTATGGATCACGGTTATTTTCGAGGTGGGAATTCCATAAATGGATTGTAGAATGCCAGCTGTATATTCACTTACGGCAATCACATGATCTGCCTGTTCGCATGCATATTTTTCCAAACTGAATACATCATTGCGATAGGCTGTCCCTGCCATTCGATCATATTCTGTAGAATGAATATGCAGCACCAATGGTTTCCCCGACTTAGTTCGCAACTCTAATCCGGCCCAAAAGGTCATCCAGTCATGGGCGTGAATGATATCAAAGCCATTTACAGGAGCCAGTGCTGATGCCTTATTTGCATACGTGATTATTTCCCCTATTAAATCGCTTCCATACAAGTTTTTTCCTGCCGCGTTTGTTAAGGATTGGGGAACCTGTTTTCCTTTTGTGCGGCTGGGTTGATAGAGTCGATCAGGAGATACTAATATCTGATCGGGCCTTCTGTACAGGCTAATATCAGCATGAACTCGTTCGATTTTCATATGCCGGAGGTGCTTTCCAATTGCCGGATAGGCCACCTCTTCCTGAAGGGTCAGTTCGGGATCATTCAAGGTATCCAGCCCCACAAAGCCGATTCTTCCCAACTCATCCGGTACTGCTGTGCGGGGGATGACCATGGTTACATTCAGGTACTGGGCTAGGGCTTCCCCAATTCCCTGGCATGCAAGCCCCAGGCCCCCATTTATATAAGGAGGAAATTCCCAGCCTAACATCAGAACTACAGGTTTCATAAATCAGCATCAAACATTTGCATGGGACAAGTTGTATTTCTGGTCAGAGAGTATCAAATGCATTTATCAACAGGCTCCCTATCTTATCTCATAGAAAGTCGGCTCCCCCTAGCAATACACATGGTTTTATCGAAGCAGCGCAAGTTGGTAGGCTTCCTTATAGTAGCGGGTCAGATTTCTCCAATCAAAATGCTCAGAACCCCGCTCAAGCAGATACCGCTGTGAAATCCGTTCCCGACGACCCATTTGCACAAAGGAGAAGAGTTTATCTGTTAATTGATTAGCTGCCAGATCAAAGTTTTGTTCCCGACGATTGATTACATATAGTCCCTGATCTTCGGGATCCTGAATATTACCCGCTACATAGTCCCCAAATCCAGCCAGATCGCTTGTGACAGAAGGTACGCCACTCGCCATACACTCAAGCGGTGTGTATCCCCATGGCTCATAGTAACTCGGGAAAATGCCCAGGTGGCACCCTCGAACAAACTCTCCATATTCCATTCCCAGGAGTGGACTCGTTGGAGAAATAAAATCAGGATGATATACAATTTTTACCCGGTCATCTTTATGATTTACCAAATTAGAATTCCGTAGAAATCCAAGAATTTCATCCGCCCCATCATCATATAGATTATGAGTAACCACACTTGGGAGTGCATTTGTTTTCCAGGACTGAAGGTTACGCCGATACCGCAGTCGCCAGTAATCATCCACAAACTCGTTCATATCCGGCAAACGGGTATCTTCCCGTGCAGCAGCAGCTTTAAATAGCTCATCCCCAATCCTTTGTTCAATCTGCTTACAGGTCTGATTGATTTTCTCCATCATATTCCGGTTTTGAAGCACCTGCGGATTGATGGAGGAATACGGTTTTTTAGTAATAAAAAACATGACCACCGTATATTCAGAATTGGCCTGCTTCATGCGATAATTCAGGCGGGCGAGCGCTTCTAGTGTCAGGTCGTACCCTTTGTTTTTATACTCATACCGACCAGAAGTAAAGAAGTACAAGGTCTTATCCAGGCTAAATGAATAGCTCTGAAAAAAATGCCCCATCGTGAAATTATGGATCTCTTCTTTATACCGCTGATGTACATTTTGAATCTCATGGCTAATGGAGAATCTCCTGATATTCAATCCATTAGGTAGATATACGTCCGGCTCCCGTCCCAATAACTGGGCACACTCCCGACCGGTAACTTCGCTTACCGTCGTAAGCACATGAGCCCCATGGGCGGCTGCCCGTTCGAGGCGGACCTGGGTTTCGATATTAAATTTCCGGGCTTCTGCCAGCCAGTCAAAATAGGGCAGGTTCCCGTAAAAATCATCCTCATT
>CAYGTH010000006.1:14177-42614 GCA_964352745.1 uncultured Bacteroidia bacterium
GTAACGCCCCAACAGCGTTGCATGAGTTGTAAAAACGGTTTTGATAGAAGGCGCTTCTCTGCGAATACCGGGGATGGCTGTCCCCGCCATCCATTCGTGAAAGTGAGCAATAATTTCTTTCCCGGCTCGCACTTCTTCGCGCTGCAATTCCATGAAGAACGTTTTCACCAAATACCCAAGTGCAACTACCTGATCGATCAGGTCATCCCCTCCTTGAACTGAAATATCATGGTGCTCCCACAACAAATATTTAATCTCCCCAAGTCTGTCATAAACGGAATAGGGATTAAACAGAACGACTTTGGGCCTACCCGTAACCAACCAGGTACCAAAGTGTACCTCAAACCCCGCAGCACGCATATTCTCCACTGCCAAACCGATGGGGGTAGCAGGCAAATCAGCCGGTTCAAATATAGCCGAAGCTTTTTCATGAATATAAGGGCCCAACATACAATATCGATCCCCCCATTTTTCAATCATGCTCGGAGACTTGGAACGCATTACGGTATAGATTCCCCCCAGTTGATTAGCAACTTCAAAGGCAACCTCAATTAGTAATGAGTTTTCGGCAGAAGAATGATCGGTGCCGTTTTGGGAAATACTCGTTTCAATGATTTGTTCAGCCATAGCCAGGGAGGAGTGATAAAAAAACTACCTAATCCAATAAAATTTCAAGTACAAGGGAATATACCAAATATCAGCGCAATATAAATAATCCTCAGGTGTAAAATGAAAGACAATTCGACGCGGGAAGATCATTGGCTATTGGTTTGCCTGGGGCACTTTTTATCCGGGATTTGCTTTGTACGAATAAGGATACTTACGCCTGCCGTATGTTGGGATTGAGGGCTTTAAGCTCAGCAATTGTTCCTGCGGGATCGGCTGAACTGAATACATAATTACCTGCTACCAGCGCATCTGCCCCACTACTCAGAAGCTGAGGGGCCGTCGTGGCATCTACTCCCCCATCTACCTCCAGCCGGGCAGCAGAACCTGAAGTATCCAGCATCAACCTGAGTTGGCGAATCTTGTCAAGGGTATAGGGAATGAATTTTTGTCCTCCAAAGCCCGGGTTTACAGTCATTACAAGGATCAGGTCTGCTAAAGGAAGGACATGTTCAATAACCGAAACGGGGGTAGCTGGATTCAGGGCAATTCCGGCTTTCATCCCACAATCCCGAATGTGCCGCAGGGTGCGGTCGATGTGGGTACAGGCTTCTGCATGGAAGGTAAATACGTCCGCACCGGCATCCCGAAAGATTTCGATGTAGGCTTCCGGCTGCTGGATCATCAGATGAACGTCCAAAGGCTTGGTAGCGATTCTTTTGACAGCAGCAATGACAGGCACGCCAAAAGAAATATTGGGCACAAATGCACCATCCATGACATCGCAATGAATCCAATCGGCTTCGCTGCGATTGATCATTTCAATATCTGCTCCCAGTTGAAGAAAATCGGCGGCAAGAATAGAAGGACAAACCAGATGAGACATACCCTACAGATCAACGCTTTTTTGGTTTTCACTTGTGATCCCAATTCGCCAATACATACGGCGAACCGCTGGCAAAATGAGGTACACAATCGCACCAAAGGTAAGTACTGCAAAGCAGAAGTTCATTATCAAGGACTCAATAAAGGGGTATTCCGTTATTGCGGCATCCTGTTGTGCGGCCAGCATAAGGTAGTCCGGAAGATTGGTATTGAGAAACCATGCCATTCTAATGAAGAGGGCATTGAGCATAATGAGGGTAAACAAGCTGATCAGCCAGCCAAAAACCGAAAACAGCCGCATAGAAATGCCGATAATCAGCATAGCCATGGGCAAAATGATATTGGTAAGATCGGGCCTGATTTCATGGATGCCGCCAAATAAGGGCACAACATTCACCTGGCAATACCCCCATTCAACAACCTTACAGGAAAGGCCTAATATGAATAAGGGGAGTCCCACTCCAACCAGCACAGATCCAGCAAAAGCAATGAACGCACGGTCTGATTCGAATATGTCCAGCGAGAAACGCTCCATGATAGGAAGCAAGCTAAAGAAAAAATATTGTCCCTACCAACCCATTCGGGAATTTTGTTACTTTCACGTATGATACAAGCAAATCTGACGCAGCAGCTGTTGTTTTTCGCGGTTTTTGGGAGCCTGATTCTCACTTTTTCCGCCTGTTCTGTTGAGCAACCTGAAGTTATCGGTATTCAGGAAGTCGCGTTTGTCTCCCTCCGACAAGATGTCCTGACCCTGAAAATCACTCCGATTATCCGCAATCCTAATTCGATGGGCATTCGGTTAGCCGGTCTGGATGCCGAAGTACAGGTAGCAGGGGAACTATTGGGAACAGGTACATCTGATGATGCCATAGAGATTCCGGCAAACTCAGACACTCCCGTCGCTCTGAACATTGACATAAAAACCCAATATTTCAAGCGCAGAATCTTAAGCCTCCTTCAGCAAGACAGTGTCGAACTTGACGTCGCCAGTACCTTTTATATTGAAATACAGGGAAAACGGATCAGCCTGCCTTATACCTACCAACAAACCGTAAACCCCAAAGTAGAACTAGCTCGCCTGTTACTAAGCCTGTAAGGGCTATTTACGATTTTTGAGTTACGAGTTACGATTTTTGAGTTACGAATTCAATCAATTGTTTCTACGAGGATTTTTTCGGCCAGTCTATGCTCAAGCTGGATAGGCGTTCCCCCGAAATCAATCTGTATGCCCTGGTCATTTTTTTGCCGGACCTGAAAAGGGATTCCCGGCCGCATTTCCAATTCCCAAAGACTTGACCGAACCAGGTGATTGGCCTGCCGAACACTGATTCGGGCCTCGGTATCCAGGGGCAAACTGGCAAGGACGCGGGAATCGGTAGATAAAGCCTGAGGAATGGGAGAACCGTGAGGATCTTTTTCGGGATTCCCCAACTTGGCAGCCACTTCGTCCATGAGGGAATCCGTCAGAATATGCTCGTATTTTTCTGCATTCTCATGAATCTGGTCTTCGCTCAGCCCCATCTCCTGCACCAAATAGGTTTCCCACAACCGGTGGGCACGGATCAGCGAATAGCCGTTAGTAATCCCGGACTCAGTCAGGCTCCAGTTCCCTGCTTCTTTTTGCATTAAGCCCTTGGCCTTGAGTCGATTCAATACCGCATTCGTTCGGATTGAGGATATATCCAATTTTTCAGCAAGTGCAGCTACCGTTAATTTCTTTTGTTCATTCAAACGAACGCTCTGTTTGAGCACATCTTCCCGCATGATTTTTCGTCTTTTTTGAGCACGTTTGAGGAATCGACTAACAAGTCCTTTTCTGGGGGAAAACAAGACCGCCATGAGGTAGATCAGCGTTGCTGTAACCGTCATCATCGGCCCCGGAGTCGTCTCAAGCAATATCGCGAACATCAGCCCCAGTACTGTCGAAAGTAACCCTACCAAGGCAGAAATCCAGAGCATATGCCTCATTTTATCGGTCAGTAAATAAGCCGTAGAAGCCGGAGTGATCAGCATCGCAACCACGAGGATAACCCCTACGGATTGCAAGGAAGCCACTACCGCAAAGGACAGCAAGAGCATTAGGAAATAATGGACGGTCTGAACCGAAATGCCGATAGTCTGGGCTACCACCGACTCAAAAGTGGTGACAAAGAAGTACCGATAAAAAGCTACCACACAAACCAGGGTAAACAGCATCACGAGTAAAGTCAGCCATAAATCCTGGTCTGAGATGCCCAACACATTCCCAAACAGAAAATCCTGCAAATCCAGGTGAACCCCTTTTTGACGGGTCAGCCAGGAAATTCCCATTACCCCTATCGCAAACATAAAGGTGAATACAATCCCAATTGCCGCATCTTCATGCGTGGTGACATTTCGCTGAATCCAGGTGATTAATATAGCGGCCAACAAGCCCGCGATCACAGAACCCGCAAAGAATCCTAAAATACTGTATCCGGCAACCAAAAATCCTACAACCACACCGGGTAAAATTGCGTGCGAAAGGGCATCCCCAATCAGGGACATATTCCGCAATACAATGAAGCAGCCCAATACCCCGCACATGATCCCGACAATAGCCGATGCCATGAGTGCGCGCGCTGCAAAGTCATATTGAAATACTTCTATTATCTGATCCATAATGGCTAGAGGTAGTTTTCTGTTTTTTGGAGAATGGTAAGACGGCCCCCGTATGTTTTTTTCAGATTCTCATCCGTAAACACTGCTTCGGTATCTCCAACTGCTACAATTCGCTGATTCACCATGATCAAGCGATCAAAATAGTCCTTAACTTTTGCGAGGTCGTGGTGGATAATAATGACCATTTTCCCTCTTGCTGCAAGCTCTTTTACGATTTCAATTATCCGCGCTTCCGTTGTCATATCCACTCCAACAAAAGGCTCATCAAATAGATACACCTCAGCCTCCTGACACAGGGCCCGGGCCAGAAACACCCGTTGCTGCTGACCGCCAGACAATTCTCCGATCTGCTTGTTCCGCAAATCGGCAATTCCGAGCATCTTCAGGGATTCCCGGGCTTTTGCCCGGTCTTCCGCTGTCAATCGTTCAAATACTTTTCTGTGGGGATACCGCCCCATCAACGCGACATCCATCACGGTTGCGGGGAAAGACCAGTCGATTTCTTCTTTTTGAGGAATGTAGGAAATGTATTTCCGGACGGCATCTATTTCTTGCCCATTGATCGACACTACGCCGGTGTCCGGTTCGACTAAACCCAAAATAGACTTAAACAAGGTCGATTTCCCAGACCCATTCCCCCCAATTAACCCATACACAAATCCGGGCTCGATATTCAGATAAACATTGGAAAGGGCTGTTTTTCGATCGTAGGAAACAGAAAGCGCCTTCACCTCAAGATGGTAAAAGTGCCAGTCCAATCCTTCTTTTGATGCGGTACGGAGCCGCATCGCGACCCCAACAAATGCCAATGCAAATATCAGAAGGATAACCCCGATAAACTGCAAACTACTCTCTTCTGTTCCTTGCAAAGCGGATCGGGTAAGGCCCGAAACAATTCGATCGGTGTTTTGCCGAATCATATCCACGTAGGTCGAAGCCCCACTTTCTTTATCGCCCAATGAATCTGCAAAAAGTCGCTTCCCCTCTGAAACCCCCAATTCCCTGACAATGACACGGATTAATTTGGGATCAATAGTTGATTCAGGAAAAATGGCTGGTACTTTATTTTCCTCCAGCACTTGTAGCATTTTAACCTGCGCCTTGAAGGTAACCTCCGCATCTGTGCTCGTTCCCAGCAGGGATTCTACCCGAATTCCGTATCGGTTTCCATAATACCGAAAGGCATCATGCGAGGTCGCCAGAATACGCTGCTGCTCCGGAATCTTGGCGATCTCAGATTCGACGTATTCATGTAATTTCTGCAGCACTTGTTTATATGCCTCATAATTGGCCTGATAGGCATCTGCATGTTCCGGATCCATTCGTGCCAGGGCAATTGCAATGTTTTCTGCATAAATCATCGCATTCAGGGGATCCATCCAGGCATGTGGATCCACAGCATTTTCGTGAAAAATGCTTCGAATGGGCTCTACGCCTGTTGTGATTGTTCGCACAGTCGAATTGGCGGCAGAGTTTTGAATCATTTCATCCAACCAGCCTTCGAGGGTCATGCCATTGCGCAAAATCAGATCGGAATCAGCGAGTTTTTGTGCCTCTCCTGGCAAGGGTTCGTATTTATGTGGGTCATCCCCAATCGGTAGTAGCGAGCTGACCTCCGCGTATTCGCCCGCAATCTCTGAAGCCATGTCTGCAATGAAGGAAGTCGTCGCAATTACCCGCAAACGCCTGGACTGGGCCTGGCCGACTGACACCAAAGAAGCCCACACCAAACAGAAGCTGACAAATCGAAAGAATAGCATTCGCATAATAATTCAATTATTCCAACAAAGATAGGAACAATTATTCATTTTTAATACATGTTTATATTAATTTTTAGTGCGGCTTAAATTTTGAGCAAAAATGTATGTTAAAGACAGCCAGGGACAACGATGAGCTTCTCGAACAAAACCTGAAGATCGAATTGTATTCGGGAAGTTGTTTTGTTTGACCGTTTGAGGGTTCGAGTGTTCGAGAGTTGGGGGAATTAACCTTCAAACGCTTAATCAAACTCTCGAACTCGTCTCGAACAAAACATAAATCCCGAATTACATTCGCGCGTAGTTCTGTTTGACCGTTTGAGTGTTTGGGGTTTGAGGGCTTATTCCTATTCGGTAATCAGGCCGGCATTCATGGCATATCGAACCAGTCCCGCGATATTCCGGGCTTTGAGCTTGTGAAGCAGGTTTTTCCGATACGTCTCCACGGTATGAATGCCGATGCCCAGTTGGTCTGCAATTTCAGCGGTAGTATGCTCTGCACAAATCAGTTTTAGTATCTGGGTTTCCCGAGTGGAGAGCGTTACAGGCTTCTCGGGATTATTTGCTTTTTGCTGCAAGTGCTTCATCAGGGTAGCGGAAACCTGCATCCCAAAATAGGTCCCACCCTGAGCGAGTGTTCCAATTGCCCGGATTAACTCTTTTTTGCCTGTATTTTTGAGGATATAGCCGGAAGCTCCTTTCTCAAGGACGTTGGTGATGAAATCAGCACCATCATGCATGGTCAGCATGAGTACGCGCACATCGGGATACTTTTCACGAATAATCCGGGTAGCCTCTATCCCATCCATTTCCGGCATATTGATGTCCATTAAGACAACGTCAGGCTGAGTGGTCTCTATCAAATCGAGTAATTCCCGACCATTATGGGCCTGGCCGATTAATTCAATATCGGATTGATCAGCTAATAGCGAAGTGATGCCATCGATCAACATTTGATGATCATCGGCAATCATTATTCGAACCATATCCAACTCTATTGCCGCTCCATAATGAGCGATTCGGCTGCATATGCAGCGCCGACTATACCTGCTTCGTTTTGCATGCCTGCAGCCACAAATGGCGTTTCCAAGGTCAGGAACGCTTCAAACCTGTACATTTTTTTGCAAATCCCACCACCAATGATAAATAAGCTGGGATTCAGTAATTTCTCGAGATAAACCAGATAATTATTCAGGTTTCTGCCCCATCCTTCCCAAGACAAATCCAGGCGTTTCCGCGCAGAATTGGAAGCCCAGAATTCAGCAATTTTACCATTCATGATGACATGACCAAACTCTGTATTAGGCACCAGCTTCCCGTCAATAAACAGGCCGGAGCCAATTCCCGTTCCGATTGTCAACACAACCACAACGCCTTTTTTTCCAGCGCCTGCACCCATTGCCATTTCGGCAAAACCCGCTGCATCCGCATCATTAATAACCCGACAAGGGCAATTCGTAATTTCGGAGAATAAGGTTTCTGCGTTTGTATGGACCCAATCTTTGTGAATATTGGTAGCTGTGTGCGCTACTCCATCTATCATTACAGCTGGAAACCCGAATCCAATCGGGCCGCTGTATTTAAAGTGTTTGACCAACTCTGCCACAGTTGCAGCAACTGCCGCAGGAGTCGCGGGAGAAGGAGTTGGAATTCGATGTCTTTCTACCGTAAGGGCCCCGGTATCAAGATCCACAATTGCGCCCTTGATTCCTGTTCCACCAATGTCAATGCCTAATATTTCCACCTGTTCAAATTATTTCCAGTAGCGAAGATACACGATTGGAAAGGAGAAAGGAAAATAATACGACTTATATTTTACCGGTATTAATAAGCACTTACTTTTTCAGCTGCCTTATAAGCACGTTGACACCATTTGATATCCAATTCTTCTTCCCAGCTACAAAACACCCATTCATGTCCAATTTCATCGGAATACAATGTTGTTCCGTCTTCCAGGGTACATTCCGTTTCCATCCCATCTTCCATAGGCGCCATTCGGGCATCATCGAGGGTGAGTCGAAGCGCGCATAAACTCTGTCCGTAACCGATTCCAAAAATAATTCCGGTAGTTGGATGAACCAATACAGGCGTTCCATAAACCACCCATCGGCAATCAACTGGCAATTTATCTGTCATGGTGCTCCACAGCCAAACCAACATCTCAGGATGCGTACCCAACGACTCTTTGGGGTCTTCAATCTCTTCCGGAGCCGCACTTTTTGGCTTCGTGCTCTTTTTCCAACTGCCCGTTAGAAAATCGATGGCATCCCTGTTGATGGGATGATCAAAATTGACAGATATATGAGTCATACAAAAGCAATTCGATTGAGGCCCGCAAATCTAAGCAAAATCCATCAACCTAGCCATATATTAGACGAAATAGGCCAGTTTTGAGTTTCGTAAGGAATTCTCCTATCTTCGAACAAATTCGTTTTCTACCAGCCTTAATACCAAAGGCTTCCTTTGATTGGAAAACTGCGTTTACTGGCATAGATTTGTGCCTCAATATATCTAACAGCAAACTTATGAAGTCTATTTATATCCTCTTCCCCGCTTTCATCTTGTTCTTGTTAATGAGTTGTGGCGAAGATCCCATAGATCCCCTGCAGCAAGCGGAAATTGATCGCACTGAGATTGAAAATTATGTTGCGAATAATAACCTGAATGGGCAGTTTACCGCTTCGGGTTTGTATTATGAAATTGTAACAGAGGGAGCTATAGCAAGTCCAGATATCTCTTCTACTGTAACAGTAAATTATTCCGGCACTTTACTAAACGGAACTATATTTGATGCAAATGATAACATCAAATTTCCCCTTTCCAATGTAATTAGGGGGTGGCAGGAAGGGATTCAACTGCTTAAAAAAGGAGGCTCTGGTATCTTTGTTATACCTTCCGGGCTGGGTTATGGGACGCGCGGGCAAGGCTCCATTCCCGCCAATAGCGTATTGGTATTCGAGGTGGATTTATTGGATTTTGAGTGATCAGCCTTGGAAGCTTAATACTCAACTAATTTCAAGGTATCGAGTGCCAATTCTTCTCGCAGGTAATTTGTGAGGGTACTTCGGTATTTCCGTTTCTCGCTATTCCGCAATCCTGCACGCCATTGAATCATCGCCAGGGGAAGGGTATCCTGCCCTTTCCCGAATTGTGTTTCCATTACGATGGAATAAGAAAAGCTTTCCATATCCGGATACAGGACCTTCACTTTTCGGCATAAGGCGGAGAAAGGAACAGTATCCGCTTTCATCTCCTGCATGGTCTTGCGTAGGGTATCGATTTCTGCTTGCTTTTCAGCCAGCAGAGATTGTTGCATTTTCACTTCAGCACTTGCCTCATTTTTGATCTCCTCAAGCTCTTTTGCCGGAACAATGGTTTGGTACAGGCGCAATTCCACGTCCGACAGATATCGATTCGAGGCAAGGCGAGCTCTTAGGGATTCGACAGAATCTTCGCTGATATACTCTTCTCCTGCTACATAGATCTTGAGGTAGCGAAGGGAATCATTATACTGAACCAGATCACGCTCAAAGGCTTCGTGGGTGTCCGTATTGATTTCCTGCTCAATGAAAGTGTCGACGGCCTTATTCGTCCGCATTTCTGTGAGAATCTGAATCATGAAATACGCACTCGGAACGATAACCAGGATCACGAATATGGAAATCCAACGAATTACTTTCTTGCGGGATCTTTCGTCAATGAAATCCATGTAGGGAAAATTGAGAAAGCGAACGATCATGTAGGTAGAAAGTGCGATAAAAAAAGAGTTGAGAAAAAAGAGGTAGAAAGCCCCAAAAAATACACCCCAGTCCATTTTTGCAATCCCAAATCCGGCGACGCATAAGGGCGGCATCAAAGCCGTTGCGATCGCTACTCCCGGTATGGCATTGGTTTTATCCTTTCGGGAGCCCGCTACAATACCGGCTATTCCTCCAAAAATGGCAACCCCAACATCCATCAAGGTAGGTTTTGTTCGTGCCAGAATCGCATCAGTAGGGATGCCAAACGGAGTAATCAGAAAATACAGGGTACTCATAAATAAGCAAGCTGCCACTGCTACTCCGAAATTCTCCAGCGCCAGAATGAGGTGATCCCGATCATTTATCCCTACCGAAAGGCCAATACCCAGAATAGGCGACATAAGAGGTGAAATCAACATGGCGCCTATGATCACAGCATCTGAATTCGTATCCAGTCCTATGGAGGCGAGGAGGGCTCCACAGGCCAAAATCCAGACATTATAGCCGCGAATGGCAATACTTTTCCGGATGCTGTCAATTGTGCCCCGGACATCAGTCCCATCACTCAGGTTGATGGTTTTGAGAAAAAATGTATAGGCCTGCTTAAGAATGCCGGGCTTGGGTTCGGTTGGAGTTATACCTGATTCCAAATTCAGTTTCGATTAAGTGAGGGAAGAGAGAGAGATTAGACCTTAGATGAAAGAGCGTAAGTAGATGGTCAGATTTCAGACAAGAGACAAGAGACAGTAACCTGCTGTTAATCAACAATATCCACCAATCTACATGCTCACTACTCAAATCTATTCTACTACTTATCCATCTCTAAAATCGGCTTTCACATGAGAGCCATCACAATAAGGCTTGTTGGCGGAAGCACCGCAGCGACAAAAAGCGGTCGTTTTGTTTTTTACAACTACCTGCCCATCTTTTCCGGTAACATGCAGGGTGCCATAAACCAGCAATGGCCCATTTTTCATGACCTCCACTTTGGTTTCCAATTGCACAGCTTCTTCATCCGACTCATCATTCATGAAATAAGACAGCGCTCCGGAAGGACATTTTTTCACTTGCTCAACCAGTTCCTCCGTGCTAGCACCGCTTACTTCTATCCAGGGTTTATCCTTTGGCCGAAACACTTGTGGCAAACCATTAACACAAATTGCGGAATGAATACAACTTTTGGGTTTCCAAACAATTGTCACTTCGCCGTTTGTATAGTTTTTGATAATTTCGCTCATGGCAGTAAGGGTTAGTGGGGTCTTCCTGCACTCAATATACAAGCCTGAATCGAATCTCAAAAAAGGAATTTGTTTCTTTTATGGATAAATCCACTTTTTTATTCGCCTATGGAACCCTTATGCGGGGCTGGAAGCATGATGCTGCACGCTTTTTACACCAAAAAAGTAAATTCCTGGGTTCTGCCTTCATCCCAGGTAAATTGTATGACCTGGGAGAGTATCCGGGATTGGTTTACGATCCGAATAGCAATATCCAGGTAAAAGGCCAGTTGTTTGAATTATCAGACCCTACCCGCATCCTCAGCTTCCTCGATTACTATGAAGGCGCAAATCCCGTATCGCCCGAACAGGGGTTATTTCTCAAAGAGTTTTTACCTGTAATCCATAAAGAGGCAATGATTCCTTCCTGGGTGTACACCTATAACCAGATAATCGAGGAAGCCTCTTTAATTCAGTCTGGTGATTATCAACTCCACGTACAGAACTTCAATCGATTCGATTAACGAATTTCGCTTGCCAGAGCATGGGTTATTTTGCCGTCCATCCCCCATCTACTGGCAGTATGGACCCTACCATATAACTCGCCGCATCGCTTGCCAACAAAATAGCCGCCCCCTGAATCTCCCTTAACTCCGCCCATCGCCCCAGAGCCGTTGCTCCAATCACAAACTTTTTCGCCTCTTCGGTATCCGCAATCGGGATATTCATTTCGGTCAAAAATGGACCCGGGCAAATAGCATTTACATTGATGTGAAAGGGTGCAAGTTCGAGTGCCAGCGTTCGGGTCATCTGAACAACTGCGCCTTTACTCGTAGCATACGGAGTACGGTTGGCAAGACCTACCAATCCCAGGGTACTGGAAATATTAATGATACGCCCGCTACCTGCTGCTTTCATAAAAGGAACAACTGCACGGGATGCAAGCCATACGCCATTCACATTGACATCCATCACCTTTTGAAATTCCTCGAAGTCCAGTTCGTCAATCGCACCGCGGATGTTAATTCCGGCATTATTGATCAGAATATCAATCCGACCAAAGGTATCCATTGCAAACTGTGCCATAGCGACACATTGCTGCTGATCGGTAACATCTGTACTGCAGGAAGCAGCTTGAATGCCATAAGAATCAGAAAGGAACTGTGCCGCCTGTTCTCCTGCTTCTTTTGTTCGGTTTACTAAAAGGATATTGGCACCTGCTGATGCCAATCCTTCGGCCATGGCCAGCCCCAGTCCTTTCGATCCGCCCGTGATGATGGCCAGTTTTCCGGTGAGATCAAATTGCTTAATTCCAGGGAGTGCTTGCGTGCTCATATAATTGATTCGGTTTAAGGGTGTAAGGTTATTTTTTGTAACAGCTTAGCAGTCTGCTATAGCCGGATTCCGGTCCGGCTACCCAAATAGCTTCGCTTTGGCGAATAGGATTGGCGGACCGGAATCCGCCAATAGCCCTGATAGGGCTAAGTAGTTACTAATTTTTTATATTTCTTTCGAAGAAAGATCAGGCAAAACCGAGTTCTTCTCTGGCAAAATCGAAGGATTCCTGAACATTTTCTTCCTCAAAAGCCAGCTTTCCTTTCCCATTTCGGGTACTGACCTCGGGAAGTTTTCGGGGATCGGATTGCTGACGAATAGCTGAAAGAGTGCGTGCAAGATCTCGTCCTGTGGATTGGTCAAATGTAGCCCAGTACTGATCCGTCAGGCAAGGGATTTTCAGTGGATCCCGGGTAATCATTTCAAGGTTGAAGGTTACCTCCGAATTGTATTGCCGGCAGATTCTGATCATTTCAGGCAGGTCCAGCATGCCTTGTCCGAGAGGAACTTCTGACAACAGAAACCCTTCTTCATATTCCTCATAAGCCATATCTTTAAAATGTGTGGTAAAGGTGAATGGAGCCAGCGCAAGGACTACCTGCATTGGGTCTTCCAGCATCGAAATGTTATTCCCCATATCCAGCGTGACGCCGACCCACTCACTGTCCAACTTTTTAAGAACCTCCAACAATTCCGTTGCTAACCAATCCTTATGGTTTTCTATTGCGAGTTTCACTCGGTGTTTTCGCACGACAGGTTCGGCCAGCATCAGGGAATGCAGAGAGGCTTTTTTGAATTTCTGAAACGCATCAAGACTGTTAAAAGTCTCATATCTTCTGCCTCGCAGACAGACTGCCCGTAATATTACAGCTCCTGCTTCTTTGGCTGCCAGAAGCTCGCCTTCAAACCGGGGAATATCTTCCGCTTGTTTGGGCAAAGTAATCTGACCTTCAAGATAGAGGTCCAGTTTTTCTCTTCGGGTTCGAACTTTTCCGGCAAAGTCCGCAGTCCAGTTCCTCACTCCCACCTGTAAGCCCCCAGCTCCCAGCTGATGACAATGGTCCAAAAGATCAAGTGCATTTTCAAAGCCCGCGTAAGCTTTGCTTTCAGTAGAAGATTTCCATCGAATCGCATAAGAGGCAACCGATACGCCCATACGCTTTTCAGATCCCGGTAATGCTGATCCGGAAAATGCTGATACGCCCAATGCAAAAGTGGCACTACGCTGAATAAATTCTTTTCGGTTCATATCTCGTGATTAGCGGGTTATTTCAACTGTCGGACCAGATCAAGATCTGTTAATTCCCTGGGGTTCCAGGGAGTAATTTTTCCCTGGGATCGAAAGCGGACGTTTCCTACTGTACGGGCTGAAACTGGCGAGGCAGCATGTCCCCACTCCCCCCGAATATAGGTCATAATCGCCGCAAGATCGTTGTTGTCAATCACTGAAAAGGACGGCATAACCGGCAAAATATCCGGCTCCTCATATATTTTCCCGTTTACCGCTACTGCTCCTTCCATTCCCTGCAGGAGAATCAGGCTCAACCGTTCTTCCTCTCCCAGCACCCACTCTGAATCGACCAAAGGGGGTGCAAATCTCCGTAGTCCCTTGCCATCAGTTCCATGACAGGCGGAACATTTGGTCAGGTAATGCTGGCGGCCCAAGGCAAAAACCGCTGGATCGATGGCCCTGGTACTGGTATCACCTGGATTGTTATGGGCTACCTTTGAACTCAACATAGTCATTCCTTTGCGGATCGCCATGCTTCTCCATTCCTGTTCATCGGCTTCAGCTATTTGGGATAGCGCTTTCCATTCACCTGGTTCATCTTTTTTTCCAATTGCAGTCGCTAATCCTTCCAGAAATATTTCCTTTCCGAGTGTATGGGTACCCCAGGTCTGGCGACTTGAAATTTCCACCAAAAAATCAAGTTCGTGTCCCGCGATACTGCTCATCACCACATCTCGCATGAGTGCAGAATCCACAAGGGGTTCCAGTATGTCGGCGAGTAAGGGTATAGCAACATCAGGCTCCAATATTCCCGCAGTCAGGGCGATCTGCATCTTCAAAACCGGGGAAACTACTGCCCGTTTCTGGCTTAGCACCGAGGCTAATCTATTCAGGAGCCGGCCCTCTTTTTGTACGATTGGCTCTACTAAACGGATCGCCACAGCCTGAATAAATGGGTCGGTATCTTCAATTGCCTCAAAGTAGATTTCAGGATTATCATGGTCGATGCCTTCCAATGTCCAAAGGGCATGAAGGCGACCCAATGGGTTTTCTCCCTCCCGAATGGCCGTCACCAATAAGGGGATTGCTACAAGGCTCTGGCGTTCTACCAGTAATTGCTGGGCCTTGTCGCGATACCAACCATTTTTATGCCCTAGCAACGCGACCAATTCCTCACTGGAGGCCTCCGACAAACGAAATGGTGGCTGCGGCACCTGTCCCCTATCACTGATGCGCCATATTCGTCCGAAATGAATGGGCTGTTCCAATTGCCGACGCAGCGTTTCGGTTCGCAAATAAGGAGTCATATAAGGTCCATGCTGAATAATTCCCCGGTACATATCCGCTACATAAAGAGCGCCATCTGGTCCCGAGGCCAAAAAGACCGGTCGAAACCGCTCATCTGTAGCGGCCAGGAATTCTTTGCCTGGATTCGGATCATACGCACTCAGCATTCCCCCTTCCTCCCGAATAACATTTCGCTTGATCAGGTTTGCAGTAGGTTCGCAAACAAATGCATTTCCCTCAAAACCGCTCGGAAACGCATTTCCGCGGTATACCAAAGGCGAACAAGCCGAAGCAAATTCCAACAAACGACCCTGCCCGTCCAAGGTTCCCGGCACATAGCCTCGGTTGACTGCGGTATTGGAACGAATGGGATAAATCCTGCGATCCATCGTAAGGCCATGATCTATTCCACTCGTCGGGATGTGATGGGGATTCCGGTTTAAGGAATTGGGCGGGACCAGATCAGCATGGAGTTGGGACCAGTTATAATTATAAAACAATCGTCCGCGATCATCATGAGAGATACCCCACTGTCCACGAAATTCGGTTTTTTCCTTTTTCCATTTCCCTTCAATCTGGCGATACCTCCAGTCAGACTTCGCATTATAATACCAGTTATCCATCCCCCTCCACAATCCATTGGCGGAATGTTCTGGCAAACCCGCTCCTCCATATTCGGGATCGACCAGGGTTTTGACATCTGCCCGCAGATCACCGTTGGTGTCCTGTGCAAACCAAAGTGGAATATTTTCTGCAATTAAGGCTCCGCCTGCTACAACAGCAATTGCCCTGGGCATGACCAGGCTATCGAGGAATACAACACTGCTATCCATTTTCCCATCGGCATCCGTATCGATTAGCACAGATACCCGACCCACCGGCAAGTCCTCGCCATTTCCGTCAATGTCCATCATAAAACCCCGCATTTCCACCACCCAAATTCGCCCATCCTCATCGAAAGTAAAGGCAACGGGATCCTGAATCATGGGTTCTGTAGCTACCCAGTCTATCTGAAACCGGGAGTCCAGCTCAAAACCCGATCGAGCGGAATCAGGATCCAGAGGAGGAGAGGCTGGCTGATTACAGGCTATCCAGCAGTACATAATCGGGATAGCAACCGGTAGCAGATAAAGATTGAATTTTTGCATTTGACAGTAGCAAGGTCCTTTGGGATCAATATCGGCCGAAACCGAATACCTACTCAGTTTCTCCTTCAAAAGAAAAATAAGCAAGTTTCAGCAAAAATCCTTATCAGCTGCGAAGAATGGCAGATACTACTCCCAATATCATCAAACTAGCAAAAAGGCATTCCGATTGCCATCAAATTTCAATATTTTTTATGGCTTCATTTTCCAATACCGTCGTGGCTGCGCCGGTAATCCCGGCCTGAAACATGGCCTTTCCAAGGGTCTCTGAAGGGATCACTGATGTAGACATAACAGATTTCAAAACCGGATATAACCATCGGGAAATGCGATAGGTAATATTGGGTTCTTTTCGTTTTTGCACCGGATAAATATAGGCAGGTCGAAAGATGAATAAGCGCCCAAATCCTCGCTTAATGAGGTGATTCTCTGCCATGCCCTTGTATCGGGCAAACGACATCCGGCTTTTTTCCTGAGGATCTGCTCCGGCCCCACTCAGAAAGCAGAAAGTCGCCTGAGGACTATTCGAGAATAACATCTCTGCAAAGGCTGCTGTCACATCGACAGTGATCTCTTTGAATTTTGCATCAGGTACCTGCCCTGTGTACACGCCAATGCAAAAATGGGCGATATCCACTTCCTTAAAATGAGATTCCAAGCCCGTATAGTCAAGGAAATCAGCATGAATCACCTCTTGAAGCTTCGGATGGCTGATGCCTGTTGGTTTTCTACTGAGAGAAATTACCGTTTCAATATCTGAGGAATCAAGGCATTCCCGGAGGATAATCCCTCCTACCATGCCTGTAGCTCCGGTTATAATAACTTTTTTCATCTGGCGGCTTACTATCAAAAAGTAGAAACAGCTTACAAAGCAGGACAGGAGTCGAATCTGTCTGACTCCTGCCCTATTCTAACTCATCAAAAATATTTGATTCAGGACTTCTTATGACAATTCCATCGGCATTTCCCGAAGGCGTTGCCCGGTCAGTCTAAAAACCGCATTTGCGATGGCAGCTCCAATCGGTCCCATAGGCGGCTCTCCTACTGCCCCTGGCTTTTCAGAACTATTGATAATATGCACATCAATTTCTTTAGGGGCATCTCTCATCATCGCCATTCTATAGGGACCGTAAATGGTGGGATACAAACTCCCATCTTTCACCTCCATTTTTTCATACAGAGCTGCGCTCAAGCCCATAATGATCGAGCCTTCACACTGTGCTTTCACCTGATCCGGATTGACAGCGAAACCGGGATCGATCACGCAAGTAACCTTATGGACTTTGATCTTTTTTCCCTCAACAGAAACTTCGACAACATGTGCACAAGGCGTGTTGGCATCCGTTGAAGCCGCAAAGCCCATTGCTCGGCCATTTACCACTTCATCTTTCCAACCTGCTTGTTCAGCCGCTGTTTGTATTACATTTTTGAGGCGATTGCCAGCTTCATTGTCCTGGATATGTGCCAGTCGAAATTGTACCGGGTCTTTTCCGGCTTTAATGGCCAATTCATCCATAAAACTTTCGATGGCAAAGGTATTGGCGAGTAAGCCCAGGCTTCTCCACCAACTGGTAGCAAAAGGCAATTTTACCCGCCAGGAGACCGCCCGAAAATTGGGAATGGCTCGGTATTGAATCATTCCCCCGCGCCAGGCACCTATATCCGCTCCGACTATGGGTTCGACAATAGCGGGCAGTAATACAGAACCAAACATCACATCTCCGCTCGACAGATTATGCTCAATCGCATCTATTCTGCCGTCCTCAGTGAGTTTGGCTTTGAGCACATGGTGAGTAGGTGGTCGAAAGGTATCATGTTGAAATTCTTCTTTTCGGGTGAAAAAGCATTTGACGGGCTTACCGACCGCCTTGGATAAGACTGCAGCCTGCACCGCATTCGGGGTGTGAAGTCTCCTGCCAAATCCACCTCCCAGATAGGTTGGTATGACATTTACCTGCTCTGCCTCCAGACCTAATCGATCTGCGACTTCTCCTCTTGTGAAACCCACAACCTGTGTAGAGATCATCACAGTAGCTTTGTCTGCCTCGGCAAAGACCAGCGCCCCATTGGGTTCGATTTGAGCATGCGCCCCAATCGGACTTTTATATTCAGCAGCAATTACCCCTTCCGATTCTACCAGTATATCTTCCGCATCCCCTTCTTTTTGGATCACCACCGGGTCTCCTTTCCCTACCTGGATCATCTCAGTGATATCTGCGGACTGCCATTCCTTTTCCACCTCCCACACCACTTCTATGGCTTGTTTTGCCAGTTCCGCTTCCATTTGCGAGGTCGCAACAACGCCTACAAAATCTTTCTCTACTACCACCTTTACTACGCCGGGCATTTTTTCTGCCGCTGCTGTATTTGCGCTGACAAATTTTGCACCGATTTTAGAGGATCTTGCCACCGAGCCATACAACATGTCCGGCATTGAAGCGTCCATCCCAAACATAGGCACTCCCAGCACTTTGTCCCGCAAGTCAACACGTGGAATCGGTTTTCCTACAAATTGGTACTCACTTATGGGCTTAAGAGCAGGTGTTTCCGGCACTGTCCATTCTGTTACGCCCTTGACGATTTCGCCATAAGTCATGCTTTTATTACCGCCCGAAACAATTCCTTTACTAACCGAAAGTGCCGCGATTCCGAGCCCCATTTGCCTGGCTGCTTCCTGCCTGAGCATTTCCCGCATCGTAGCTGCCAATTCCCGCAAAGGCATCCAAAGACTTGAAATAGAGGTGCTTCCTCCTGTGCTGAAGCCATCTACATTGCCCGAGGCTGTCGCCGCATGAACGACTTTCATTTGGCTAATATCTACCGCCAATTCATCAGCAGCAATCTGCGCCATACTGGTAAAGGATCCCTGACCCATTTCTACCTTTGGGCTGTGCAGGACAATCTCATTATCGGCTGTAATTTCAAACCAGAGAGAAGGGGTTTCGGTATTTCCCATATAAGGGCCTTCCGCTGTATTTGCCATTTCAGCAATATATCTCCGAACGATGTGGCGACTGAGATAGCCTGCTCCCAATAACACGCCCAAGCCGATAGAAGACCTTACCAAAAATTTCCTTCTGGAAAATCCTTTTTTCTTTTTTGTTTCTGATTCACTCATGGCAATGGTGGTTACAGGTTGGTGCTATTGATTTCGGCGGCGCGATGAATGGCTTTCCGCATGCGGTAATAGGTTGCGCAGCGACAAACGTTAACAATGTTTGCATCAATCTGCTCATCCGTTGGGTTGGGGATTTTATCGAGTAGCGCCGCGGTTGCCATCATAAAACCGGGCTGACAATAGCCACACTGGGGGACAATTTCTTCGATCCAGGCCTGCTGAACGGGATGCAGGTTATCTCCATTGGAGAGCCCCTCGATGGTTCTGACTGTCTTTCCGTCTGCATATTTTGCGGGAAGCGAACAGGAACGTACCGCATTTCCATCCAAATGAATCGTGCAGGCACCACATGCTGCTTTCCCGCAGCCAAACTTGGTTCCTTTTAAGTCCAATATATCTCTGATAACCCACAGCAATGGCGTATCCCCGTCCACCTCCACCTGCTGGGATGTTCCGTTTATGGTAAATGATATGTTCATAATCGTGTTGTTGTGGATTAGTTTTCAGGAATATGGGCCCCTGTCTCAATCCATTTTTTTACCGCTGTAATATAAGTCTCTTTGGAAATCGGAGGCTTTTCACGTGGAATCCCTTCATGATTAACGCCTGGATCGAAGACCCACAAGACCAGTGGGTCTTCCGTCAGATGATGTTCGATTGCTGCTAGCGAACGGCCGCCATTTTTAGCAGGATCAGTCATCGCCTGAGCAATTTCTACCCGGCTCATTCCTTGCCAGCCCATACTTTTGGGTGCCAGGTGCCAATTCGGAGCCCCCGGTACGCCCGAAATATTGTTATTCCCTGCCTGATGGCAAGTGCCACATTCCAGCGCAGCGACTCCATGCCCTTCCGGGCCTCTTTGCACATCAAACAAGTGAGCATGACTATCTTCTCCTTGTCGGGGATTATCATCAGCAGGATGGCAGTTTACGCATCGTTTATGGGCAATAACTTCCATCATTTGACTGAAGGCTTCCAGGGATTCCTGGGTCTGCCGATCTGGCTCATGAGGTTCTGGATTCGAAGGTCTGAATCCTATGCTGATTCCCATTGCCAGGAGTATGACAATCAGGTAGCGGGGTTGAATCCATTTCATAAGGGTGGTGTTTGGTGTGATAGAAGGATGCAATCTCTATTGAATGCAAAGTACGTTTAACTGAAGCATTATGCTTGCCTCTGGCAGTCAATCACACTTGACTAAAAACGTCATTTTACTTTTCTCTTTATTTCAGTCGGCGTGCTACCAAATTCCTTTTTGAAAGAGCGGCTGAAATGAGCCAAATCCTCAAATCCAATTTCCAGGTAGATATCTGAAGCTTTTTTATCAGTAGCTACCAGCAAATCATGTGCTTGTTTCAATCGGCGCTTCATGATCCAACGATGGGGCGTTTCTCCAAAGAGGGCTTTACATTCCCGGTTAAACGTTGACAGACTACGGCCTGACATCTGTGCTAATCGGGAAAGGGGAACATTATAGGGGTAATTATGCTCCAAAAAAACACCCAGATCAGCGCGCTCAGGCCTGGAAAACTGGGTAAACAGAGATACATATTCTGGTTTACTTTCCAAAATACCGAGTAGTGCTTCTTTTGTCTTAAGTGCTACCAACTGCTTGTCAATATCCTCTTTCCCAGCCAGATAGGTAGCCAGGCTCTTAAATAAGCCTGTCAGGATTTGGTTTTTGGGCAAAAGGAAAATACTTTCTTCTCCCACCTCTACAGGATTCCCTATTCCCAAATCCCGGATGGCAGCCTGAATAAACTGGTCTTGCAAAATAATCGCATACATGACAGCCCGCCCTTCTGCCTTTGTCCAGGATTTGAAGCAAGTCGCCTGGGTATACTTCCTTGCAAGCGCAAAAGATCCGGCAGGGATCACATGCAAAGCCTGGTCCTGCCTAATATTCAACTGCCCTCGCTCCATATAAAACAGCACATTCCCAGGATAAAAAATGGGATGCTCCTCGCTGGATTCAGATTCGATTGATACCGCGATCTGCACTCCATCACATTCAATGTATTGAAACTTATTCTCCATATGGGAAAGCAGAAATTGGAATACTTGCTCCAAACATACTTCTTTTTCAATGGATAAGGTTGCTTAATCCTGTCAATCAACTTGTCTGAAAAAGTCATTTTCAAGTAACCGCTTTGACTGTAATTCGCCGATGGCCCAAATCGTCTCCCCTAAATCGCAAAAAAATATCCCAGCCTGGGCCGGGATATGGTACCTATTCAATTGAGCGGGGCTACAAATCAGATATAGTCCCTTTGCCTTTGCGTTTAGCGGCTTTGTCAGCACGTTTTTCTTTCAGCGTCTTTACTGGTGCTTTTTTACCTGTACGTCCTTTTGACTCTTTTCCTTTTGCCATTTTCTTAGGTTAAAATGAGTGTGATGAGCCGAAGTGGCTTGTGTTAGGGGAGATTTTTTCTACCCATACTTCAAATCACATGCTCTCTTAAATTCGAATAAAAAATATTGGTTGACGTACACATATCCGATTATTCCTTATATAAATCACATGTTTTCCAGGTTCTTTTTCCGCTTGTGCTTCAACTGCTTGTAGAAAGAAGGAGCAAGGCCTGTTACTTTTTTAAACTGAGTAGATAAATGAGCTGCACTGCTATAATGAAGCTTTTGAGCGATCTCCGTCACATTCAGTTCGTCATACAACAAGAGTTCCTTAACCCGCTCAACTTTGTTCAAGATGATGTATTGCTGAATGGTTATTCCCTTTACTTCTGAAAACACATTGGCCAGATAGGTATAATTATGATTCAGTTTTTCGCTGAGATATTGAGAATAATTCACGATAGGGAGTTCATCAGCATGGTGAATCACTTCCATAATAGCTGTTTTGATTTTTTCAATCAGGATATTCCTTTTGTCATCCAGCAACTCCAGACCGGAAGTCAACAGGCGTCTTCTCAACTCTCCCCGCTTTTCCGCTGTGAGATCCTCCAGGATTTCGATTTGCCCTAAGTCTACCCTAACCGCGTGTAAGCCCACTTTTTTCAGGTCCTCCTCCACACGCATCTTGCACCGCAAGCTGACCATATACTTGATATAGAGTTTCATAGGAAGGAAGCTGATCCCTAATTGGGACAAATACCAGACCATCTACAGAAGCAAGCGCTATCCATCTACCACACGTAATCAATAGGTATACGCAGGATTCCGATTTCTAACTGACTTTGTTATTAGCAACAGAAATTTGAATAACAACTATCCCGCCAGGCAGGTGTATTTCTGCTACTTCGCTGTGATATGGGAATTATCACAGAAAGGACCCTTTTGCGTGAGTTTGCAATTACACAAACGGGCTTTCCCATTTCGCTTCGCCTGGAAGACTAGCGGCTTTTCCGAGGTCCCATGGTGAGAACCATCACAAAAGGGCTGTGTCTTACTCCTTCCGCACCGACACCAGAGGTATTTTTCCCCTTCGACCAATTCGACCCTAACCGGTACCGGAGTAGCCGTGATTTTATTTTCATATCCGCGAGCAAGATCACTCCGGGCATCTCCTGAAGTTACCAGTGGATACAAATATGCGGCAGTCCAATGATCGTCTGTTTCTTTTTGGAGGCCATAGGCAAGTGGGAATTGATGGGTGTAGATAGCCGTTCCGAACAGCTGATCCCATAAGGAAAACATATTGCCAAAATTTCCATTGGGGTCACTTATGCCATCCACTTTTGATTTGCCATGATGCGCATGATGGAAGGCAGGCGTAATGATAATTCGCTCCAATAAGAGGACCAGCGGCCGGAGAAATCGATTTTCATACAAAGGTTTATCCCATTTGAGGGTACTGTGGGAACCGATAATAACAAGTTGCTTGAGAATCAGGCCAAGCGCTACTGCTTTGCCTGCCCCCAGAAAGGTAAAAATTCCTACCCACCAGATATTGGGCATCAGCAGGTAATAGAGTGCGGCATTCCGATAGGAAACGAAGAAGCCCATTTCTTCTGCCTGATGATGTGTGCGATGCAATTTCCAGAGGAAAGGGTTTTCATGTGCCCAGCGATGGTAGCCGTACTGCAACAGGTCATCAGGTAATAAGTAAAGCGGGAGAGCAATCCACAGGCTCCAGTCCCTCATCATGACTCCATAGCTCGGTACGAGCAGTTGCCCAATCGCCAGAACCGCTAACACAATTCCGGGCTTAATCAAAAGAGACAGTACCAGGAATCCCCCAAATTCCTGTACCCAATCCCCGGTATTCCTCCGGGTACGCTTCAGAAAACCAGCGAAAGTCTCCAGTAGACCAAACAAGACAAGTATGCCCAGCACGAGGTATACATTGAGGTTTTCGATTCCAAACAGGTGCTCTTTCATATTCAATAACAGATTAAGAGTAGGGGTCCGGGCAAAGCGTTACGAAAGGATAGAATCGAGTTCCTATTCCCTCTTTTTGTTCAGGTCACACAACTTCTTCAATTTTATTGGATGGATCAAGTGGAATTCTCTCCCCTACCTACTTCCTATTGCCGTATCTTTGTACATATTTCAACTAATTCCCTATGATTCATCTTTGCCGTTTCTGTTTGATTCCTTGCTGTTTTGCCCTCACTTTTCTGAGCCTGGAAGCGCAAACCTTCACGGTTTCAGACACTTTGCATGAATTGGTTTTTGAACAGGATCAGTTTGTTGTTTACTCCTATTCCAGCCTCGACAATCTCACGAATTCAGACCTGAATATGGGCTGGAAAAAGACTTTCCCGCGCCCCTTTCCGGCCAGTTGGGACAATACCATAGAGGTGCCGGATACCTTCTATACAGCAGGCGAAACAAGTGGTACCTTTATCCTGGAAGCCAATCCCACAGTTCCCGAAAAGGTAGTTTGCCAATTTTATCCGAATAATACCCTGGCGACTGCCAATGTAGTCGTGCGGATATTCAACCTGGCTGATACCACTGAGTATGTTGATATTGAATGGTCAGCAAAATCTATCCCTGGCACTACCAGCCTGAACCCCTCCCTACAGGTTTCCCGGCTCCTCCTCTACCCCAATCCCGCTCAAGATGGATGTGTAGTTGAAGTTCCCGCAGACATGAACTCTGCTACCGCCAAAGTGGTAGACGCACAAGGACGAATGTTGCTTTCTATTCCCAACCTACGGCCGGGACCGAATCGAATTTCCACTGCAGATTTGACAGAGGGGCTGTATTGGATTTTGCTTGAGAATAGTAAGGGGCAGAAAACGGCTGGAATCCCTTTGCGAATAGTGAGGTAGGGGATTCGCTAAAAATTAGCAGGAAGAAAACGCAGAAGGCTACAATCCTAGTCCGCAGATCGGGGTCTGCGGACAACACAATGCTTTTTTCACCTTCCTAAGACCATGTTTGGGACAGAAAATTTGTTAGCGAAAATGCTGAATTTAGGGTTCTGACAAGTCATTTTGCGCAGAAATAGCGAGCTATTTCGAGTAAAAATGGCGAAGATCAGGTTCCTGAAGTCAGTATTTTCTAAGGAAATTAGCGTTCCAAACATGGTCTAAGGAATGGGAATCCATTTGGATACCTCTCCTTTTTGAATGGATACTAATTAGGCGTTTTTTCGTCCTTTTACAGCAAGGAGAATTAATAGGATTACAAATGCAATTCCGCCGCCGATGAGCAGGTTTTGGTATTGGCCCAAAAAGCCCATTACGCTGCCTCCTTCCCGAATCCATTCTTCCTGTTTGAATAATTTGGGTTCTTCCAGCAATTCAAAAAACTCCTGATCTGTTGGGTCGACCAAATAGGTATAACTGCTCAGTTTTTGAATCGTGGTGATGCCATTGTAATAGGTACTCGTTTCGGAAAATGAGGTGTCGGCTACGGAGCTGTTTTGAATAATGAATCCCTTGTCCGTTTCTTGCATACTGATCAAAAACCAATTCTTATCCTCTACCACATTCAGGAAAAAGGCACCTTCATATTCTTTAAAAATCGCCTTCTTCTCAAGCATATTTTTAAAGTCGTCAATGAAATAGCCTTCGCCGACATTGATTTCATATTGGGGTTTTTTCTCGCTATAAAAATACCCGTCTTTCTCGGTGAAGTTTTCTGTGATGGTAGAATCTCCCCGACGGGTGATCAAAGTGCTTCCCCGCAATTCGGCAGAGGTAGAATCCGTTTTGTATTCTCGAATTCGCCTTTGCATAGAATCCGCTGACATGCCGTAATAGGACTGAATGATGCAGTGCTTTTCGCTCAGGCGTTCGATTTCCATGTATCCCGAGCCGTCCTTTTGCTTATAAGTACCCGTCAAAAAGCCAGGCAATTCCCGGATGATGTCTCCTGCCTTGGGCATAGGTTTTACAAACAGCAGTTTGGTGCAGGCCATCAAGGTAAGAATGGGTATCAGGATCAGGAATGTGCGTAGGTTTTTCATGGGTGAGATGGGATATCGAAATAAAATACGGATAGGTTCTGAACAGTTTCCCTGGAGAAAAATGGCGATTGCAAGGTGTGATTTACGGGTATTCCCCAATCAGGTTAACTCAATCCCCTCACACCGTCTGTGAAAACACTGCCAGTCCAGGCTGCTTTCGAGCAAGTCTTGCGTCAAATAGCATACAGATATTTCGCACAAAGGGTTTCCCGATCTCTGTAACTGTCAGCCGATTGGATTGAAGTTCCAACAGGCCATCGGCAGCCATTTCAGTAAGTTGGGCCTTGTGCCGGACGATCAATTCATCCAAAATACTTCCGGGTTGCCATCCGGTTGAAAAATGACACATCACCTCCAAAATATGGCGGCGGACTTCCAGGTCTTCTTCGGTAAGAACATGGCCCCGGTAAATAGGAATCCGGCCCGCCTGAACTTCTTCGAGATAGTCCTCCACTTTTTTGCGATTTTGGGCAAAGCAGGACCAGGAATCACTGATCGAGGAAACGCCCAATCCCACCATCAATTGGGTATGTCGACTGGTGTAGCCCATAAAATTGCGATGGAGGGTTTCGTTCTGCAAGGCCTGGGCCAATTCATCCTCCGGTAAAGCAAAGTGATCCATCCCAATTTCGACATATCCCTGCTTTTCAAATTCCTCTTTTCCCAATTCATACAGGGCGCGTTTTTCCGCACCCGAAGGCAAATCCTGCTCTGTAAACATCCGCTGGCCGGGTTTCACCCAGGGGACATGCGCATAGCTGTAAAAGGCGATGCGCTCAGGTCGGAGTCGATTGACTTTCTCAATGGTATCCTGGACCGATTCGTAGCGTTGCCTGGGCAGGCCATAAATCAGGTCAAAATTAATGGATTCATAGCCAATTCTCCGGGCGTTTTCGACAACCTCCGCCACCATCTCAAAGGGCTGAATCCGATTCACAATTTTCTGCACTTCCGGATCAAAATCCTGAATTCCAAGGCTTAGTCGTCGAAATCCGACATCATATAAGGCCTGCAAATGTTCAGGAGTAGTATTTTTCGGATGGGCTTCAAAACTAAATTCAGCATCTTCGGCTTTTTCGGCAGAGGAGAGAATTCCCTGAATCATCCGGGTCAGGTTATCCGGACTAAAAAAGGTTGGGGTTCCGCCCCCCAGGTGTAATTCCCGAATACGGGGTTTCTCTGAAAAATGGGCCTGATACAAGTCCCATTCTTTCACCACCGCATCTATATAAGGCCCTTCTACCTGATGGTTGACCGTAATGCGCGTATTACAACCGCAATAAGTGCACAGGCTTTCGCAATACGGCAAATGGATATACAGACTGATTCCTTCCTGGCTATTGGTTTGGGTAAATGTTTGGGCGACATGTGCAGCCCACTGCGCATCTTCGGGATTATCCTCCCAATACGGCACGGTAGGATAACTCGTGTACCGGGGGCCCGGAACATTGTATTTCCGGATCAGTGATTTATCTATCATTAAGCGGTATTTATCTATTTCAAATTAAGCATCTGCCTCCAGCTCTTCCAATTCCAGCAACACTTCCTCCCAGGCTTCTGTTGCTTTTTCGAGTTTGGAAGCTAATTCATTCCATTCATTCTGCTTAGCAGAGAGTTCACTAAAATCAGCGGCTACTTCCGGGGAGGCCATCTTGAGTTCTAGTGCAGATTGCAGCGCTTCCAGTTCCATGATCTGCGCTTCAAATGTTTCCTGATCCCGCAACAGTTTCCTGAGCCGGTTCTTCCGTTGTTTCTGTTCCTGATAAGAAAGTTCCGGCTTTTTAGCTTTTGGAGCTTCTTCAACGGGTACAACTTTTGGGGGGCGATTCACTTCGGCCAAGGCAGCTTTCGCTTCCTGTTCCCGCTTCTTTTGCCAGGTTTCAAATTCCTGATACGTCCCAGGATATTCTTTGATTTGCCGATCTTCGAGGTACCAGATCTTATTGGCTACGGCTTGCAGGAAAAATCGGTCGTGAGAAACCACTACATAAGTCCCCTCAAATGCATTCAGGGCCTTTACCAGCACCTGAATACTCTGAATATCCAGGTGATTGGTAGGCTCATCCAACAACAGGAAATTCGCAGCTGAAAGCAGGACTTTTGCCATCGCTACCCGGGATTTTTCGCCTCCGGAAAGTACCTGTACTTTTTTCTCCACCTCATCTCCAGAAAACATAAAGGCTCCCAGAATTCCACGAAGTTCCGTTTCTGTTTTATTATCTGCTATACCATCGACTTCTTTTAATACGGTGTTGGCCAGATTCAAGGCTTCCAATTGGTGCTGCGCAAAGAAGGTGGTATTCACATTGTGTCCTACCTCCCGGCTTCCGGAAAAAGGCTCTGTATCGGCAATGATTCGCAGGAGAGTCGATTTCCCCAGTCCATTCGCCCCAATCAAGGCAATCTTATCTCCGCGCATTACAGTCGCTGTCCCCGACTGAATGATTTCTTTTTCTCCGTATGCTTTATGGACATTTCTCAGGTTCAGGACTTCCTTGCCCGAACGCACATTCATGATAAAACGCAGCTTAAAGCCAGCCGCTTCTTCTTCCGGAGCTTCGATTCGCTCCAATCTGTCAAGTTGCTTGATTCGACTTTGCGCCTGTTTGGCCTTTGAGGCTTTGTATTTAAATCGATTGATAAATTTTTCCTGCTCTGCTATGTGCCGCTGTTGATTTTCATAGGCAGCAATTTGTTGTTCTTTCCGCAATTCTTTTTCCTGCAAATAAAAGCTGTAGTTTCCGCCAAACACGTGCAATTTTCCCAGACTGATCTCAACAATTTTGGTTGCCATTCGATCTATAAAATACCGGTCGTGTGATACGATTATCACCGTCCCACTATAGGTCCGCAGGTAATTTTCCAGCCATTGAATCGAAGGCAAATCCAGGTGATTGGTCGGCTCATCCAGCATCAGGATATCCGGCTGGGTAAGCAACATCTGTGCGAGCAATACCCGCATTCGCCAGCCTCCTGAAAAAGTCTCGTAAGCCTCTTCATGCTCATCTGCAGAAAAGCCCAGACCCGAAAGAATTTCATGAACGGAGGCATCCATCAGGTTTCCGCCCTGCGTTTCGAAGGTAGCCTGCTTAGC